>NZ_CP015125.1:372500-685000 GCF_001653755.1 Dokdonia donghaensis DSW-1 | reverse complement strand
CAAAAACATATTGCTCATACACAGATAGTGCGATCACTTCTTTTTCAAAAAGAACTTTTTGACGGTCGTGCTGTTTTTTTGCAAAGGAGTACGTGCTATATAGCCCTGCGCTTCTTGCTTTGTAGGTATTGTATTCTTTTTGAGCTGTGGTTGTTCTTAAATTTTTAAATTGTTTGTTTAGTAATTGTGTAATATCTAGTAAATAGTCTTGGTTGAAATTGTACAGGCTATCGTTAAGTACTTGTGAAGATTCGAGTAGGTCTTGTGAGACAATAGCGAGGGTGTCGCCAGCGATGTAAGTGTTGTTGTTTTTAATGGAGAGCCGTTTTAATTTTCCCGTAGTACCTATTTGAATGGTTGTTTTTTTAAGAGCACTTCTTATAAATGCTGGATTCTGAGAGGTGATATTTAAGTGGATATATGGTAAAATTGCAAAACATAAAAGAACGACTACAACTAATACTACGTAAAGCGACAACCCCTTGATAATATTCTTTGATTTGAGGTTTTCAATATTATTAAGTAAAGTAGATGAAATCATTGAGGTTAATAGTTGTTTCCTAAATCAACATAAGCATTACAACTTAGTAAATGGGTGTCCAATAAGGCATAATCTTGTAGAGGTAAATATTAATTCAAAATATCCAAGCTATCAACTAGGAGTTGATGTTAATAAATTGGATCGTAAAAACAAACAGGTTGTAACCTAAATGAATTAAAACAACAGATAAAAATGCATTTTGTCTTTTTTGTTGAACTACTAGATAAGAATTATTAAAAACCCATCCTAAAATGAATGTAACTATAAATTCTTGAATAAGGAAATCGTTAAAGAAATGAAAAATTCCAAAGATAAACGAGCATATAGCCAGAATTAAGAATTTACGATATAAAATTCTTTTAAGAAACTCTAATGGTAAGAACTGAAAAAGAAATGTCTCTATGATAGGCGAAATAATCACTATTTTGAAAAAATATAAGTAAAAATCTGAAACTACATTCTGTTTAATTTGAGACTCAATTCCACAAACGAAAAAGATTCCCACCATTAATAGACTTAAAAATATCGAAGTGGCAATATTTTTGAAAATAAACTTATAAGATATGTTCATATCTATAATTTTTAATAAAATAAGGAGATTTATATAGTTTAAATCTCCTTATATCTTTTGTTTTTAGATAACTCGATCCCAAGGATCTGCATCATAATAAGTTCCGGCGTTTTCGATTGTATCTTCGAAAGCGTCTATTGCTGCATCTACAACATTTTCTACAACATAACCAACAATAGCATCCCAAATTCCGCTGCCACCATTTGTGTCTAGCATCTCTGCTTGATTCAATTCTTGTAAATTCATAAATCAAATTTTTAAAGTTAAACATTAATGTACTTGCAAATACAAAAGCAAGTAACGCAAGGCTTTAAAATTTACCTACAACTTTTACAAATAAATAATTACTTTTACACTTTCAATATCACTTAAAAGTTATGAAAACAGTCATAGAGAATATAAAGAAAGTACGTAAAGATAAGGGTATTTCCCACGAATATCTTGCCCACCAACTCAATATAAGCCAAGCCGCTTATTCTAAATTAGAACGTAACGACACAAAATTGACCGTAGAACGGTTATATAAAATATCTGAGGTGCTTGAAACTCCACTTACAGAGTTGCTTGAAGTAGACTCAAAAACAATTTATAATCAAGATTTGCGTGATCACGCAATAGGTTATCAAGGAGTAGAAAACCTCTATCAAGAAAACAAGGAGCAATCTGAGAAAATTAAAGAACTTTATGAAGCGCGTCTTAAAGATAAAGATGCGCTTATTGAGCAGTTAAAAAAGGTTAGTGTTTAAATCTTAGTTTCAACTTCGATTTCAAATTCAAGTTCATTCTCACTTCCTCCCAAAATCTGCTGGAATCTCTCCCCAGGCTTTTGTTTCCCATTTTACAATGGTGGTTGTGTAGGTGTTTGTTTTAAGCCACTGCTCTGCCCGTGTGATGAGGTCAAAAACATCTTTGTTTTTTTGACTTTGTTTGAGGTTGGTCTTACAATGCTTCTTTTTTACCCAGCCTATCGCGATGCGGGAGTCACTATATATAAGACGGTCGCTACCTATCTTTTTTAAGTAAGCCAGCCCGTGTACAAGCGCTAGAAACTCTCCTATATTATTAGTCCCTTGTTTAAAAGGCCCTTGGTGAAAGAGTTGCTTTACTGTTTGAGTATCTACACCACGATATTCCATCACGCCTGGGTTACCAGAGCTTGCCGCATCTACCGCGATAGAGTAGAGGTTAGGCTCGCCGTATGTTGCTTTTTCTTCGGCGGTGAGTACTTTTTTCTTTTTTGAGGAGCCTTTAAAGTCATTATAGTCTCCATTGTAAGCGGTTTTTGCCTTTGCAAAGGTGTCAAAACTCTTGTATTTTGCTCCAGCATAACCAGTAATCATTGCCTTGCAATCTTTCCAAGATGTATAGATTCCAGGTTTTTTACCCTCCCAGACCACATAGAATTTTTCTTTTTTTGCCATCTCTCTAAGATAAGAACTTTGCGATTACCTCTGGAAAGTGCGTGTATTCTAGCTGGTGTATTTTTTCGGCAATTGCTTCTGGGGTGTCTTCTGGAGTGACTTCAACTTTGGCTTGAAATAAAAAATCTCCCTTATCATACTCGGGTGTTACCTTGTGTATGGTGATGCCTGTGTGAATTTTTTGAGTGGGATTTTTAAGGTATTCCGCTTTCGCGAAAGCGTAAACAGCCTCGTGCACATTCATCCCGTACATCCCTTTACCGCCAAAGTTAGGGAGCAACGCGGGGTGTATATTTATGACCTTATCTGGAAATGCCGAAATGATTTTTTCTGGAAAAAGCCATAAAAAGCCAGCAAGAACGATAAGATCTGGCTTTGTTGCAGTGAGTAAATGCAGTACATCATCACTTTTATAAAAAGCTTTTCTGCTAAAACTTAATGCGGGTACATCTAGCTTTGTGGCGCGTTGTAAAACTTTGGCACGCGGGTTGTTAGTAAGTACTTGCACGACTTGTGCATCCGTACGATCCCGAAAATACTCTATAATACGCTGGGCATTTGTACCGTTACCCGAGGCAAAAATCACAATTCGTTTCATTTTTCTTGTTGCTGTTGTGGGTGCGAAATAAAGAAATATTAGTAACTATTTGAAGGTTATAGAAAGGAACTTCTTTTATATTTCCGTAAATTACCTTCACATTTTTGAGTTGCAAACTTGTTTAACCGTAAAGTTTGTTATTTTTGCGACTTAAATAAAAATTTAAATTAGAAAATTATGTCAGACATTGCATCAAGAGTAAAAGCGATTATCGTAGACAAATTAGGAGTAGACGAAAACGAAGTTGTAACTGAAGCAAGCTTCACAAACGACCTAGGCGCTGATTCACTAGACACAGTGGAACTCATTATGGAGTTTGAAAAGGAATTTGATATCCAGATTCCAGATGATCAAGCAGAAAATATTGCGACCGTAGGTCAAGCAGTATCTTATATAGAAGAGGCTAAATAAGTCCCTACATATGGAGTTAAAGCGAGTAGTAGTTACCGGACTTGGTGCACTTACCCCGATAGGAAATAATATTCAGGAATACTGGGAAGGACTTTCTACAGGGAAAAGCGGGTGCGCGCCCATCACCTATTTTGATGCAGAAAAGTTTAAAACGAGGTTTGCTTGTGAACTTAAAAACTTTAATGCTCTCGACTTCTTTGATAGGAAAGAGGCTCGTAAGCTAGACAGATTTGCTCAGTACGCATTGGTAGCCTCAGATGAGGCTATCAATGATGCGGGCATAGACCTTGACTCGGTTGATAAATTTAGAGTTGGGGTTATATGGGGAGCCGGTATAGGTGGTCTGGAAACTTTTCAGAACGAAGTGCTAAACTTTGGTGCTGGAGACGGTACCCCTAGGTTCAACCCATTCTTTATCCCAAAAATGATTGCAGATATTGCTCCTGGTAATATCTCTATCAAGCACGGTTTTATGGGGCCTAACTATACAACGGTTTCTGCCTGTGCGTCTTCTGCAAATGCGATGATAGATGCTCTAAACTATATACGTTTAGGTCATTGTGATATTATTGTAACTGGAGGAAGTGAAGCTGCTGTTACACCAGCAGGTATGGGAGGTTTTAATGCAATGCACGCCTTATCTACCAAAAATGATGATATGGAGACGGCTTCTAGACCTTTTGATGCAACCAGAGATGGTTTTGTACTAGGTGAGGGAGCAGGAGCATTAATACTAGAAGAATATGAACACGCAAAAGCACGTGGTGCAAAGATTTATGCAGAGGTTCTAGGTGGAGGTATGTCAAGTGATGCTTATCATATGACAGCACCACATCCAGACGGTATAGGTGTAGAGCGAGTGATGCTTAATTGTTTACGAGATGCAGGTTTAAACCCTGAAGATGTAGACCACATTAACACCCACGGTACATCAACACCTCTAGGAGATGTTGCAGAGCTTAAGGCTATTTCAAAAGTTTTTGGTGAGCACGCCGCAGATATTAATATTAATTCTACAAAATCTATGACAGGTCACCTACTAGGTGCAGCTGGAGCTATAGAGTCTATTGCAGCAATACTTGCAATGCAGCACAGTCTCGTTCCTCCTACTATAAATCATACTACTGTAGATGAAAATATAGACCCATCTTTTAACCTTACGCTTAACAAAGCGCAAGAAAAAGAAGTAAATGTTGCAATGAGCAATACCTTCGGTTTTGGAGGGCACAATGCTTGTGTATTATTTAAAAAATTAGACGCTTAATATATAGATGAGTACGTTTAAAAAAATATTTAACTCTCGTGCTGAAAAGGACGGGAGTTTTTTTATGCGTATGCAATCCATTATAGGTTTTAAACCTAAAAATATTGCGATTTATGAAAAGGCATTTACACATAGATCTCTAGGCCTTAAAAAGGAAGATGGAAATCCTCTCAACTATGAGAGACTTGAGTTTTTAGGGGATGCTATGCTAGGGTCTGTCATTGCAGCGCACCTTTTTAATGAAGTACAAGGAGGTAATGAAGGGTATCTCACAAAAATGCGATCTAAAGTAGTAAGTCGTAAACATCTCAATGAGCTAGGGCGTGATCTTAACCTTGTAAGATATGTGAAGGCTAGTATACCTATAGATAACTTTGGTGCAAACATACACGGTAATCTCTTTGAGGCCCTTGTGGGAGCTATATATCTAGATCGCGGTTATCGTTACTGTGAGAAGTTTATAGCAAAGCGAGTTATAGAGCCTTATGTAGATATTGAAAAACTAGAGGGGCGGATTATAAGTTATAAGAGCGTTCTTATAGAGTGGTGTCAAAAGGAAAAACATATTTTCAAGTTTGAAACTTTTGAAGATACGGGTCAAGATGCAGTAAAGCACTTTGGTGTGCGTCTACATATAGATGGTAAAATTATTGCTAAGGCACGTGCTACAAGTAAGAAAAAAGCCGAAGAGATAGCCTCAAAACGTGCATTTTATGCATATCAACGAGAAATTGAGTCACAGTAGACTTTAATTTATAAATCATTTCACTACATTAGCGACGTAATCATCTTTACCTTAGCAGATTAAGTTCTAGAGCAGAAATGCTCATAATTATGTCAGTGAAGTTTCCAAAAAAATATTATCTCGTATTTACACTACTCGCACTAGTTACAGCGCTTGCGGTAAACTGGGTAACTTCAAATATTGCCAAACAAAAAGAAGAGACACAATACTTACAACTTGATAGAGCAAATAAAAGAGCCGCATTTGAGTTACAAAGCTCTTTAACCACTTATGCTGCTCTTGTTTCTGGCATTAAAGCATATATAGAAATCACAGATGGTGAGTATCTAGAGGAGGAAGACATAAAGTACCTCTTAGATATGCAGCTTAGCGATCTGTCCATACCTCCACCATTTAGTATTTCATACTTAGATACAAATCATATTTTTCAATTTGATTTTACAATGAAAAAGGCTGCCCTTGAAAATTTGGAGGGTACTTCTTTAGAAAAAATCATTGGTAAATCTGGTATTAGTAGGATGGACACTTTAATGCGTAGTAGTAAATATTATGCATCAAATCCTACAAACCTTATAGAAGGTATTGTAGGGCTTCCGTTGGGTTTTGGTATACTAGATGACAATGGAGTATCTAAAGGCTATATTACGACCGTAGCAGAGTTTGCGCCTATAATAGATCGTGTTTACAAGAATGTAAACAAAGAAGATTTTGTCTATAGATTTCAAGCAGGAAACGGAAATTACTTTGACCGTGCAAAATCTTATAATGGTCAAAAGTGTTATGCAAAAACAGAAGACCCAGAGTACTTTAAAAACTTTAACATCCCAGATGAGTCATATGTATCAACCACAGTAAATTTTTATAACAAAAAATTTGTAGTGAGTACCGCATATAAACGCCCACAAGAGAATAGTATGGTTATGTTTATAACCTCTTTGATTTGGTACTTAGCTTTACTAGGCTTTATGCTATTTTTAGTTATACAGTTTTACGTTTATGAGCGTAAAGACAAAATGATAGCAGCTCAAAATAAACGACTCTCAGAGGTAGTTGCTACAAAAAATAAATTTTTCTCTATTGTAGCTCACGACTTAAGAAGCCCTCTATCTTCCGTGATAAATTTTTTGGATGTTTTAAAGCAAGAAGAGTTTAAGAGTAAGCAAACTGCTGCTATTATAGATTCACTAGAAGATTCTAGTCGCAACAGCATATCCTTACTAGATAACTTGCTCAAGTGGTCTAAGCTAGAAACAGGTCAAATAAAGTATGAACCTATACCCCTAGATATTCTAGCTATTACAAAAGATCAAATTAAAGTATATAGTGATAATTTACAGCAAAAAGGGATTAACGTACGTCTAGAATCTAGTTTTAAAGGCACAGTAGAGGGCGATAAAAATATGATTGCTACAGTGATAAGAAATTTATTATCTAACGCGATTAAGTTTTCAAATGACAATGATATCATAGTCATAGAGTTCTCAAAAACAGCTCAAGATTTTATTTTTACAATAGAAGATAACGGGATAGGGATGACAGATGCTTATCGAAAAAAAATACTCAGTCTTACAGAAACTACAGTTCAAAAAGGAACACGTAATGAGAAAGGCTCAGGGTTAGGCCTTATATTATCTAATGAGTTTATAAAAACCCACAACGGTGAGTTAAGTATAGAATCTCAAGAAGGTAAAGGAACCATAGTCACATTTACATTACCTTTAAAATCATAAAAAACACCCAATTTAACGAAAACGTTTACGTAAGTTTTACATATCCCCCCACTTGCTTTAGATGCTTCTTTGTATCTTTCTCACTTGCTTTATCACTATGGGAATGTATAAAATTCTTTTAGAAGATTCCATTGGTTATGACTTCACACTCATAGCCATACACGGTTCATTAGAGCCCTATTATCTAGCATATTTACTTAATAAAAATTTAGAAGTTCGCTTATCCAGAACCCGCGAAGACCTCTTATTAACACAATATGATAGCACAACAAGATATCCTTGTTTTGAATTTAATGATAAGCAACAGTATATAGACTACTACGTGTTTTCAAACAAGTCTAAGGTGGCCATAAATTCAGAGGTCTCCACAGGGCTATTTGAAGCACAACAAAGCCTTAAAACGGCTTATTTTATACCAGAACTACAACAAGTAGACTATTTTATAAAAGTTATTGAGGATGGTAACGCTTTCGCGAAAGCAAAAACCTTAAAAACCTTAAATCAAATACCGCAAATCGTTACGGCATATGACGTAGACGTAAACGCACTAAAGAATAAAGAACACTTAATTTTTGAATAATGTCGAAAAGAAAAAAAACCAAAATTGTTGCTACGCTAGGGCCAGCAACTAGTAAGAGAGAAGTTTTACTCGATATGATGAATGCCGGGGTAGACGTTTTCCGTATCAATTTTTCGCACGCAGATTATGAAGACGTTAAGGAGCGCGTTGCAATGATACGTGAGCTCAGTGAAGAAACTGGATTTAACACCTCTATACTTGCAGACCTACAAGGTCCAAAGCTTAGAGTAGGTAAAATGAAAGAAGAGGTAATCGTAAACCCGGGAGACATCATTACCTTCTCAACCGAAAAGGAGTTTGAAGGAACAAAGGAACGCGTTTATATGAACTATAAGCAGTTCCCTAGAGATGTTAAACCTGGTGAACGCATATTGCTTGATGATGGAAAACTAATGTTTGAAGTTGTAAAGACAGATGGAAAAACTGAGGTCGAAGCAAAAGTTATACAGGGAGGACCGCTACGTTCTAAAAAAGGAGTAAATCTTCCTAATACAGATATATCATTACCAGCACTTACAAAAAAGGATGTAAAAGATGCCATTTTTGCGCTAGGGCTTAAAGTAGACTGGATGGCACTTTCTTTTGTACGTCACGCCGAAGATTTACAGCAATTACAAAAACTTATCAAAGAGCACTCAGATCATAAAGTGCCTATTATTGCAAAAATAGAGAAGCCAGAGGCTGTAGAAAATATAGATAAGATCGTGGCTTATTGTGATGCTCTTATGGTTGCTCGTGGCGATCTAGGAGTAGAGATACCAGCACACGAAGTACCACTTGTACAAAAGCAATTAGTACTAAGGGCAAAAAAGGCAAGGATACCAGTAATCATAGCAACCCAGATGATGGAAACTATGATCTCTAGTCTCACACCTACTCGTGCAGAGGTAAATGACGTAGCAAACTCTGTAATGGATGGAGCAGATGCAGTGATGCTATCTGGAGAGACATCTGTAGGGAAGTACCCAGTACAAGTGATACAAAAGATGGCATCTATATGTCGTAATGTAGAAGATTCAGACTTAATAAAAGTGCCACAAGCACCACCACACATTAAGACTAAACGTTACATTACAAAAGCAATATGTTATCACGCTGCTCATATGGCAGATGAAATAGATGCAAAAGCGATTACAACACTTACTAATAGTGGGTATACTGCTTTCCAAATTTCGGCGTGGAGACCGTCTTCACATATACTTGTTTTTACATCTAACAAGCGCATACTTACACAACTCAACTTGCTTTGGGGGGTAAAAGCATTATTTTATGACAAGTTTGTAAGCACAGATGAAACTGTAGAAGATATAAGACAGCTTGCCTTAAACACAGAACTAGTAGATAAGGGAGATATGCTCATTAATCTTGTAGCAATGCCACTACTAGAAAAAGGAATGGTAAACACACTACGAGTTTCTGAAGTGTAGAACAGTTGAAATTATAGAATAAAAAAAAGGAGCTTTTAAAGCTCCTTTTTTAATCAATATGGACAACAAGATTTTACTTTGACTCTTCTACCTCAGTAATGAGAAAGCCATTTTTTGTTTTAGTTATTATCACTGTGCGCTTATAGTTTTTAAGCTTATATGCATAAGATAGGTTCTGTAATTCTCCTTTTGAGCTTACATTAAGTGTAAGTTCATCTGTAAGTGTTCGTTCCCTCTTTTCTTTATTTAAAATTGTTACTGTACCCTTGGTGTTAAAATCGGGCTGAATACTTTTTGGTAAGTTAAAGAGGCGCTGTGCTATCTTATAGGTTTCTTTCCAGTCTCTTGCTGGAAGTTCTATTGAGGTAGTCATACCGTAATCTTCTCCTTTATTATGGGCTTTTGTAATTACATCTACCTTGTGCTCAGTTGTGCTTATGCGTTTTGCATAATCTTTTATAGTCTCACTAGGTTGAGGTGGTGCTAGTGTAGTGAGATACCCGCTAAAGGCAAAGCCAGTAGCTCCTTGATAACTTACTTCAATCATTTCTCCCGTAATGCCACCTAGTGTCATAGCTGTATGCTCTGGAGAACTTAAATGCTTTACTTGAGCACCATAAGGAAGTACGAGCAGCTTTTTTGACTTGAGATTAGTACCAGAGCGCAGAGATAAACCAGAGCTTGCAGTCACATAATAATTAGTTTCAGTGGCCTTCTCGCTGGGATTTATAATTGCGGCGAGGTTACTATTAGTTTGTGCTTCTTCTATGTCTGTTTTAGAATTACAGCTAGAGAAAGATGCAGCAAGAACAAGGGAAAGTGCGATGATGTGGTTTTTCATAATTGATGATTTTGAGTTAAACAATGTATCAAGAGAAACCACGATACGTGCCACAAATTACCACACTATCGTTAAAAAAATGATAAATGTGCGACAACGCTTAGCCCTTGCTATTATTGTCTTAGCACGATTTAAAATTCAAAACCAAGATTAATAAACCACTCACTACTCTTTATTTCTGGACTGTAAGTATACTTTATAATTATAGGTCCTAGAAGCGTCTCTGCGCCATAACCTAAGGAGTATCCAGAATACTCTGGTGGGGGTAACCACGACTTAGTGCTATTAAAAAGGTCGTACCCTACATTTGCAAAATTTGCAGAAACATTAATATGATTTTTTGGGAAAATCTCATAATCTATGTCAAATGTGGCCTTAACATAACTGTCGCCTAGTATGCTTAAGTAATCGTATCCTAAGAAAGGAACGATATTATTTACACGCTTTGCACCGTAACCCCCTAGTACAAAATCTAGCGATCTTGTGTCTGCACCACCTATTTTAAACCCTCCAGCTGTTTCGATAGTTGTAGTAATACGGTCTGAAATGCTTGCAGCATACATAAATCTTGCATTTGCAATTCCAAACTCACTAAAGTTATTATTATAGTCTGAAGAGAATAAATATACATCAAAATCTGCATCAAATAGTACTCCAGAGTTTGGGAAATACTTGTTATCAAGCGAGTCATATTTGAGTTGAGAATAGGCACCACCCATATGACTTTTCTCAAAGATTACAGCGGTTTCTCCCTCTGTAGTAGGTAGTACAGTCTCTGTTTCTACATCAAGAAACTTATGCTGTACACCTATATTAAAAGAAAATTGTTTTGCAAGAATGGTTTGTAAATATATCCTATTTGATACATCTTGATAGCCTAGGTTAACACGATTTATACCTTCGAGAGAAACCCCATCTGTGGCATCAAAAAGTTGGGCATTTACGCCTTTTTCAAAAGAGGTGTATGAAGATTTAAGACCTACGCTCCAGTAAAAACCTTTGTCTATATAGTAATCAAAATTATACCGGATGTTGTCACCCAGTATAAGATCAAAAGAGGCAACGTCATTTTTAAACAGAACTCTTTTTTTTGTAAAATTCACAAGGCCCGCAGTTCTATATAAATCATCATAGTGTAACGCAAGGCGCAATGATTGTGTGCTTTTTGACTCTTGAAGCTCTAAGTGCAATACTTTTTCACCAGCTACATTTTGTAAGCGGTGGCCTATCTTTTCAAAATTTTCGGTTGCAGAGAGGTTATTTAATCCATTATAAAAATCTTCATAAGAAATTTTAACCGGTGGTGTGAGCTTAAGTTTTCCCAGTACATAAGCACGTGTGTATTTTTCATTACCAGTAATACTAACGGTAGCAATTTGTATAGAATCTTTTATGGTGGGTGAAACACGCTTTCGCGAAAGCGGTTTTTGCCTCATCCCTATAGCTTGTAAAGTTTGAAACTGCTCCTTTGCCTTAGTCTCCCCTAGGTTTATTATCTCACGACCTTGATCAAAAGAGACCACAGAATAGTCATCTATGGCGGGTCTTATATAAACATCTGTGTCCTTCTTTTTTGTTTCCATCGCTTTTGCAGTGCGATAGTTATTAATCTGTAAGAGTACCTCTGTGGCAGATTTGAGGTGATCTCTACCCCGCAAGGTATCTTGTACATCTACTCCTATGATAATCTCCATCCCTTTATCACGTAACTCCTTTACCGGATAATTATTTACCACACCACCATCTATGAGGAGTTTATCATCAAGCATTACAGGGCTAAAAAGCGATGGTAAAGCCCCACTAGCACCTAGGGCTTCTGGTAGGTAACCTTCTTCTAAAACTACTTGTTCTCCATTTTCTACATCTGTAGCGATACACAAAAAGGGAATGGACAGTTTACTAAAATCTGTAAGGTCAGACACGTGATCAAGGTTCTTTACGAGAAGGTTATAGGTGTTTTGTCCCTTACTAAGTGAGCTAGGTAGGGAGACCTTAAAATTGTCAAAAGGGAGGGTGATGGCATATCGCTCATCATCGTGACGCTCATAAGGAGTTTTTGCTCTACGAGGTAAATTATCTTGAATGATATTATCAAAATTTACCGCCGTAAAAATAGAATCTAGTTGTTGAGCACTATAGCCTGATGCATAAAGACCACCTACGATGGCTCCCATACTTGTACCGGCAATATAATCTATACGCACACCTGCATCTTCTATAGCTTTAAGAACACCTATATGAGCAAGTCCTTTTGCACCGCCACCGCTTAACACAAGACCTACTTTTACATCACCTTCTGGCACATCTTGCGCATAGATAGGTATGGCGAGTAGCGTTATTGCGATGAGGAGGAGTTTTCTCATTGTTTTACGTGATAGTGGTTATAGATAATTGTTGCTTTTGCTGGCCCTATCACCTCTGTAAGACTCTTTTTTGAAGCAGTTTTTACTTTTGAAACAGATCTATAATGTTTAAGTAAATCTACGATAGTTTTTTCACCTATACCTTTTATGGTATCTAGTTCTGTCCCTAGTGCAGCATTACTACGCTGGTTGCGGTGAAAGGTGATACCAAAACGGTGAGCCTCGTTGCGTAAGTGTTGTATGATTTTAAGGGTCTCACTTTTTTTATCAAGATATAGCGGGATACTGTCACCAGGATAAAACAGTTCTTCAAGCCTCTTTGCTATACCTATAATTGCAATCTTACCACGCAGCCCTAAGTCATCTAGTGCTTTTACGCCGCTTGATAGTTGTCCTTTACCACCATCTACAATAATGAGTTGAGGTAGTGGTTCTCCTTCATTAAGCAAGCGTTTATACCTTCTAAATACAACCTCCTCCATACTTGCAAAATCATCTGGACCCTCGACAGTTTTTATATTAAACTTACGGTAGTCACTTTTACTGGGTTTACCGTTTTTAAACACCACGCAAGCGGCAACTGGGTTTGTACCCTGTATGTTTGAGTTGTCAAAACACTCTATGTGTCTAGGCTCTTCACTAAGTCGTAGGTCTACTTTCATTTGTGCCATAATTCTATTAGTATGGCGATCTGGATCTACAATTTTAGTTTGTTTAAAACGCTCCATACGGTAGTATTTTGCGTTACGCTCAGAGAGTTCTAGTATGCGTTTTTTGTCTCCTAGCTTAGGCACAGTGATTTTAAATCTAGAGCCAAGGTCTACCGGAAATGGCACATATATCTCTTTTGAGTTATGATCAAAACGTTGTTGTATTTCTATAATACCTAGCTCTAGCAGTTCTTTATCTGTTTCGTCTAGTTGTTTTTTGAGTTCTAAGGTGTGTGATTTTATAATAGCACCGTGGCTTATCTGTAAGAAGTTTACATAGCCGTAGCCTTCATCACTTATGATTGAGAATACATCTACATTACTAATTTTTGGGTTTACAACCGTACTCTTAGACTGGTAACCTTCTAGTATATCAAGTTTTTCTTTAATAAGTTGTGCATCTTCAAACTCCATTGCTTCGGCGTGGGCTTTCATTTTTTCGCGAAAGCGAGCCAGAGAGTCCTTAAAATCTCCCTTCACAATCTGTCGTATGTGCTCTATATGCTCGTGATATTCTTGCTCTGACTGCTTGTTTTCGCAGGGCCCCTCGCAATTACCTAAGTGATATTCAAGACAAACCTTAAATTTGCCACCGTCTACTTTTTCTTTAGATAGGTCATAGTTACAGGTGCGCAATTTGTAAAGATTTTTTATTAAATCTAGAAGTGTACGCACCGTTTTCATACTCGTGTATGGGCCAAAGTACTCGCTACCATCCTTAATTAATCTACGCGTAGGGAACACCCTTGGGAAGCGCTCATTTTTAATACAAATCCACGGGTAACTTTTATCATCTTTAAGCAAGACATTATATCGCGGTTGGTACTCTTTTATGAGGCTATTTTCCAGAAGGAGCGCATCTGTTTCGGTCTCTACGACGATGTGTTTCATCTCGTAAATTTTTTTCACCATTGTACGTATACGCCCGTTATCGTGTGTTTTGTTAAAATAAGATAACACACGTTTTTTGAGATTTTTTGCCTTACCTACGTATAGTAGTTTTTCATTCTTATCGTAATATTGGTATATCCCCGGGCTGGTGGGGAGGGTCTTGAGTTGAAGTTCTATTGGAGCAGCAGGCATACCCAAAGATAGTATATGATTGGTATTACGCTTTCGCGAAAGCATAAAAAATCACGTTAAAATCTACTTAAAGAAAGCGCATATTTTATACCTTGCTATCATATGCCAAAACGTATAATAGGTCGCACAGACAAAGTAGACTTTCCAGAATTGGGACTTCAAGATATCGATGTAAAGGTTGATACGGGAGCTTATACCTCATCCATACACTGTCATAACATTGTGGAAGAGAAGGATAACCTTATTTGTACATTTTTTGATAAAAAGCACCCTTTATATAACGGGCAAGTGATGACTTTTAGCGATTATGATATTGCTGCGGTGCGCAGTAGTAATGGAGAGATACAGTATCGTTATGAGGTGCAAAGCAAGATTACCGTATATGGAAAAACATATAAAATATCACTCACCCTAACCTCTAGGGAAGATATGCGATTTCCTGTACTTCTAGGTCGTAAGTTCCTTACCAATAAATTCATAGTAGACACCTCACTTACAGATGTGTCTTATAACCTCAAAAAGAATGAATCTAAAAATTTTATCTCGTAATCCTAATTTATATAGTACGGCAAGGCTGCAAGAAGCTGGGCTCAAAAGAGGCCATAGTGTAGAGGTCATAGACCCGCTTAAATGTGACCTCATTATTGAGAAAAAAAAGCCTACAGTAATATATAAAAATCGCACACTAGAAACTGCAGATGCTGTCATACCACGTATAGGAGCATCAATTACCTTTTATGGTACAGCTGTTGTGAGACAGTTTGAGATGATGAATACATTTACCACCACTACCTCACAGGCACTTGTGCGCAGTAGAGATAAGTTGCGTAGTCTTCAGATTTTATCTAGATCTAAGCTAGGACTACCTAAAACGGTTTTTACAAACTACTCTCGCGATGTAGAAGAGATGATTGCCCACGTAGGAGGCGCACCGCTTATTATAAAACTACTTGAAGGTACACAAGGTCTGGGCGTTGTGCTTGCAGAGACAAAAAATGCAGCAGAGTCTGTGATAGAGGCTTTTAATGGACTAGAAGCGCGCGTGATAGTGCAAGAGTATATCAAAGAAGCAAAGGGAGCAGATTTAAGAGCCTTTGTAGTAGACGGGCAGATAGTAGGAGCTATGAAGCGACAAGGTAAAGAAGGTGAGTTTAGATCAAACCTTCATCGCGGTGGTACTGCAGAGATTATAACCCTATCTGACGAAGAAGAAAATGCAGCCATCAAGGCGGCAAAAGCAATGGGACTAGGCGTAGCAGGTGTAGATATGCTACAAAGTGAACGCGGGCCGCTTATACTTGAGGTAAACTCATCACCTGGTCTTGAAGGCATAGAGAAAGCAACTGGAAAAGATATAGCAAAGAGTATCATACGTTATATAGAGCGTAGCATATAATTATCAAAACATTTGGCACACATAGATGAACATAATGTGCTCACCATACTAGGGGAGCAAATCTTACCAGGTAAGAGCGCAACAGTAAATTTTAATATTGCAAAATTATATACGGCCTCCTCTGTTGAGGTGCCTATCATTATAGAAAGGGCCGTACAGCCTGGCCCTGTCATATTAATTACATCTGGCATACACGGTGACGAGATAAATGGTGTAGAGATTGTAAGGCAGCTTATCGCAAAGAAGATAAATAAACCTAAAATAGGAACCATTATCTGTGTGCCAGTGGTCAATATTTTTGGTTTTTTAGATATGAAAAGGGCTTTTCCAGATGGGAGAGACCTCAATAGAGTGTTTCCTGGTAATCCTAGAGGGTCACTGGCCAGTAGATTTGCCTACCAGTTTGTAAAGAAAATTTTACCAGTAGCAGATCTTTGTCTTGACTTCCATACCGGAGGTGCCTCTCGTTTTAACGTTGCACAAGTTCGTATAGACCCGCTAGATGTAGACTCTATGAAGTATGCAACTATTTTTAATGCACCATTTACATTACACTCCAAAGTAATTTCAAAATCATATAGAGCCACTTGTTCTAGAATGAATAAATCTACCATTCTCTTTGAGGGGGGTAAATCTAAAGTAAGCGATAAGGAAATTGCTCGACTAGGTGTTTTTGGTACAATGCGAGTACTTAATCATTTAGATATGCTTGATGATAAATTTACAGTACCAGAAGCACCAAAACCCTCAGTGCTCGTAGAGAGCACTCGCTGGATGCGCGCACAATATTCAGGGTTACTACATACTAAAGTTTCTTGTGGTGAGCGCCTCACTGTGGGACAACATATCGCAACCATTACAGATCCTTATGGAAAATTTAGACACGTGGTGAAGGCAAAAAATGAGGGATATGTAATTAATGTAAATGAGGCATCACTTGTGTATCAAGGTGATGCAATTTTTAATATCTCTAGAGAACATAATGAAGACCAAGATGAAGCAGGAGCTGAGGAAGAAGTATAAAAACCTTCGTAATGCCTTAACTCTAGAAAAGCTAGATGAACTAAGTCTTGAAATTGCAAATCAAGCATTGAGCCTAGACATATGGGAGCACGAGTTTTATCACATCTTCTTGCCTATAGAACGCTTACGCGAAATTAACACGGAGTTTCTTCTTTCGATTTTAGGAGGTAAAGACAAGAATATTGTACTCTCTTCATCAGATTTTAACGACAATACGATGAAGCATTATTTACTTACAGACAGCACAAAAATTGTTGTAAACAAGTATGGCATTCCAGAGCCAGCTGGCGGTATCGAGATCCCTGCAAGAAATATAGATGTTGTTTTTATACCTCTACTAGCTTATGATCAAGAAGGTAACAGAGTGGGCTACGGCAAGGGGTTTTATGATCGCTTTTTATCTCAATGTAAGAGTGATGTGGTAAAAGTAGGGCTTAGTTTTTTTGAGCCAGAAGAAGAGATAATCGTAAAAAACAGCCAAGACATTGCGCTAAATAGCTGCATTACACCGAAAAAGGGGTATCATTTTTAGGCTCTTTTGATTTATTTGGTATATTCATAATCCCAAATCATATTTATGAATATAACTGCCTTTACAATGAAGAGAAGGAGAGATTCTCATACCCACTCATCACCTATGGAAAAGTCTGATCTTTTTTCTATTGATAAATTTTACTATCAAGAAATTTCTGCATTAACAGAGGCTGGTGGCTGGAGTGTAGATTTTAAGAATAAAACCAGTCATTTTGACCATCAGGCACGTGTCATACTGGATGTCCCCAAAGATTACGTACCCACATTAAAGTCCGGCTATACATTTTATGCAGAAGAGCATCTAGATCGAGCAACAGAGTTCTTTTTTGGTTGTGCAGAAGGGAAACCATTCTCTACAGAAATAAAAATGCAAACTTATAATGGAGAGATTTTCTGGGCTATTGCAAAAGGAAAACCGCTTAGAGATGAATCTGGAGAGATTATAGGTATACGAGGAGTTTTTAGAAAAATAGATGAACAAAAGAAAAGAGAGCAACAACTGGAGCAATCTCTTAAGCTCATAGAAGGTCATAACTCTAGACTCTATGACTTTGCACATATTATATCTCATAACTTAAGGTCACAGGTGAGCAATTTACAAATGTCTTCCGCCTTAATGGATAGATCTACTCTTACAGAAGATCAAATAGAGTTAGTAAATAACTTTGAAAAAATAGGCAATAGCCTAGACGTTACACTTCAGCATCTTAATAAGATTGTAAGTGTTCATAATATCTCAAATACAAAATTAGAACCTGTTGTTATAAAAGACGTTTATGACCGTGTAGTCGCTGGCCTTAGCCAAGATATTAGAGCGAGTAGGGCGGTTATGTACACAGAATTTTCTGAAGTAGAAGAGGTGATGTACATAGAAGCTTATCTAGAAAGTATATTACAAAACTTGATAACTAATGCGTTGCGATACAAACATCCAGACCGTGATCCAGAAATAACTGTCTTTACCTATGAAGAAAATGGCAAGAAATACCTTATGGTACGAGATAATGGTTTAGGTATAGATCTAGAGAAGCACGGTAAAGATCTTTTTAAACTGTATAAAACCTTTCACGGTAATAAAAATGCTTTAGGCTTAGGACTTTTTCTAACACATAATGAAGTCCAAGCAATGGGCGGAGACATTACTGTAGAAAGCAAAGTAGATAAAGGTTCAAAATTTATTGTTACATTACAGTAGATTTAAGTTAATTCCCCCAATCATATATGAATTACCCCATAAAACTAGCTTGCCTCATAGACGATGATGATATGTACGTAAGCCTGCTTACCAAGCTCATAGATATACGTAAACTTGCTGAAGAAATACTTGTATTTAAAAACGGTGAAGAGGCGTTAAATCACTTCGTAAGCAGCTTTAAAGACCCTCAAGGACAGTCTGTCCCGCAAATAATCTTACTAGACCTCAATATGCCTATTATGGATGGATGGGGATTTCTTGAAGAATTAAGTAAGCACGACTTTCCTGCACTTAACAACTGTACACTGTATATTGTGAGTAGCTCTATAAACCCCGTAGATATAGAGCGCTCTAAGCACTTTAACCTCGTAAAAGACTTTATTGTAAAACCTATAGGTCCTAACGAGCTGATCGAGATATTTTCAGAAGCACCTACTGCGCCGTAGTCACTTTTTCCTCTTGAGGAAACACGCGTTTGTTAAATACAAGTAGGATACCTACACCCGTACTTATTGCCATATCTGCAATATTAAATATGGCATTAAAAAATGTAAAGGTTTTACCTCCTACAAAGGGAATCCATTCTGGCCATACAGCATCTTGTATAAAAGGGAAGTAGAGCATATCTACCACTTTTCCAAAGAGAGGATCTGCATACCCACCACCTTCTGGCATAAATGTCGCAATCTGGCTAGGCGTGCTCGCGCTAAAAATAGATCCGTAAATAAGAGAATCTATAATATTACCTACAGCACCAGCAAAGACCAGTGATAGTGCGATAACCAGCAGTTTTGGTGCATTGTTTTTTACAGACTTATATAAGTAATATCCTATCACTGGGGCTATAATAAGTCTAAAGAGTGAGAGCGTGATTTTACCATATTTACCTGGTAGCTCTACGCCCCAAGCAGCTCCTTGATTTTCTACAAAGAAAATCTGAAACCAGTCTAGACCAAAAACCTGTATACTCTCACGTAGGTAAAAATTAGTTTTAATATATACCTTAAGTACTTGATCTACTAGAAGTATCAAGAACACAATAAGAGCAACTTTTTTTAACGACATAATATAGTTTTGAAACGTGACAAAAATAGGGTATTCACAACGATTTTACTACCGTCACATCACCGTGTATACTTTTGATTTCTAGCAGTGGGCCATCCGCTTGAGTAGGAGGGATGTTAATCTTTCCATTTCTAGATTGTACGGTGACATTCACCAGATTGCTTGAGACATAAATACTACCAGATATAGTGTTTATTTTTCCGCTTTCGCGAAAGCGGAATTCTTCTCCCTTAAAATGCCCGCGACCTAGATCTATGCGTACTTGGCCAAGCTTTCCATAGGTGTCTACACTTGCCAAAGTTGAGTAAATAGAAACATCTAAACCTATAGGAATAATAATCTCAAGCTCAATAGCCATTACCTTATGGGCAGCTAGTTTATCATTAAAAGGGATGTAATCTGGAGTCTTTCCTGTAGTGATTTTAAGTACGCCATCGTTTGTGGAAGTATTAAGCATCGTACTTGCAAAGGTCTCCCCATCTATAATGGTCGCTACTGTAATCTCTCTTACCTCTCCTGTAGTAATCTTAATTTTAAAAATCTCATTACTATGTATATACAACTCCTTTATAGCTGTTGCATCATAAGTTTGTGAAAGTCGTTTTTGAGCATATAAACTCATCGTGACTAGCATAAATAATATGGACAAACGTAAACTCAAATACTAAAGGGGATTTATAAAAAAAGCGCTCATAAGAACGCTTTTTTAATTATAGAAGTATAACAACTATTATGACTGCATATTCTTTGCCTCAATACTTAATGTAGCGTGAGGAACTAACTTTAAACGTTCTGGGTTGATAAGCTTCCCAGTCACACGGCATATACCGTATGTCTTGTTATTAATACGAGTAATCGCATTTTTAAGATCACGTATAAATTTCTCTTGACGTATAGCAAGTGCACTGTTTGCCTCTTTACTCATCGTCGCGCTACCTTCGTCAAAAGATTTAAACTGCGGTGACGTATCATCTGTACCGTTGTTACCATCGTTGAGGTAAGCACTTTTGATAAGCTCGAGATCGTGTTGTGCTTTTTCGATCTTCTTTTCTATTAATTCTCTAAACTCAGCGAGCTGTGCATCGCCAAATCTTTCTTGTGTGTCGTTTGCCATAACTAGTGTTTTGAAATGGTTAAAAATGTTTTTATATCGTCAAAAGCAATCTCTAGCCCTTCACTTAGTGTAGGTACAATTTCTAGAGTATCTGCTAGTGTTTCTGCTTTAATATAGTCTGCATTTGCAGCTACCGTTTGAGCAATTGCCGGCTCATCTTGTAACTGTATGTGTATGCGATCTGTCACTTCAAATCCAGAGTCCTTACGCAGGTTCTGAATACGGTTGACCAATTCTCGTGCCACACCTTCTTTTTTAAGCTCATCACTTATAGTAACGTCTAACGCCACGGTCACTCCAGAATTACTCGCAACTAGCCAGCCTTCAATATCTTGCGATGTTATCTCAACGTCGCCGGCTTGCAAAATAGTATTTTCCCCATTAATTTCAACGGTTAATTCTCCATCTTGCTCAATTTTTGCGATATCCTCAGCTTGTAAAGAATTTATCTTGCTGGCAACCAGCTTCATATCTTTTCCAAAACGAGGTCCTAACACCTTAAAATTAGGCTTGATTTGCTTCACTAAGATCCCAGAATCATCAGAAATGAGCTCAATATCCTTGACGTTTACCTCAGATTTAATCAAATCTGCTACGGCTAGGATCTCATTTTTGTCATTTTCATTAAGCACAGGGATCATAATACGCTGTAAAGGTTGGCGTACTTTTATCTTCTCTTTTGCTCTTAATGAGAGTGTTAGTGAGCTTACTATCTGTGCCTTTTGCATTTTGTGCTCAAGCGCAGTGTCTATATAAGCGGCATCGCTCACAGGGAATTCTGCGAGGTGTATGCTCTCAAAATCTTCTTTTCCAGTAGCAGCGTTGAGGTCTTTATAGAGTTTTTCCATAAAGAATGGTGCTACGGGAGCACTAAGCTTTGCTACCGTCTCAAGACAGGTGTATAATGTTTGGTATGCAGAGATTTTATCGGTAGCATATTCACCCTTCCAGAAACGTCTTCTACTTAGTCTTACAAACCAGTTAGACAGGTTTTCTTGTACAAAAGTGTCTATCGCCCTTGTTGCTTTGGTAGGCTCATATTCGGCATAAAACTTATCTACCTCTGCTATAAGACTGTGTAGTTCTGATAGTATCCATCTGTCTATTTCTGGACGTTGAGAAAGTGCTATTTCCGCTTCCGCGAAAGCGAAATTATCAAGATTTGCATACAGCGCAAAGAAGTTATACGTGTTGTAAAGTGTCCCGAAGAACTTACGTTTTACCTCTTCTATTCCTTCTAGATCAAACTTGAGGTTATCCCAAGGGTTTGCGTTAGAAATCATATACCAGCGTGTTGCATCTGGCCCGTATTTTTCTAAGGTCTCAAAAGGATCTGTTGCATTACCAAGACGCTTAGACATCTTTTGCCCGTTCTTGTCAAGTACTAGCCCGTTAGAAACTACATTTTTATAAGCAACATCGTCAAAAATCATTGTAGCAATCGCGTGGAGTGTATAAAACCATCCACGAGTTTGGTCTACACCTTCGGCTATAAAATCTGCCTTACGCCAAGTGTCTTCTACGAGTTCTTTATTTTCAAAAGGGTAGTGCCATTGTGCATACGGCATAGATCCAGAGTCAAACCATACATCTATAAGGTCTGCCTCACGTGTCATAGGCTGCCCGCTGTCTGAGACTAGCGTTATTTTATCTACAATGTTTTTATGGAGATCTACTAGCTCGTAATTTTCCTCGCTCATATCGCCCACTTTAAACCCTTCAAAAGGATCTGTGTCCATCACACCTTTGTCAAGTGCCTTTTGGATTTCGGCTTTGAGTTCGGCTATAGAGCCTATAAGTATTTCTTCTTTTCCATCTTCGGTACGCCATATAGGAAGCGGTATTCCCCAGAAACGGCTACGTGATAAGTTCCAGTCGTTTGCATTTGCAAGCCAGTTTCCAAAACGTCCTTCACCTGTAGACTTAGGTTTCCAGTTTACACCAAGGTTAAGTTCGTGCATACGATCTTTAAAATCGGTAACTTTTATAAACCAAGAATCTAGTGGGTAGTAAAGTACTGGCTTATCTGTACGCCAGCAATGTGGGTAACTGTGCACATACTTCTCTACCTTAAAGGCTTTGTTTTCTTCTTTTAAGCGTATCGCAAGTTCTACGTCCATAGAACGTTCTGGAGCCTCACCATCTGCATAATATTCATTCTTGATATACTTGTTTCCAAACTCTTTGAGCTCAGGGCGAAATTTACCCTGAAGATCTACAAGCGGCACAAGATTACCATCTTCATTTTTAATAAGAAGTGGCGGAATTTCTGGTGAAGCTAGTTTTGCAACCAAAGCATCATCTGCACCAAAAGTAGGTGCTGTGTGTACGATACCCGTTCCATCCTCTGTCGTTACAAAGTCTCCCGCTATTACACGGAAAGCATCTTGAGGATTATCATTAGGCTGTACAAAGTCAAATAGTTGCTCGTAGCGAAGTTCAAGAAGGTCTGCTCCTTTAAATTCTCTAGCTACAAAGTATGGTATTTTCTTATCTCCAGCATTGTATGCGTCTAGTTCTTCTTTCGCGGAAGCGGAAACAAATTTCTTATCAAACTGCTTAGAGATTAAGTTCTTTGCAAGGATAACTTTTACTGGCTCAAATGTGTACTGGTTAAAGGTCTCAACGAGTACATAATCTATCTTTTTCCCTACGGTAAGTGCCGTGTTTGAAGGCAGTGTCCAAGGAGTCGTCGTCCAGGCTAAGAAGTAGGTTTGCCCGTCTGCAAGTTCTTTTGCAAGTGGGTTTTCCCCTTGGTCTGTGATTTTAAATTGTGCAACCACCGTAGTATCTGTCACATCGCGGTAACAGCCAGGCTGGTTAAGTTCGTGAGAGCTTAATCCCGTTCCCGCCTTAGGAGAATATGGCTGGATGGTGTACCCTTTGTACAGTAAATCTTTGTTATAGATTTGCTTAAGTAGCCACCATACGGTTTCCATATACTTAGCCTTGTAGGTGATGTATGGATCTTCCATATCTACCCAGTAGCCCATTTTTTCGGTAAGGTCGTTCCAGATATCTGTGTAGCGCATCACGGCTTTTTTACAAGCTTCGTTATACTCTTCTACAGTGATTTTTGTACCGATATCTTCTTTGGTAATACCAAGTTCTTTTTCAACACCAAGTTCTACAGGAAGTCCGTGTGTATCCCATCCCGCTTTACGCTTAACCTGAAAGCCTTTCATCGTTTTATAACGAGGAAAAATATCTTTAATCGCACGCGCTAGTACGTGGTGTACACCCGGTAGTCCGTTTGCCGAAGGTGGTCCTTCAAAAAACACATACGGTTTTGCTCCTTCTCGAGAAGTAACAGACTTCTCAAAAACGTCATTTTCTTTCCAGTAGGCAAGTACCTCGCTAGCGATGTTAGGTAGGTCTAATCCTTTATATTCAGTGAACTTAGCGCTCATTTTGTAGTCTTTAAATGTTGTGCGCGAATTTACGAGATTTTTAGGCAATAAAGAAGCGCCTCAAGATGATAACATCTTGAGGCGCTTTGCGTTTTTTTATGAGGTACCGTTTATTTTGTTTTACACGTGTTTCCCTACTTCAAATCCGTGCTTTCCGAGATATTGATTACCAGAATCTATGGCATCTTCCTCTAGCGTGGTTCCCATAGAGTCGTTCCAGCGGTTAAGGTACCCAAAGAGTGATATCACTCCCAACATCTCTACAATCTCACCTTCATCCCAGTATTTATATAATTCTTCTTTGATTTTTGCATCTACGGCATTAGGTACTTGGCTTGCCGCTAGCGAGAAATCAAGCGCAGCACGCTCTGCATCAGAAAAGGCATCGTGTGTGCGATACTCCCAGATATTATCTAGTTGCTCTTGCTCTGCTCCATAACGCTCTGCAGCACGTATCGCGTGCGCCTGGCAATAGCGACATCCAGTCGCATTACTAGATACCCAAGCAATCATACGTTTTAATGCAGAAGTCACTCGGCCTTGGTTTGCCATCACGGCTTTGTTGAGGTTTATAAATGCACGTGAGATGTCTGGACGACGCTGCATTGTAAGTACCGAGTTGGGACAAAAGCCTAGTGTCTCATTAAAAAATAGGGCAAGTTCTTTGGTTGTTTCGTCGTGCTCGGCAGAGAGTGGTGTTACTAATGGCATCGTATATATTTTAAATTAATGTTCTTATTTACGCTTTCGCGAAAGCAATATAGGCATTTTATCTACCAATTTTGTACCTTCATTTTTTAAGAAAATCACACATAAAATGGCTGGACATACAGTAACTACAATCTATAAACAAGGAATGCAATTTGAGACAGATAGCCCTACGGGTTATAAAGTACTCATAGATACTTCTCCAGAAAATGGAGGTAATAACGACGGGATGGGTCCTAAGGCAATGATGCTTTCTGGTCTTGCGGGATGTACTGGTCTTGATGTGGTATTTGTACTCAACAAGATGAGGGTAGATGTGCCTAAATTTAAAATGGTCGTAAAAGGAGAACTCACAGAGGAGCACCCTAAAACATATCACACCGTATGGCTAGATTATCACTTTTATGGTGATGACTTAAATGAAGAAAAAATCCAAAAAGCAGTAACACTCTCTGAAGAGCAATACTGTGGAGTGATGGAAATGTTTAGAAAATTCTGTAAGCTAGAAATAGCGGTTCACTACCACCCAGAAGCAGCCTTAGAAACTAGCAACTCATAACCCAGCCAGTAATGAGAAAACTGCTACTCTTACTCTGCGCGCTACCTACCATTGCAATCGCCCAAGATTCACAAACTTTTACACGTGATAAAGAATTTTATGTGCGTGGTAACACAGCTGTAATAGGCAATAATATCTTGAGCAAAAACGCCGAAAAGCCTTTTAATGACTTAGAAAAGGTGAACGATGAGTTTAAGATGAAGTATGTAGACATAGATAATGATGCCAGTACCTGGAGCTCTAGTAGCGCATATCTTAATCTTAAAAAAGATGTTAAGATTGTTTATGCTGGTTTGCACTGGTCTGGCACCTATAATGGTGAGCGCAGTGGCAAACGTATGAAAGATGGTAAGGTCTATCATAAAATGCTTGATGAGCGTGCTCACGACATACAAGAAGTACTACTTAAATTACCTGACGGAGCATATCAACGCGTGCGTGGTTCCCTAGTGTATGATGGAGAAAATGCAACTAATGTTTCTGTAAAATCTAGAGCACCATATGCGTGCGTGGCAGATGTAACAGAACAAATGCAGGCTTTTGTAGATGGGGAGGTTACAGTCGCAAATGTAAGTGCCACTCAAGGTGAAATTATAGGAGGAAGCTCTGCTGGATGGTTACTATACGTGGTGTATGAAGACGATAGTGAGCCACTACAATATATCACCACGTTTAATGGACTTGAATTTGTAAATAAAAAAGCTGTAGAAATCGATTTTGGAAATTTTCAATCCTCAGAAAATGGTGAGCTAGAGACTGCTGTAACTATAGGAGCACTCGAGGGTGATGGTAACTTAGGTCGTGATGAGATAAGTATTTTTGACCCACAAACTAAAATATTTGTCACACTAGATAATGAGGTGAGAGCTTCTCGCAACTTCTTTAACAGTACGATTACTATAAACGACAAGCGGTTTACAAAAAGAGTGCCTAGCAGTCTTAATACGTTAGGTTTTGACCTTGCAAAAATTAAAATCCCTACAGCTCAAAATAAGATCATTGCAAATAGCACGGGTGGTGTAAAAATGAAATTTAAAACACGCTCAGATCGTTTCTTTTTATTTTTTACAGCTTTCCAAACCACCATAAGTGAGCGCTATTATAATGAGAAACGTGTAGGATCGCCTATAGTAGAGACTGCTACCGCTGCTCCTGTAAAAGAACCGGTTGTGCCTAAGCCTAAAAAAGTTATTGTAAACCAAAAAGTAGCAATTGCGGTGCCAGATGTTACCGTAAACGAAGAGAAAAAATACGAGCCACCAGCGGTAGTAAATAAAGACCTAGCCGCTTTATTAGAAAAGCCGTCAATTACTATAGAAGGTATAGCGCCGGGGTATTACATCATTACAAACGCATTTTCTAACGCTGCAAATGCAGAACGGTGGATGGAAACGTTAAAAGAAAAAGATCTACAGCCACAAATGTTTTACCGCTCAGATAAAGAGCTCTTTTATGTATTTACAGAAGCGGGTAAGGATGCGGCCACTCTCTACAATAAACTTAAAGCGATAAAACAAATACCAGGGTTAGAAAAAACCTGGATGCTTAAAACGAACCTTAATTAATGCGTTGGACTTTAAAACCAAAACCAGAGGCACAAAAAGTAGCAAAACTAGCACAAGAGCTGGGAGTAGAAGCTCCTATTGCAACACTCCTCATACAGCGAGATATTGACACGTTTAAGAAAGCAAAAAACTTTTTTAGACCCTCGCTAGATGCTTTGCACGATCCATTCTTGATGAAAGATATGGATAAAGCTGTGGCACGTATCGAGCAGGCAATAGCTCAAGGCGAAAACATCCTAGTCTTTGGTGATTATGATGTAGATGGTACCACGAGTGTTGCCTTAATGAGTTCTTATCTCGACACCATTCACCCGCAGGTGGCAACCTACATTCCAGACCGCTATACAGAGGGTTATGGTGTTTCTTATATGGGAATAGACTTTGCTGCAGATAATGATATGTCACTCATTATCGCACTAGATTGCGGTGTAAAAGCGATTGAGAAAGTGGCTTATGCAAAAGAAAAAGGAATTGACTTTATTATTTGTGATCACCACAGACCCGGTGATCAGCTGCCAGATGCTTTTGCTATTTTAGACCCGAAAAGAGAAGATTGCTCGTATCCTTATGATGAGTTATGCGGGTGTGGTGTAGGTTTTAAACTTATAAGTGCAATTGCGCTTTCGCGAAAGCAAAATTTTGAAGAACTTCTTCCTTACCTAGATCTTGTTGCTACCGCAATAGGTGCAGATATTGTACCTATCACAGGAGAAAACAGAATACTTGCATATCACGGACTCAATGTGATAAACCAAGCACCTCGAGCCGGATTTGAAGCCATAATCAAGCAAGTCAAAAAGGAAACCCTTACCATCACAGATGTTGTTTTTATCATAGGCCCACGTATAAATGCCGCGGGAAGAATGGTGCACGGTAACCACGCGGTGACCTTATTACGAGAGACAGACCTAGCGACAGCAACCAAGTTTGCATCAGAGGTAGAGCAATATAACTCAGATCGAAAGGAAGCAGATAAGAGTATTACTCAGCAAGCTCTAGATCAAATTATAGAGAATCAAGAGGAGGGAAATAAAACCACCGTTGTTTTTCAAGAAGACTGGCATAAAGGGGTGATAGGGATTGTGGCTTCTAGACTTATTGAAACATATTACAGGCCTACCCTTGTTTTTACAAGAAGTGGTGATAAGTATGCAGCATCTGCGAGATCTGTAAAAGGTTTTGATGTTTATAATGCTCTACACGAGTGTGCGGAGCATATAGAGCAGTTTGGTGGACATAAATATGCTGCAGGACTCACTTTGTTACCAGAGCAATATGAGGCTTTTAAAGCAAAGTTTGAGGAGGTGGTCGCCGCTAGTTGCGATGAGCGCTTGCTAGTGCCAGAGATTTCTATAGATAGTGAGATAAACCTCGCAGATATTACGCCTAAGTTTCACCGTATTATAAAGCAGTTTGCACCGTTTGGGCCACTTAATATGTCACCTACGTTTATGACTAAAAACTTGACAGATACTGGTTATGGTAAAAAAGTAGGAGCAGATCAAACACATCTTAAAGCGGCTGTTGTTCAAAACAGCAGAGGTTCACAGATAGGGTGTATAGGTTTTAATCTAGGCGATAAGTATGATTTAATTACAAATAAAAAGCCATTTATGGCAGCCTATGCCATAGATCAAAATGAGTGGAATGGTAATGTAAGCCTCCAGCTTAGACTAAAAGATATTAAGTAATATCTAGGCCTTTGCTTATGACAATTTATTTCTTGAGAAACTCTTCTAGTTTAAAGCCATTCTCATCATACACTCCATAAGTGTAGTGTGCAATCCAGTCACCTATGTTGTAATAAGTGCTGTTTTCTCCCACCTGTATGGTCATAGGTAAGTGACGGTGCCCAAAAACAAAATAATCATAGTGAGCAGTCTCAAGTTTACGCTTTGCATAAGCTGCAAGCCACTCGTTTTCTTCTCCGAGAAACACGTGATCATCATCACCAGAGATCAGCTTGTTTTTTACAGACATATACTGAGCAATTTTCATCCCAATATCTGGATGTCCCCAGCGAAATAACCACTGAAAAAACTTACCACGGAAGACTTTTTTCATACGCTTATAGCCATTATCTCCAGGGCCTAAGCCGTCTCCGTGACCTAAAAAGAACTTCTTATCATCTATGGTAAACACCTTAGGGTCGTGATAAACGGGAATGCCCAGCTCTTCTTCAAAATAGCCGTTCATCCATAGATCGTGATTCCCTACAAAAAAATAAATCTCGATGCCTTCATCACGCATCTCGGCAAGTTTGCCAAGTGTGCGCACAAAACCTTTAGGCACTACAGTTTTATACTCAAACCAAAAGTCAAAAAGATCACCCATTAAGAAAATAGCCTGTGCATCCTTGCGAGCCATCTCTAGCCACTGCAAGAATATGCGCTCTCGCGGTCTACTTTCCTCCATAGTGGGGGCACCCAAGTGGTTATCACTTGAGAAGTATATTTTCTTTCCTTTTGGGAGGTTAATAGTCATTTAGAGTTGATCTGCCGCGTGCCACTCTGCATAGCTTGTTGCTGTTTCAGAAAGGCGTAGTGAGTGTAATTTTATCGTATCTGGTAAAAATGATTGAATCTTTGCAGCAAAGTCTATCACCATCATCTCACTCGTAGGCTGGTAATCTACAAGTAGTACATCGTGACCACGATCAGATAGTTCTTTTGCAAGCTCTACGTGCGGTGTGTTTTTATTAAAAACGGTAGCGTGATCAAAAACGTTTACAATCTCTCTATTTACAATTTTCTTTAAGTCACCAAAGTCGATAACCATTCCCAGCTTTGCGTTGCCCATATCTGTAATAGGTTCTCCTATTACGGTAACGCTAAGTTTGTAACTGTGCCCGTGTACATTCTTGCACTTGCCGTCATAGCCATAAAGCGCGTGACCTGTCTCAAAGGTAAACTGTTTTGTGATTCTAATTTTTGACATACTGTATTATTGGTTTTCGCTTTCGCGAAAATTGAAACCTATACGACTTAACGTCTGTTTCTAAATTTGTTGTACAAAACTACGATAATCAATACTAGTCCCAAGATGAGGAACAAACCGTTACCGCTTAAAAAGCTCATAATATCCATACTATTTCTATTTTAGTTTATTAATACCCAACTACTTTACGCACACGATCAATCACCCCATTTGCAACCTTGGTCGCTTTTTCTGCTCCTACTTTTAATGCAGCATCTATCTCGTTAAGATTTTCCATATAGTACGCATACTTCTCGCGTTGTGCAGCATACTTCTCTATGATTACTTCATAAACAGCTTGCTTTGCGTGACCGTAGCCAAAATCTGTACGTTTATAATTTTCGCGTAAGCGGTCTACTTGTTCTGGAGTTGCAAGTAATTTATAAAGGTTAAACACATTACAGCCCTCTGTTTCCATAGGTTCCTCCATAGGAGTACTGTCTGTTTTTATCCCCATAATTTGTTTGCGTAGCTTCTTGTCTGGTAAAAAGATATCTATAATATTACCTTTAGACTTAGACATTTTTGCGCCATCTGTGCCTGGTATATACATTGTCTCCTCATTGTGACTCGCTTCTGGTAGTACAAAAACTTCTGTTTTTGTAGCTGCGTGAAAACGGCTTGCCACATCGCGCGTCATTTCAATATGCTGGGCTTGATCTTTACCCACGGGTACAACCTCTGCATCATACAGCAAGATATCTGCTGCCATAAGCATAGGGTAGGTAAATAAACCTGCGTTTACATCCTCTAGACGGTCTGCTTTATCCTTAAAACTGTGAGCAAGTGTAAGTCGCTGGTACGGGAAGAAACAGCTCAAATACCAAGTAAGCTCTGCCGTTTGTGGTACGTCGCTCTGTCTGTAAAAAACCGTTTTATTAATGTCAAGACCAAAGGCCAGCCACGTAGCTGCTGTACTGTAGGTGTTGTGACGTAGCTGTGCTCCATCTTTTATTTGCGTGAGCGAGTGCATATCTGCAATAAAGAGAAAAGACTCATTTGCAGGGTTGTTTGCCATCTCAATCGCTGGTATAATAGCTCCTAGTAAATTTCCTAAGTGTGGTGTGCCTGTACTTTGCACTCCGGTAAGTATTCTTGACATAAAATTTAAGTAAAAAGCAAAGTTAACTTTTTCTGTTCATTGCATAGGCTGAATTACCTATTTTTGGAAGAATGCACATATTAAGAAAAATAGCGGTCGCACTTTGGAAAGTATGGTTTTACTTTTTAATGCTGGTGGTCATTCTCATATTATCTCCATTACTTATTATAAGTATCCTTAAGGAGACCTGGTATGGTATGTTTTTTAGACTTGCTCAAATATGGGCACGCACCATTATGCTGCTTATGGGGTTATTTCCAAAAGTGACTCGTGAAGAAAAGTTTGTGCGTGGCAAAGGATATATGCTGGTGAGTAACCACACCTCTATGATGGACATCTTGCTTATGTTGCACCTTGCAAAAAGTCCTTTTGTGTTTGTGGGGAAAGCAGAGCTTGCAAAGCTCCCGCTTTTTGGGTTTTTCTATAAACGAACCTGTATTCTTGTAGATAGAGGTAACGCGCGTAGCCGCAAGCAGGTTTTTGATCAAGCACAGCGCAGGCTCAGTCAGGGGTTTAGTATCTGTATTTTTCCAGAAGGTGGCGTGCCAGATGATACTTCTATCGTGCTAGATACTTTTAAGGACGGTGCTTTTAGACTTGCCATAGACCATAAGCTGCCTATTGTGCCTATGACGTTTTATGACAATAAGAAGAGATTTCCTTATTCATTTTTTGAGGGTGAGCCTGGTGTGATGCGTGCAAAAGTACATTCATTTATACCTACAGAAGGAATGACTCAAGACGATAAAAAGCCGCTTAGAGAGCAAACAAGAGCCATTATTTTAGAAGAATTGAAAGGGGATTAAGTACGCTTTCGCGAAAGCGTAATAACCACCATAAAAAATAAAAGGCTCCGTAACCAGCGGAGCCTTTTTTGTTACCACTGCAAGCGCAATGATTACCTAACCAACTAAAAAACTAACCTAATACCAAGTAAACTACACTTGGCATAGCATCTTACTAGAACTTGTAGCGTACACCCGTGTATACCCCTAAGTAATACGGCTGAAAGTCTACCACTGTGTTATCAAAACTGTTGAGTTGATACTTAAGTGACGGTTCTATATTAAATATGACCTTATCTGTCATTTTATAATCTAATCCTACCCCTATGTTTGTAGTAAAACTTACGTCATTTACTCCGCTTGCTGTACCTAGGTTGGTACTAAACTCGTTTGATGAAAGAATTACCTCGTTATTATTAAGAAATAATGTACTTACACCTCCCACTAGTGATACACCCACACGTTTATCTGAGATCACATAAACTGCTTCAAGAGGTACTTCGAGGTAACTTAGTTGCTGTTGTAATGACCCATTTGCAGTGACTCCAATGTTTGGAATAGCGCCCTCTGCATTAAAATTATTTTGAGTCGTACTATTGTCTGCAATGGCAATAGTTTTTGCATTATCTGCATAATTTACTCCTCTAAGTGTACGCCCCAAGCTGTTAGTAGAAAATGAAATATCATTTGTGTTATAACTAAGATCTACATTGTTTACACCAGTACGTATTTTTAATTTAGGACTGACGGCATAACTTACTTGTACTCCATAACTCAGATTTACATCACCAGACTTATCATTATCTGCAAATTGCTTATCAAGCCCAGACCCTCCAAAATCTCCATAATATACAGGTGCTGCTACAGCACCTACATCCCATCTTGAGTTATTTGTCTTTTCTTCTTCTAGCGCAACTGTGTTTTCTTCTTTGTTAAGTTCAATTTGTTTTGCTTCTTCTACGAGGTCTTTCTCTTTTGTGGCAACAGTTTCATTTGCTGCAATTGTAGTAGGCTTATCTTCTTTCCCTATTGTTGTTTTTTGATCTTTTGTTACTTGATTTGTGGTAGTTGCCTTCTTTTCTGTAGAAGATGTAGTCGTATTATTTATATCGCTGTACGCAATAAGTCCATTTGATTCATTACTAAGGGGCAATGTGTTAATTTTAGAATTACTTCTAGATGTCTTACCACTCTTTAATCCACTAGCATTACTAGTTAAGTTGCTCTTTGTTTGAGAATTTCTTTGAGATGAGTTGGTCGCAGCGATAACCTGCTTGTTGCTAGTAATCGTTGTTTGATCTGATGTTTGTTGTTCTCTAGTATCTATTGAATTTTTTACTACAGATTGATTTGTTTCAGATTGTGTGGTGATTGTATCTTGATTTACAAGAGGAGTCGCCTCAGTAGAATCTGAAGGGAGCAATAATGTACCAAGTCCAAAAAGTAATACTAGTCCTGCGGCAATACCACCCACTTTCCACCATAGAGGTATAACTCTGCGGTTGTCTTTCTTTTGATTTTTGACAATATCTGCCCATACACGCTCGCTAGGGTGTGCTTCAAAGTTTTTGAACTTTTCTTGAAAAAGTCTGTCTATGTTCTTCTTCTCCTTCATTACTATAGGTGAGATTTAGTCTGCAAGCTATGCAGACTCGTCTCAATTTTTTCTTTTAATATCATTCTAGCACGCGCAAGATTTGACTTTGAGGTGCCTTGAGAAATAGTAAGCAATTCTGATATTTCTCTATGTGAGTAACCATCCATTACATAAAGGTTAAAAACCATTCTATAACGATCTGGTAACTCTTGTATAATACTAAGTAAGTAATCTAGTGGGATAGCATCTTCTTCTACCTCAACTTCTACCTCTTTAATATTTTCTTCATTTACAAGACTATAAACTCCTGGTTTGCGATACCGCTGTAACGCTGTGTTTATCACAACCCTTTTTAACCAGCCCTCAAAAGAACCTTTATTTTTATACTGAGTGATTTTATCAAAAATAGTTATAAACGCATCCTGCAGAATATCTTCTGCTTCGGTGTAATTAGGAGCATATTTGAGACAAACAGAAAAGAGTACACTCGCATAGCGCTTGTATAAATCGGCCTGTGCCTTAGGTTGCTTCTTTTTACAGTTTTTTATGAGTTGGTCTTGACTCAACTGTTGTTGGTTTTGTTTATGTTCTCATAAATATAAGAACAGATATCTTTTTAAAGGGTTCTTTCTTCCACTTTGTGATACCGTAAAATCACGTCTATTCGTATAACAGGGGTTTTATATTCTAGTTTGCAATCTATAGATGCAAAAAAGGTGCAAAGGTTGCGTGGTAATAAAAAAAACCTCCTGAGCAGGAGGTTTTTATATAAAATATGAGTGGGTAAATTATTCGTTGCTAGCTTTTATAGCGGCGTGTATTTTAGTCTCTAGCTCTTCCATAAGATCTGGGTTGTCTAGCAGTAGTGCTTTTACAGCATCTCTACCTTGCCCAAGCTTAGTATCTTGATAGCTAAACCAAGAACCAGCTTTTTTAATAATCTCATAGTTCACACCTATATCTATAATCTCTCCTACTTTTGAAACTCCTTCTCCATACATAATGTCAAATTCTGCCATACGGAAAGGTGGCGCTACTTTATTTTTAACAATCTTAACACGTGTTTTATTACCCATTACGTTTGCATTGCTATCCTTTATTTGCGTAGAACGACGTATGTCTAAACGTACAGAAGCATAAAACTTAAGAGCATTACCACCCGTAGTGGTTTCTGGGTTTCCAAACATTACCCCAATCTTCTCACGAAGCTGGTTAATAAAGATAACCGTACAATTAGTCTTGCTTATAGATCCTGTAAGTTTACGTAGTGCCTGTGACATTAATCTCGCGTGAAGCCCCATTTTTGAGTCTCCCATCTCACCTTCTATCTCGCTTTTTGGAGTAAGCGCTGCTACAGAGTCAATTACTACGATATCAATAGCGCCAGAGCGTATCAAATTATCTGCAATCTCTAGAGCTTGCTCTCCATTATCTGGTTGTGAGATAATAAGGTTGTCTATATCTACATCTAGTTTTTCTGCATAAAAACGATCAAAGGCGTGCTCTGCATCAATAAATGCTGCAATACCTCCAGCCTTTTGTGCCTCTGCAATGGCGTGTAGTGTTAAGGTTGTTTTACCAGAAGATTCTGGACCATAAATCTCAATAACACGACCGCGAGGATATCCTCCTACGCCCAGCGCTACATCAAGACCCAAAGATCCTGTAGGTATAGACTCAACATCTACTATGGCTTGGTCACCCATTTTCATTACGGCACCCTTACCATATGTTTTATCTAGTTTATCAAGGGTGAGTTTTAGGGCTTTTAGTTTTGCATCTTTTTCGCTGCTCATATCTTCTTTTTTGTCTTGTAAAAATAACTTTTAAAAGAGGCTTTGGCAAGGTACGCTTTCGCGAAAGCGTAATAGTTCTCAACATCATCTCTTAATTAATATACTTATGTAAATGAAGTATATAGGAAGTTTGTATGGCGAAGATACTAAAATTCGGAATCTTTACTAATTTAAAAAGGAATTATTCCAATCTCGTGTAGAATAAATAGGTTTTTAATTAAAAAAGAGAAGTAAATGTCTAGCAGCTAGTGTGTAATGTAATCTTTTCTTTAAACACGCAACCATTTAGAATTATGGCGTCTTTACTATGAAGTAGTATTGAAAGTTGAATTATTAACCCGTTTAAAACAATAATTCCCTTAACATAGGTCCGTTTTAAAATGATGCACGCACATATGAAAAGGAAGGCCCAAAGCGACATAGTGATATATAAAGAGTGCTTATGACAAAAGAAATAAGTAAAAATCTGAATTAGCCACGATTCACAAAAAATGCCTTTATATCGATGTAAAGGCATTTTTTGTGCCTTGACATTAGAAAATGTACCTTTGTCGCAATTATTTTTCTTTTAACTTAAACAAAGTATAGTATGCACCTGTACAATAAACTAAGCGCAAAAGAGAGAGCCCAGCTTATAGAACAAGCTGGAGAAGAACGTCTTACACTCTCCTTTTACAAGTACCATAAAATTGGTAATCCAGAACTTTTTAGAAATCACCTTTTCATTGCTTGGGATGCTATGGAGGCTTTAGGTAGAATATACGTCGCTCACGAAGGGATTAATGCCCAGATGTCTGTGCCGGCAAAGCGATTTACTGAGTTTAAGGAACACCTAGACGGTATAAACTTCTTAGAAAATGTACGCCTCAATATAGCTAGAGAGCAGGATAATAAATCTTTTTTAAAGCTCAAGGTAAAGGTGCGTCACAAGATTGTGGCAGATGGACTAGAGGATGAGACTTTTGATGTGACTAATAAAGGTGTGCACGTAAATGCATCTACCTTTAATGAGCTCATAGAAGATGATAATACGGTGCTTGTCGATATGCGCAATCACTATGAGAGTGAGATAGGTCACTTTAAAAATGCAGTCACTCCAGATGTAGATACCTTTAGAGATAGTCTTGATATTATAGAAGAAGATCTTAAAAATCACAAAGAAGATAAAAAACTAGTAATGTATTGTACCGGTGGGATACGATGTGAGAAGGCTAGTGCTTATTTTAAACATAAAGGGTTTAAAAACGTGTTTCAGCTTGAGGGAGGTATTATAGAATATGCTCGCCAGGTAGAGGCAGAGAAGCTTGATAATAAATTTAAGGGTAAAAACTTTGTTTTTGACCATCGTCGTGGGGAGCGCATCTCTGACGATGTGATTTCTAACTGTCACCAGTGCGGAAACCCTTGTGACGAGCACGTAAACTGTGCAAATGAGGCTTGCCACCTTCTATTTATACAATGTGAAGAGTGTGCAAAAGCAAACCAAAATTGCTGCTCTACAGAGTGTGCAGAGATAAACGCACTACCATACGAAGAGCAAAAGAAATTACGTTCTGGTAAAGGAAATAGTAATAAGATATTTAAGAAAGGAAGATCTGAGAAGCTAGCTTTTAAAAAGTAAGACTGTAGAAGGAGAACTTACAATTTTCTGTTTGGCAAAGGCGCTTGAGATTACCTATCTTTATCCATAGTTCAGTTTTGAACAAAAAAATAACGTGTTTACACTACTGTTGCAGTCACAGTGATTGATATAGAGTGATAAACCTTCTAAATATAAATAATATGGCGTGTGGCAATTGTGGCACAGGTGCAGACGGATCTCCTAAGGGTTGTAAAAACAACGGAACCTGCGGGACAGATGGATGTAATAAACTTACGGTGTTTGACTGGCTTTCTAATATGTCTCTTCCAGAGGGACAAGAAGCTTTTAACTATGTAGAAGTACGGTTTAAAAACGGACGTAAGAACTACTATAAAAATGATGATAAAATCACCCTGAGTATAGGTGATATTGTAGCGACACAGGCAGAGTCTGGTCACGATATAGGGATGGTAACCCTCACGGGAGAGCTTGTGCGCGTGCAAATGAAACGCAAGAAAATAAAACAAGATACACCAGACACCCTTAAAATTTACCGTAAAGCATCACAGCGTGATATAGATATCTGGACTACTGCTCGTGAGAAGGAAGAACCTATGAAGGTACGTGCGAGACAGATCGCAATACGCCTACAACTGCAGATGAAAATCTCAGACATAGAGTTTCAAGGAGATGCTTCAAAAGCTACTTTTTACTACACAGCAGAAGATCGTGTAGACTTTAGACAGCTCATAAAAGAATTTGCACAAGAGTTCCGTACTCGTATAGAGATGCGCCAGATAGGTTTACGCCAGGAGGCAGCTCGCCTGGGAGGTATAGGATCTTGTGGTCGTGAGTTATGTTGCTCTACGTGGTTAACAGATTTTAGATCTGTAACAACCAGTGCAGCAAGATACCAGCAACTATCACTTAACCCTCAAAAACTTGCAGGGCAATGTGGTAAATTAAAGTGCTGTCTCAATTATGAGCTTGACGCTTATATGGATGCCTTAAAAAGTTTTCCAAAAACAGAAACAAAACTTTATACTAAGAAGGGTACAGCAGTATGCCAGAAGATAGACATCTTTCAGGGCAGACTATGGTATGCTTATGAAGGCGAGTGGATGAACTGGCACGAGCTCACCACAGATCACGCAAATGAGATTATCACTGCAAACAGAAAAAAAGAACCTGTTGCAAGTCTAGAAGAATTTGCATCAGAGCTTATTGTAGAGACTACTGTAGATTTTGGTAACGTGGTAGGGCAAGACAGTCTCACCCGTTTTGATAAGCCAAAAACAACAAACAAGCGCCGTAACAATCGCAAGAAAAAGCGTAGCAATAGTGATAATAAACCACAAGCAAAGCGCTCACAACCTAAAGGTCCAAAAAAACCTAAGCAAGGCGGCCAGAAGGGTAAAACCACTCAAAAACCTCAAAAAGAAGGACAAAAACAAGGTGGCACAAAACCAAATAACAGAAATAAAAAGCGCCCTCATAAACCAAAACCTAATGCGTAACGTATTACTAGGTATACTCATCATACTTTGTGCCTCTTGCGATTCAAAGCAAGTGTACCATAGTTACATTTCTCTAGGCGACTCTTGGAAGATAGATGAGCCCGTTGTGCTAGAAGTTACAGAGCTAGACAGTATGCAGGTATACGACACATTTATCACTGTGCGCAACAATAATGAATACCCGTACAGCAACCTGTTTTTAATAACAGAAATGCAGTTTCCGCGTGGAAGAACCATTACAGATACGCTAGAGTATGAGATGGCAAACCCAGATGGCACCTGGATGGGAGACGGTTTTGGAGATATAAAAGAAAGTAAATTAATATATAGAGAAGGAGTACGCTTTCGCGAAAGCGGAACCTACACCTTTACCATAAAGCACGCAGTGAGAAAAAACGGTAATATAGATGGAGATGCAAATCTTGAAGGACTTACCGAAGTAGGCTTACGCATAGAAAAACAAGAATAAATAACTATGGCAACAAAAAAAGCTCCTAAAAAAACTGCCGAGAGTAGTGGGGATTACAGTAAATATATTTCTTGGTTTTGGAGACTTTTTGTGGGCGGTATAGCGCTGGTAGTACTCGTATTTTTACTTGCTAGCTGGAACGCCTTTGGAGAGCTTCCTACTTTTGAAGAGTTAGAAAACCCTGAGAGTAACCTTGCTACAAAAATCATCTCTGTAGATGGAAAACAGTTAGGAACTTATTATAACGAAAATAGAACTCCTGTAAAGTATGAGCAATTACCACAAAACCTAGTAGATGCTCTCGTTGCTACAGAAGATGAGCGTTATTATGACCACTCTGGTATAGACTTTAGAGGGACTACAAGAGCCTTTGCTTATTTAGGTCAAAAGGGTGGGGCAAGTACAGTCACACAGCAGCTTGCAAAGCTTTTATTTACAGGTCAAGCGGCTAGAGGATGGAAGCGTTATGCTCAAAAAATCAAGGAGTATGTTATCGCAACTCGTCTTGAGAGGCAGTATACAAAGCAAGAAATTATTGCAATGTATCTTAATAAACAAGACTTCTTGTTTAATGCTATAGGGGTAAGCTCTGCCGCACGTATTTATTTTAATAAGGATGTAGAAGATCTTGAGCTACACGAGAGCGCAGTAATTGTTGCGATGCTTAAAAACCCTCGTCAGTACAACCCTTATCGTAAAATTTCTAGAGAAAAATCTCTAGGAAGACGTAATCAGGTATTCAAGCAGATGGAGAAAAACGGTATGATCACCACTGCCGAAAAAGACTCCCTGCAAGCGCTACCTATGGAGGTGAAGTTTACACCAGAAGGCCACGCAGATGGTATTGCTACCTACTTTAGAGAAAACCTCAAGAAGTTTATGGCTTCTTGGATAAAAGAAAACCCAAAGGGTGAGGACTTAGAAGGTAATCTTACTTATTACAATATTTATAGAGATGGTCTTACCATTACCACTACCATAGACTCGCGTATGCAAAAAATAGCAGAGGATGCTGTTGCAGCCCATATGCCTAGATTACAAAAAGAGTTTGATAGACAAAACGAAAAAAATAAAACGGCTCCTTTTAGAGATATAGAAGAAGAGGATGTAGACAGAATTTTTAACAACGCGATAAAAAGTTCTTCTAGATGGCGTAAAATGAAAGCGCAAGGAAAGTCTGAAGATGCAATAAGAAAGTCTTTTGATATAAAGACAGATATGACTATCTTCTCTTGGGGAGGTGAGATTGATACAGTAATGACTCCTCGTGACTCTATACGCTATTACAAAAAGTTTTTACGTACCGGTATGATGTCTATGGTGCCACAAACCGGTGAAGTACGTGCCTGGGTAGGAGGTAATAATATGACACACTTTCAGTACGATCACGTACAGTTAGGAAAGAGACAAGTGGGATCTACCTTTAAGCCATTTTTATATGCCACAGCGGTAGATCAACTCAAAATCTCTCCTTGTGACACCTTGCCTAACACTATTTATTGTATTGCGGCAGGAAGTCACGGTAATACTAAAGACTGGTGTCCAGAAAACTCTGGAGGCGAGATGGGTGGAATGATCACAATGAAAAAAGCACTTGCTGAATCTGTAAACACAGTATCTGCTAGACTAATGGATAAAGTAGGCCCAGAGCCAGTAATTGACTTAGTAAGCAAGCTAGGGGTAGACACTAGTAAAATTCCTGCGGTACCATCTATTGCTTTAGGAACTGCAGATTTAAGTCTTTATGAGATGGTCTCTGCATACGGGGCTTTTGCAAATCAAGGGGTATATGTAAAACCACAAATAGTAAGTACTATACAAGATAAAAACGGGACTATTCTTTACCAGCACGTGCCAGAAACACGTGATGTACTAAGTGCAGAGTCTGCTTATGTAACTTTACAGATGATGGAGGGAGTAACCCGATCTGGTTCTGGATCAAGATTACGTCATACTTGGAGAGGCAAAGACCCTGTGTATAGAAAAGCAGTAACAGGGTATCCTTATGGATTTACAAACGCAATTGCTGGTAAAACGGGTACAACTCAAAACCAAAGTGATGGATGGTTTATGGGTATTGTTCCAAACCTCGTTACTGGTGTGTGGGTAGGAGGAGATGATCGTGCGGTACACTTCCCAGGTATTAATTATGGTCAGGGAGCTACAATGGCACTACCTATCTGGGGTATGTATATGAAAGACGTTTATGAAAACAAGGATTTAAAAATCTCAAAAAGTGAGTTTGATAAGCCTAAAGATCTTTCGATTACCATAGATTGTGATAATTATAAAAGTGAAGGTGTAAACGATGAGCTTCCAGATGAGTTAGATTTTTAATAAACGTATTATCAATATAGTTTCAAAAGAGTGTGGTAGTCTATCACACTCTTTTTTTATGTCTATCAATATGATAAGTACGCTTTCGCGAAAGCGTAATCAATTACAAAATCCGTATTTTTAATCATTCAAAACCAAGAATATGATAACAAAAGAAGTTGCCGGAGTAGATGTGGCTCTTGAAGGTGTAACTAGCGGTATGACGATGATGCTAGGAGGGTTTGGCCTGAGTGGTATTCCAGAAAACGCTATTGCAAAACTAGTAGAACTTAATGTAGATAATCTCACTTGTATATCAAACAATGCGGGAGTAGATGATTTTGGCCTAGGGTTGTTATTACAAAAGAAGCAGGTTAAAAAAATGATCTCTAGCTATGTGGGTGAAAACGCAGAGTTTGAACGCCAGATGCTTAGCGGTGAGCTTGATGTAGAGTTAATACCTCAAGGTACACTTGCAGAGCGCTGTAGAGCTGCTCAAGCAGGCTTCCCAGCAATATACACACCAGCTGGTTATGGTACAGAAGTAGCAGAGGGTAAAGAGACAAGAGAGTTTGATGGAAAGATGTACGTGCTAGAGCACGCATTTAAGGCAGACTTTGCTTTTGTAAAAGCTTGGAAAGGTGATGCAGCGGGTAATCTTATTTTTAAAGGAACGGCACGTAATTTTAACCCTAATATGTGTGGAGCAGCAACCATCACTGTGGCCGAAGTTGAAGAACTTGTACCCGTAGGTGAGCTAGACCCTAACCAGATACATATACCAGGTATTTTTGTACAGCGCATCTTTAAAGGAGAGACGTACGAGAAGAGAATAGAGCAACGCACGGTAAGAACAAGAGATTAATTATGGCATTAGATAAAAATCAAATCGCACAGCGCATCGCAAAAGAGGTGCAAAATGGATACTACGTAAACCTGGGTATAGGTATACCTACACTAGTTGCAAACTATGTACGTGATGATATAGAAGTAGAGTTTCAAAGTGAGAATGGAGTCTTAGGTATGGGACCTTTTCCTTATGACGGAGAAGAAGATGCAGATATTATAAATGCAGGGAAGCAAACCATAACAACACTGCCGGGTGCTAGCTTTTTTGACAGTGCAACTAGTTTTAGTATGATACGTGGTAAGCACGTAGACTTAACCATACTAGGAGCAATGGAAGTTGCCGAAAATGGAGATATAGCAAACTGGAAAATACCTGGCAAAATGGTAAAGGGTATGGGGGGCGCTATGGATCTTGTAGCAAGCGCAGAAAATATAATCGTTGCAATGATGCATACTAATAGAGCAGGCGCGTCTAAACTTCTTAAACGTTGCAGTCTTCCACTCACAGGCGTAGGTTGTGTAAAGAAGATAGTAAGTAACCTTGCGGTACTAGAGGTGACACCAGATGGGTTTAAACTATTAGAACGCGCACCTGGAGTTTCTGTAGAAGAAATACAAGCAGCCACAGAGGGAACACTTATTATAGATGGTGATGTGCTAGAGATGCAGCTGTAACTAATGATTATCTATGACTTAAATAATAAGCCTCATAATTATACGTATGTGGTAGATAGAGACTACCAGGGTTTAAGTGATAGGTTTTTAAAAAATACGTATAAAGCACTTGATTTTCTTTACAAAACAAATGCGCTTACCATTACATATAAAGATGATGGTGTTGTGAAAACACTTGATATTATAGATGTGCTCGTTGCAGATGTTGTAAATGGTATTAATATCGTGTACTCACAGCGCAAGAATTATTATAGGCCGTCTACAAATACGGTGGGATTTTACGATACACACGGTATCGTTTTTAGAAAAAATCATCGTAAGCGATGGTTTTCAAAAAATAAGGGGTACAATTCTCCTATGGCTGTACTTGCGCACGAGCTTATACACTGCTATAATGAACTGTTTGAAACAGACGATTATAAAGCTAGAAAACTTAATATTACGTCTCGAAAGAAAAAAATAGACAGTGCGGGCAATGACATCTCATATCCTAATAAAGAGGAGGAGTTTGTCATAAGAATGACAAACCAAGTTGTAAAAAGATTAGGTGAAGATAAAAGGTCTAATTATGGAAGAAGTTATTATGAAGTAGAAGAGGTTACAGATACTCGAAAGAAAGGAAAACGGAAAAACAGAAGAATCTCACAAATATTTAACCACTCTTAGAGTGGTTTTTTTATGAAAACACACCTGCATTAATTTTAAAGATTTCGACAAAAAGCCGACTAAAAACTTAATTATTCGACGAAATACACAAAACATTAACATTTGATGACTATTTCTACTGTTTTGGTTGTTGTCTATTTATAATATTATCTTACATTTACATTCCCAAATCAAGTAATTGATTCCGATGAAGTGTAAAGTATATTCGATAATCTACATTTCACTTCATCATATAGTATAGCTTAAACGTATAAGAGTGTTTTGAGTTATGATTTGTTAGAAATCCGCGGGGGGAGCCCTGCGGATTTTGTTTTAATCCCTATTTGACGCAAGAATGAAAAAAATCACAAACTCAGCCAGACAACTCGCAACTGGAGTTCAAAATACTTTCTATTTTACATCAAACTGTATAAAACTAGCAAGAAAGGTCTTTATGATATAATCATAGTGACTAAATGCCTTTAGGTATAGCGCCTATTAATCGCTTAGTGTAGGCCTTTATGGGGTTTTTATAAATTGCATCTGCATCTCCTATTTCTTCTATTTTACCATTATTCATAACCACAAGTTGGTCAGACATATATTTTACTACTGCGAGATCGTGAGAAATAAAAATATAAGTAAACCCAAAGTCCTTTTTGAGCTCATTAAGTAAATTGAGTACTTGCGCTTGTACAGAGATATCTAGCGCGCTTACAGACTCATCACACACAATAAGTTTTGGGTTTACAGCTATGGTACGTGCAATCCCTATGCGCTGGCGCTGCCCTCCAGAAAACTCGTGCGGGTATCTATTATAGTGTTCTTTCTCAAGGCCTACGCGTTCTAATAGTTGCATCACTCGCTCTTTACGCTCCTTTGTAGAGGCATATAGTTTGTGCACTTCCATCGGTTCAATAATAGCCTGGCCCACGGTTAATCTTGGGTTAAGAGAAGCAAACGGATCTTGAAAAATGATTTGCACCTCTTTACGTAAGCTACGTAACGCTTTACCTCTTAAACGTGTAATATCTATCCCTTTATATAAAATATGTCCGGCTGTTGCTCGATCTAGCTGTAATATCGCATTCCCTAGCGTAGACTTACCACATCCAGACTCACCTACCAGACCTAGCGTTTCTCCCTCATAAATTTTAAAAGAAACATCATCTACCGCTTTAAAACCTTTGTCTTTGCTAAAAATGCCACTGTTAGAAAAGTATGTTTTCTCAACATTATGAACCTCTAGTAATGCTGGTTGGTCGTATAGTTTTGTAAGATGTGCAGCGCGCTCTGTTTTAGACTGCACCTCAGAAGCAGTTGTGTTGTCTAGGTAATCTTGTATAGTAGGGAGCTTTTTGAGTCGCTCATCTAGCGACGGTCTTGCACTTAGTAGTGCTTTTGTGTATTCGTGTTGAGGTGACTTAAAGAGTTGTTGTGCTTCTGCAGTTTCTACAATATCACCTTTATACATTACAAGAACGCGATCTGCAATATCACTTACCAGCGATAAATCGTGAGATATAAAAATCACACTCATCTCGGTTTCTTGTTGTAGCTGTTTAAGAAGTAATATAATTTCCTTTTGAACCGTAACATCTAGTGCCGTCGTAGGCTCATCTGCAATGAGAATTTTAGGCTTACAAGCAATGGCCATTGCAATCATTACTCGTTGTTTTTGGCCTCCAGAAATTTCGTGAGGATAAGCCTCATAAATTTTTGATACCGTAGGGAGTTTTACTTTTTCAAATAAAGCTAGTACTTCGTCTTTTATACGCTTTCGCGAAAGCGTAGTATGCCTTCTTAAAATCTCCGCTACTTGATCTCCGCAGCGCATAGAAGGATTAAGGCTGCTCATAGGCTCTTGAAAAATCATAGAGATTTCATTCCCTCGTATGGTTTGAAAATCTTTTTCAGAAAGTGTGGTTAGTGATTGCCCATTAAATGAGATAAGCCCCTGTATGTGAGTATGTTTTTTAGGAAGTAAACCTAAAATGGCTAGTGAAGAAACACTTTTTCCAGAACCAGATTCTCCTACAATGGCAAGTATCTCATTACGGTATAAATCAAAAGAGATACCGTGTATCACTTCATTGACCTCTCCTTGCTGTCGAAAAGATAGATGAAGCTGTTTTACAGAAAGAAGTTCTTGAGATTGCATAACTCAAAAATACGTTTTTTAAATACCAGATTGCATATGAGATTATAGTGAGTGCGTTTGAGCATTATTATACAAATGAGAAGTCTTTAATTTTTGTTGAGCAATAAGTCAATTAAGGTAGAACATAGTTTAAATATTAATTTTTTGTTAAAAAAAATCGTGTAGTTCATCGAAAAAATTACGATTTCTTTAAAGATTTCACGTTATTTACTATCCAAATACAAAGTTTTGATTAAAAAATTATAAATAATCCGTTTTTAATCAATCTTCTCCAACATTAATTAAATAATCAACTTATGAAAAAATTGTACTCTTTTGTCCTACTGGTACTTCTAGCAGGATCGACAGCAATTGCTCAAAATGTAGATGGCGTAGTCCAAAAATATTTGAGCGGAAATGCAGAAGAAGTAGGTCTAAAATCTACAGACGTTGCACAATGGGAAATAACAGATATTGTCCCATCACTCAACCCCGAGATACAGCACGTTTACGTACAGCAAAAGTATCAAGGAGTTCCAATTCAAAACGGAACATATAAGCTTACTGTAAAAAATGGACAGGTAACTTATGAGATTAACCAGTTTGTTAAAGACATAGCAGAAAAAAGCGCAGGCAGCGCAGCCAGCTTATCTCCAGAAAATGCGATACAAAAAGTGGTGCAGCATCATAAGATACAAGCACCTCGCAATCTTTCTGTAACAAAATCTAGTGGTAACACTTTTGAGTATGCAAACTCAGGTATAAGTATAGAGCCTATAAAGGTAGAAAAGCGATACCTATCTGTAGGAAACAAATTACACCTTACTTGGAATGTATCAATCTATCAACTAGATGCTCAACACTGGTGGAATGTAAATGTAGATGCTGCTTCTGGTGAGATATTAAAAACCGAAGATTGGGTAGTATCTTGCTCTTGGGAAGACCCAAATCATAGCGAGCACAATCACGATACTCCTAGTGTAAAAGAAGATGTAGTTTACGGTCCAGTAAAAGCTACTACTGCAGCTGCTGTAGTAGGTGGAGGTTCTTATAATGTATATCCACTAGGTATAGAAAGTCCTAGTCACGGTAACCGCGCGATTGTAACAGATCCTGCAGTTGCAAATGCTTCACCATACGGGTGGCACGATACAAATGGATCTGCAGGAGCAGAGTTTACTACTACAAGAGGAAATAACGTTCTAGCTCAAGATGATACAAATGGTAACAATGGTTCTGGAACAAGTCCTAATGGTGGTAGTGCTCTTAACTTTGACTTTGCACTTAACCTTAATAATAATCCTTCAACGTTTTTACCAGCAGCAACTACGAACCTTTTTTACTGGAATAATATTATGCACGATGTGTGGTACCAGTATGGGTTTACAGAGGCAGCAGGTAACTTTCAAGAAAATAACTATGGAAAAGGTGGTATAGGGAGTGATTCTGTAAATGCAGATGCCCAAGATGGTAGTGGTACAAATAATGCAAACTTTGCAACACCACCAGATGGTAGTAACCCGAGAATGCAAATGTTCTTATTTACTAACCCTACTCGAGATGGAGACCTAGATAATGTTATTATTGCTCACGAGTATGGTCACGGTATTTCTACACGTCTTGTAGGAGGTCCTAGCACAAATGCTTTAGGAGGTAGTGAGCAAATGGGTGAAGGATGGTCAGACTGGTTAGGTCTAGTGATGACTATACGCCCAGGAGATACTAGAGATACTGCTAGAGGAGTAGGTACATATGCTATAGGACAACCTACTACAGGTGCAGGAATTAGACCTACGAGATATGCTACAGATCTTGCTGTAAATGGAACTACATATAATGACGTAAGTAGCCTTGTAGTACCTCACGGTGTAGGGTATGGTTTTGCAACGATACTATGGGATATGACTTGGGATCTTATAGATCTAGAGGGGTATGATAATGACCAGTATAATGGTACAGGTGGTAACAATATCGCAATGGCTCTTGTTATAGAAGGTCTTAAGAATACGGCAAATAACCCTGGATATGTTTCTGGACGTGATGGAATATTACAAGCAGATCAAGATCTTTATGGAGGACAGTATAACTGTTTAATATGGGACGCCTTTGCAAGAAGAGGTGTAGGTGTAGATGCTGTAGAAAATAGTAACGGTGGTACAAATACAAATACAGATCAAGTCGCTTCATTTACGAGTGGTTGTTCTGGACCGCCACCACCAGCATCTTGTAACTCTACTGTGAGTTCTTTCCCATATTCTGAAGGGTTTGAAAATACTTTAGGAGCTTGGTCACAAGACACATCAGATGATTTTGACTGGACAGTTCGTACAGGGGGAACACCTTCTAACAGTACAGGACCTTCTGGTGCAAACGAAGGATCATATTATATTTATGTGGAAGCATCTAGTCCTAACTTTGGAAGTAAGACTACTACAATAAATTCACCTTGTTTTAATCTCGCAGGAGTAAATGCTGCAGAGGCTACTTTTAGTTACCAGATGACAGGTAACTCTGTAGGTACCGTGAGACTAGAAGCTAGAGATGATAGCTCACAAACGTGGACAGAGCTATGGTCACTAAGTGGAGATCAAGGAGCAGCTTGGCAAGATGCAACAGTAAGCCTTGCGGCATATGATGCCTCGACACAATTAAGATTTAGAGCAACAACATCTGCCTCTTGGCAAGGTGATATTGCTATAGATGGATTTGCTATAGAAGGTACTGCTCCGGCAGATACGCAAGCTCCTACAGCTCCTACAAGTCTTGTTGTTACAGATGTAACAACCTCTAGTGTTGCATTATCTTGGAACGCTTCTACAGATAATATAGGTGTGGTAGCTTATGATGTATACCAAGGGTCTAATAACCTAGGAGAAGTTACAGTGACTAATGCAAATGTTACTGGTCTTGCAGAGGGAACTACATACCAGTTTACTGTAAGAGCAAAAGACGAGGCAGGTAATGTCTCTGGAGCTAGTAATACGGCAACAGCCACTACAGAGACTACTACAGTCCCATCGGGTTGTACAGCAACCGCTGGAGCAGGATATAGTGAAAGTTTTGAAGCTGGACTTGGTCAATGGACTCAAGATAGTAGTGATGATATAAACTGGACACGTGATGCATCTGGAACACCTTCTAGTGGTACAGGACCATCTTCTGGATCACAAGGGTCTTTCTATATGTTTGTAGAAGCATCTGGTAATGGAACTGGATACCCAAACAAGAGAGCGATATTAAACTCTCCTTGTTTTGATCTATCTACAGAGACAGAAGCAAACTTTACATTTGATTATCATATGTATGGTTCTACAAATGGAGGTCAGGTAGATCTAGAAGCGAGTGCAGACGGTGGTACTACCTGGACAAGCCTATGGAACCAGACAGGAAACCAAGGCAACCAGTGGAATGCAGTTACCGTGAGCTTAGATGCATATACGGGAGGTACAGTTCAGTTACGTTTTAACCGTATTACGGGCAGCACGTGGCAATCTGATGTTGCTATAGATAACGTTGCTCTTACTGCCGGTGACGGAGGTGGTGATACTACTCCACCTACGGGCTACTGTGCCGCAAATGGTAATAACAGTACAGAAGAGTACATTGCACGTGTGCAGATAGGAAGTATAGATAATGCCTCTGGTAGAAATGCTGCCGGATACCAAGACTTTACAAATATCTCAACAGCCTTAAGTGGTAGTACTACAATAACTATTACACCAGAGTGGCCAGGAAGCACTTATAGTGAAGGTTATGCTGTTTTTGTAGACTGGAATCGTGATGGTGACTTTGCAGATGCTGGAGAAACGGCTCTTACCATTTCTGCAACGCAGGCTACACCGGTAAGTGGTACTATCACAGTACCATCTGGAGCGGCTCAAGGAGCTACTCGTATGAGAGTGGTTATGAGATATAACGCTGTGCCAGCTGCTTGTGGAAGCTTTAATTATGGAGAGGTAGAAGACTACATTGTAAATGTATCAAGTAGTGCAGCCTTTGGTGGAGATACAGAAGGTGATACGGCATTTACAGACTTTGGAAAAGGAGACTTCTCAATTTTCCCTAATCCGGTTACTCGCGGAGAATTAAACATAAGCTTACAAGGGGCAGAAGCTACCTCTGTAACTATATTTAACCTTCTAGGTCAAGCGGTTCATAAAGGTAATTTTGAAAACACAATTGATGTATCGAGACTTGAAGCTGGCGTTTATGTCATTCAGGTAGAGACTGAAGGTTCAAAAATGATTAAACGCTTTATCAAAAAGTAAAGCCAGTCATTTATAAACATAAGAAATCCCGACTTCAGATGAGGTCGGGATTTTTTTTTGTTGTTATTACGCTTTCGCGAAAGCGTAAATAAAACAATTCTATTTATTTAAGAAGTTCTTAAACTCCTTGTTAGTAAAGAGTTTCCAGATGCCCAAAAAGCCAGCGATAACTTGTAAGAAGGTCCCAGCGGTTAATAATTCTGGAGCTCCTGGCCAGTGCATAATCTTAAATAATGCGCCTAGAACAGTGCAAATTAAACCTAAAATAAAAAGAGCGAGTATGTGTTTTACCTTCATAACTATGGATTTTTAAACCGATATTATTTCATCTTCATCTAGCAAGCGCTCGTTGCGTAGCTTGAGTAAAATTTGAGCCACGGCAACGGTGTCTTTCTCACAATATACGACTATACGATCTATGTCATTTTCTTCATAATATACCTGGCGCACCTGGCTGCCGTCTATATCATCTTTTGGAGAAGGGATGCCCAAAATTTTGGTCATAAGCTTGAGAGAGGTGTAGTGTTTATAGTCTCCAAACTTCCATAAATCTAGGGTGTCTATATGAGGTATCTCCCAAGGTTTTTTTCCGAAGAGATTGAGCTTCTGTGGTAACGTGATTCCATTTATAATCATACGTCGCGCGATATACGGGAAGTCAAACTCTTTACCATTATGCGCACAGAGTAAGTGCTCACGGCGGTAAAAATGTTCTTCAAGTAGGTTTTTAAACTCATTAAGTAGCTTGGTCTCATCATCACCAAAAAAGGAGGTGGTTCTAAAGCGTTTTCCATCTGTGCTAGTATGAAAATAGCCTACAGAGATACACACTATTTTTCCAAATTCTGCCCAGATGCCGGCACGCTCGTAATAGTCTTCTGGTGTAAACTCATCCTTGCGCAGGTATCTTGTTTTATCTGCATAAAGTGCCTTTTCTACATCGTCTAGATCAGAAAAATCTGGGTGTTGAGGTACCGTCTCAATGTCCAAAAAAAGGATATGTTCTAGTTGAAGCCTTTGTATCATTTTTTAACTTTTAAAAGTACACTGCCACTCGCATAATTTATAACGCGTTGATCATCAACATCAACCTTTAAATTTATGGAGTTGAATATTATTTTTACATCCACAAGATCATTTGTTTTACGGAGTGTAAGTTTCTCTCGGGCGTTAATGGGCTTACTTATATCCTCACCTTCTAGTTGCTTTATAAACGCCTGTGTGGGTATCGTGAGTGCTGTGCTGTCTTGTGTTGTGATAAGAATTTCTTTCCCATTAAGCATCATAGAAAAGCCTTCTTCTATATATTCTGACTGGCCGTTGAGGTTAAAATAAAAGTCCTGCTTCCAGTCATAGCCACGTATATTATATGCGGTACTAGAGGCGTTGTTAAAGTGAATGCGTTTTTTCTCTATGTCACTAGCTGTCATTTTATACCCTAAGTCTTTTAAAATATAGTTAGACAACTTCCAGGTAGCTACATCGGTATGTTTTTCTACTGGGTTGTAACCTATGATGGGTTTTAGATCTTCTGCAGCATCGTGTTCTACGAGGTACCTTGTGATAGATGAAAATCTTCTGTTAGATTCCGGGTCAGAGTTTTCTTTATTTTCGGCTTTCGCGAAAGCGGTATATATCTTTTCAAATTCATCCATCTGGCTGCGTTTACTCACAGAGAAGGCTCCCCAAAACCCAAAAGTGCTCAATAAGCCCATAATCGCAAGAGCCATAGGTAAAAACCGAAGCTGCTGCTTGCGACTGAAGAGTAAGTAAAGCGCAGCGCCTGTTATAAAAACCGCAATTAGAATAAGAAAATACCGTGGCTCTGTGATACCGTAATCTGATACTCTTTTATAAATCGCAGCATAAAACAAGATGAGCAGTGGTAGTAATAACCAGTATGCTAGCGGCTGAAAGTTTTTAAAAACTCTAGAGGTATGAGTTGCTTTTAAGGGATGTATTATAAACTGAATGATAAATAAAAGACCAGCAAGTGCAATGATAAGGTAGCTCACCCAGCCCTTAGGCAACTCCCACTGTATACAGATTTTAAGAGCATAGGCATACAATATTGTGATGTAAAGAGCGGCAAGGGGTATGAGTATAAACTTTACAAAGACTTCGATAGCTTTATGAAAGTGCAGGTGTATGTTATGTTGTATCTCTTTAGGAAAATCTGATAGGTATACCCACGTATTTATGATTCCTAAACACAGCAAGAACAACTGGAAGTAGCGCCTACCATTTATTTTCACATCAAAAAGATACTCTATGGCTAGCAACGCAAGTACAATACCTAGATAAAACACTCCAGAAAACAAGGCACTCCTGGCGATTGCCATAAGCATATCTGCCAGATAATTCCAGTAGGCTTTAGGATGCCATACAGTAATAAAAGGAGCAAAGAGTAGCGCTAGATGACCTACTATAAGTAGTACAAACCACCTTACATATGGGGTCTCATTATTGTTATGTAAGTCATAGTCTGGTAATGTAAAATAGAATGCAACAAGGAGTAATATGATAATAACTTTAATCCACCAGAGTCCTTTTCTTTTAAACTGCTCGATGTAAAACTGAGTCCCTATAAGCCAGCTCACACCTAATATTGCTGTGAGTGAAATGTTGTTATAGGTTTCAAATATGTCGTCTATATCTCTTTCGGCAAGTACTATTAGCAGTAGTGTAAATAATATAACCCAGATGAGTGTAACCGGAAATCTCTTAAAGGCAGCAAGCGCCTTAATGATAAATTCTGAAGGGGAAAATAATCGCATTGATTGATGATTGAGTGTATTGAAAAATACAATAAATTAATAGAACTCTATGCTAGTCAGTGTTTTGAGTCATTTCATACCCTGCGTCTATGTAATCATAAAAGTCTTGTGTAAATGGTTTTCCTTCTACCCAGTCACCACGATGGTGCCCTAGTCTTACAATAATAAGATTGTCTTCTGGTATGGTGATTACATATTGCCCGAGTATGCCACGCATTGCAAATATTTTTTTGCCACGATAGTTACTTAACCAGAAGCCATAACCATACTCTGTGTCTTGAGCAAAGCGTGGTTGTGTACTGGCCGTTACAAAATCTTTGGGAAGTAGCCTTTTGCCATTCCAAGAGCCACTATCTTTGTATAGTTTTCCAAAACGGGCAAAGTCTCTAGCATTACTTGCTATACAGCAATAGGTTTTTGCCAGCTTGTTATCATCATCATCTAGCTGCCATAGTGCTTCTTGCTCCATACCCATAGGTTTCCAAAAGCTGTCTGATAGGTATTGCGGTAGCGGTATGCCACTAGCTTTCTGTATCACCATACCTAGCAGTTGTGTGTTGCCAGAGAGATATTTAAAAGATTGGCCAGGTTGCTCTGTAACGTTGAGATTTAAAATAGTTTCGGCAAGGTCATCATCATAATAAGAACGTGCTGTGAGGCTAAAGGGGCTAGAGTAACTCTCATCCCAGTTGAGACCAGAAGCCATAGAAGAGAGGTCTCCTACGGTCATACCAGTTCCTGCAAATTCTGCATAAAAATCACTCACCGGTTGATCAAGCGAAGTAATGTATCCGTCTTGTATGGCCTTACCTAGTAGCGCGCTGGTAATGCTCTTTGCCATAGAGAACGAGTTAGTCTTGCTGTTCTCGCTATAGCCCGTTGCATAGTCTTCGTATAAAATACTATCGTTTTTAATGATTAAAAAGGCAATGGTCTCAAGCTCACTATTAATAGAAGATAGACGCGCTGTAGGTACGACGTTATTATATTCCTTATGTTTTGGCCAAATCTCTGGGGTACTTGTTGCTATAGTTGCGTTATCAAAATAATCATAGTCATCTATAAAAGCAGTCGTGTGGCCCGTCATATAGACCACGCGCACACCCTTTAAAATATAGTCGTAGTCCGTAATGTAAAGTACTGCAATAATGATGGCTATAAAGAAGAGTAAGCCTTTAAAAAAGTTTTTTGGATACCTCATTTTGTAAAGATTGATATTTTAAAAGTATTATTTTTTGCTTTCGCGAAAGCTTTACTCACCTATTTAATAACAGCCTACCCTAAAAAAGAGATCCTTGCGTCACAGGGCTCTCGTGTTCTAAGAGCCACTTTTTACGATGCAATCCACCAGCGTAGCCCGTGAGAGAGCCATCGCTGCCTATCACTCTATGACAAGGTATAATGATTGAGATGGGATTTTTACCGTTTGCACTGGCTGCTGCACGTATCACTTTTGGGTCACCTAGTTGTTTTGCCATAGCGAGATAAGAGGTTGTCTTGCCAAATGGTATCGTCTCTAACTCCCTCCACACTCGACGTTGAAAATCTGTTCCTAACGGATCAAGCTTTAGAGAAAAAGTAGTGCGCTCTCCCGAAAAGTATTCTTTAAGTTGTTTTACAGCTTCTTGAAGAGCGTTTGGGATTACTTTTGTAACCGCTCGACCGTCTTCTATAAACGTTGCAGCGCAAAGCCCTTCTCTATTTCCTTCTAACGATAATAAGCCTATGGGTGTAAGGATAATAGCTGTCTCCATAATTTCAAATATAAGGATTAAGTGTGTTGTATATTGCGCTGTAAGTCAGTACATTTGATGGTTTTAAGGCAGGCATATGCGTCTATTAAGAGTATTTATAATCCCTATTATATTTATATCTAGTCAAGCGGTCTATGGGCAAGAACGTGCTCAGGCTAATGATGAGGAGAGGGTATATAGTATAGAGTTTGCAAGAGAGCAGCTCAAAAAAAAGGAATATACGAGTGCTATAAAAACACTAGATGAGTTACTCAACTCCTCAGAAATAGAAGAAAACTCAAGAAAACAATTTCAAGGATTTACGCTATTAGGTGATATTTATCTCACACTTAAAGATACGCCTAAAGCCCACGAGGCCTTTGAACGTGCCTTAAAAATGGCGCAAAAATCTAAAAATGACACCCTTCTTGCCATCTCCTATAGTAATCTAGGTAAAACATATAGCGTATATCCCGAGTTTGAAAAAAGAGCTACCACACTGTTTAAAAAAAGTATAGAAACTTATACTAAGCTCAATCTTAGAGATGATGCCCTCCAGTCATATATAGAGTTGAGCCGTATGTATCTTACACGAGATAATATTGCAATGGCGTACCCTGCCCTTATGGAGGCAAAAATGATGAGCCTAAGAGATACACTCAATTTTAAACCAAGGGCACAAATTCTTACACTATTAGGTAAATATTACATTAAAAAAGATAAAAGCACTCTAGCCGAAGAATCCCTGCTAGAAGCTATAGATATCGCCTTCGAACAAGAACTCATCGCCGAAGAAGAACAAGCACAACAACAGATAGCGAGACTTTATGAGCAAGAGAAAAAATTTGAAGAGGCATATTATCACTCGAAGCGACAACTCTTACTTGCAAACCAGCTCTATAAAAATGAAACCCAACAAGAAATAAGACTTGCTAGCGCTCAGTTTGACTACAGAGCAAATAAACGCGAACTAGAAATTACTAAGAAAGAAAAAAGCCTTACAGATATTCTAGCAGCGAGTTCACGTAAAGCAAATACCGTACTTATAGTCGCTTCAATACTCTTACTCTTAGGTTTATTTATCATCTACACGATGTATAAATCTCGTAAAAATTATAGTGTACGCCTACGCGAAAAAAATATTGAACTTACGAGAGCCAAAAATGAAGCCGAAGAACTTTCAAAATTAAAAACGCAGTTTTTTTCTACCATAAGTCACGAGTTACGCACTCCGCTTTATGGGGTCATAGGTATTGCCACCATTTTGCTTGAAGATAAAAAGATCAAGACACATCGTGACGATTTAAAGTCTTTAAAATTCTCTGCAGATTATTTGCTTGCGCTCATCAATGATGTACTTCTTATGAGCAAGATGGAAGCAAAAGATATTACACTCGAGCACGCACCATTTAAGCTTACAACACTCTTACATAGCATTACCCGTTCCTTTGAGTTTAGCCTTGAGCAAAATAACAACAAACTTCATTTGCATATTGACCCCGAGGTGCCTAACGAGCTTCAAGGAGATTCTGTAAGACTCTCTCAAATACTAATGAATCTTATAGGTAATGCAATTAAGTTTAATGAGAATGGTAACATATGGATTAATATCCACCAGCAGGCATATACTAGTGATGGGCATCATAGCATCTTGTTTGTTGTAAAAGATGATGGGATAGGTATCCCTAAGAGTAGTCAAGCCACCATTTTTGAAGAGTTTACTCAAGTAGAAAATAAAAACTATAATTATCAAGGTACAGGCTTAGGTTTACCTATTGTAAAAAAGCTGCTCGCATTATATAACAGTGAGGTTATACTAGAAAGTGATGAAGGGCAAGGAGCAACCTTCTCATTTGTCATAAAATTTAAAAAGCCTAAGAGTACAGTGTTACCGCGTCAAGTTATTACACCAAATGAGGAGTTAGAGACAGAAAGTGTACACACACTACAAGATGCTCATTTCCTTGTGGTAGATGATAACCGTATTAATCAAAAAATCACTCAAAAACTTCTTGAGAGCAAAGGTTTATTATGTAGTCTAGCTAGTGATGGTGTAGAGGCCGTAGAGATGGTAAAAAATCAAGAATATAGCCTCATACTTATGGACATCCATATGCCTAGAAAAGATGGTATACAGGCCACAAAAGAAATTAGAACGTTTGATAAGACTACTCCTATAGTAGCCTTAACAGCGGTAGAGATACAAGAGATAAGACATAAAATTTATAAAGCAGGAATGGATGACATTCTAGTAAAGCCTTATGATGTATCACTGTTTTTAAGCGTACTAGTACGTAATATTAGAAACAAACATATTGTAACCGCATAAAGTGGTGGGTTTACTAGCTTTTAGCACTATTCTCATCATAAAGCCCTAGAGCTTTAGCTCTTTTTTGCCAGTTGCGACGTGCTAGCGTTTGCAAGTCTGCTACACTATCACTTTCATCCATAATCTCTAGTCCAAGAAGGGTTTCTATAACATCTTCCATAGTGACAAGACCACTCATTGTACCATACTCATCTACCACTAGGGCAATATGATTTTTTGTAGAAATAAGTTCTTCAAAAAGATCTGGAATAGGCAAATTACGTTTTGTGATTAAAATAGGACGTTCTATCTCTTTAAGAGTTGTTGTGTGATTATCTAGTGCCATCTCACGGTATACCTCGCTCTTTAAAACAATACCAGTGATGTGATCACGTGTTCCTTCAAAAATTGGAATTCTAGAAAAACGCAGCGATTGGTTTTCTTCAAAAAAGTCTGCAACGGTTGTATTTGCATCTGCCATTTTTATAACCGTACGTGGCGTCATAATATCTTTAGTAAGTACCTCTTTAAAGGTAAGAAGGTTATTAAGAATTTTAGATTCACTTTCTTCAAAAACGCCATCTTCACCCGCCATTTGTGCCATTGCAGTAAAGTCCTCACGGCTTAGCACACTCTCGTGATGACCACCGCCACCTACCATACGAGTAAAAAGTTGTAGTAACCATAATACTCCTGTGTACTTTAAAAGTAGCACCATTATCTTAAGTGTCTTTGCAGAGAAGTTTGCTAGAGATTTCCAAAATTTTGCACCTATTGTTTTAGGTATTATCTCACTAGCAATTAAGATAAGTAAGGTCATTATTGCAGAGACAAAACCAAGAAAATTAATCTCTGTAAAGCCTAAGTTTATAACAAATTCTGGGTATAAATCTGCAGCTACAGTACCTACCATCATTGCACCTACGGTGTGTGCAAGTGTGTTTAAGGTAAGGATTGCAATAAGTGGTTTATCTACATCTTTTTTAAGTTCTTCAAGAGTTTCGGCGTAGGCTTTGCCTTCACTTTTTTTGATGTTTATAAATGTAGGTGTCACACTTAGAAGTACAGCTTCAAGTATAGAACACAAGAATGAAAAAAATATCGAAATCGTTGCCCAAAGTAAAAGTTGACCCATAGTTAGTTTGCTATTTATGTAAATGTATGGAAAAAGAGAGTATAGTAGAAGTGCTTTTACGCTTTCGCGAAAGCGTAAATTTATTAATCAACATCTGTATATTTTAAGATTGCAGTTGTTTGAGCAATTGATAAATCAGGGAATGTCAGACAAAACTTATCTGTTTTTCTCTCAAAATAAGGCCTCGTTTTTCCTGTGATATATTCGTTGAATACTGTATCATTCTCGACAACATTACTGATTTGATAGAGTGCTGGTCCAGTCATTGGTCTATATAGTTTATGGCAAGCCGCACAATTCGCTTTGAACAAGAGTTTTCCTTCTTCTTCAATAAGCGATAACTCTTGCCGATGTGAGGACACTATATAGTCAATAGGGATTCCAGGTCCTGCACACTCGGTACCTGAGTAAGATGATTCATCTTCATAATCAATATTCCAGAGGATATAACCTAGCAAAACAATTCCTAATAGAGCAACAGTATATATGACAGATGTATTACTTTTCATCATCTACTCTGGCTTCTCATAAACCTCTTTAAAAGTAAATGCTTCTTTGCTTGCGCCGTGCTTTTGTAAGAACTCGAGCTTCTCTAGTCCTTCTTGCGCTGTAGGTGTTGTGCCTGCTTCAATCCACCAGAGTACGTAGTGTGCTGTTCCGTATTTTTGGAACCACTCTTTCTGGCGTTTCATAATCGCACTGTGGAAGGTTTTATAGGTAAATTCTCTTAGTGACGCCACATCTTCCCACACAGAAAAATTAATAAGCACCTGCTCATCATTAAGCGCATTAGGAGTTGGTGCGGCTTCGGTATCTATAACGTCACGCCATATAAACCCTGGCGAACTTTCGGCTAGCTCATTTACACGGTCTGTATTATCTCTAAAGTCCTTCATCTCTGGATCTTCTATAGAGACACCCTTCATACGGGCTACATTGAGCTGTGCAAGGTGATATGCCATTACCCAAGTAGCTTTACTACATCTTTTGCAAAGTAGCTAGCTATTACTTGTGCGCCAGCTCTTTTTATGGCTGTGATTTGTTCCATCATAACGCTATCGTGGTCTAGCCATCCTTTTTCGGCAGCGGCTTTGAGCATTGCATACTCACCACTTACTTGATATACAGCTATCGGTACATTTACAACTTCTCGTAAATCACGTACAATGTCTAGGTAGCATAGTCCTGGCTTTACCATCACGATATCTGCACCTTCTTCTATATCCATCAGGGTTTCTTTAATCGCTTCGTCACGATTTGCAAAGTCCATCTGGTAGGTTTTTTTATCTTTTGGAATATCTTTTAAGTCTACTGGTGCGCTGTCTAGAGCATCACGAAAAGGGCCATAAAAAGAGCTTGCATACTTTGCACTATAACTCATAATGCCAGTGTTATAAAAACCTTCGTCTTCTAGCAAGGTGCGCATTTCAAAAATGCGGCCATCCATCATATCACTTGGCGCAAGTACATCTGCACCAGCGCGAGCGTGACTCAATCCCATCTCGGCAAGTATGGCTGTGGTGTCATCATTTACAATCTCACCATTACCTACCACACCATCGTGACCAAATTTTGAGTAAGGATCTAGTGCAACGTCTGTCATAACCAGCATATCTGGACAGGCGTCTTTTACGGTTTTTATAGCACGTTGCATTAGGCCATCTGCATTAAGCGCTTCGGTACCAGAGTTGTCTTTTAAGTTATCAGGTACTTTTACAAAGAGAAGCACGGCTTTAAGTCCCATTGCCCAGAGCTCTTTTACCTCCTTAGTAAGTAAGTCTAGACTGTAGCGATAGTAATCTGGCATAGAGTCTATCTCTTGCTTTACCCCTTTTCCTTCTACCACAAAAAGCGGTACAAGAAAATCATTTGGAGTGATATAGGTCTCTCTTACTAGTGAGCGCATAGCCTCACTGCTGCGTAGTCTTCGGTTTCTTATAAGCATCGTTCTATCTTCTATGTGTTGAGGTAAATAGGTGTGTGATTTTAAATAAATCGGGTTTCAATATCTATCTAAACCTCGTATTTTGCATTACAAATTTACCAATTTAAATATCGCCTTCCTTTGCTCAAAGAAGCCTTTCAATTTATTTATACCTGGCGCACCTATCAGGAGCGATTTTTAAAAGATTTTCAAGATCACATTGCAGATGATCACTTGCACGTAGTTGCCCCACCAGGCTCGGGAAAAACTGTGCTTGGTCTTGAGATGATGCGTCGTGTAGATAAGTGCACGCTTGTGCTCGCACCTACTATCACGATACGCAACCAGTGGGAGGAGCGTATGTTTGAGTGCTTTATCGAGCAAGAAAAATGTACGATTCCGCTTTCGCGAAATATAAAAAAACCTGCACATATCACCTTTGCAACTTATCAATCATTACACGCATTTGCCAAAAATGAAATGGAAGGAGATATGGAACGTATGCTTAATTTTTTCGCGCAAGCGGGAATAAAAAACATCGTACTAGACGAAGCCCATCACCTCAAAAACGAGTGGTGGAAACCACTTTTTGCACTTAAAGAACTACCAGAGTGCACCATTACCGCACTCACGGCAACACCGCCATATGATAGTGATCAAGCAGAGATAGCAAAGTATTTTCAGCTTTGTGGACCCATAGATATTGAGATAAGCGTACCAGAGCTGGTTAAAGAGGGAAACCTATGTGCACACCAAGATTATATATACTTTTCTAAGCCAGATGCTGCACAAATAGAATACATTTTAGACTATCGTGTTAAGGCAAAAGCAGTTATAGATGAGCTGGTTGAAAATAGTGAGTTTGGCAGTTTTATTATAAATCTCCCAGTATATAAAACACCAGGAAAACATCTTGAGATCATTTATCAAGACCCTAGTTTTTATATAGCTTCACTTGTTTATCTCAACGCACGCGGGTATAAAATTCCCAAGGTAAAAATAGATTTGCTAGGTGTAGATCTTACGCAAGAAAAGCTTCCCACCTTTAATCAAGAGTGGGCAGAAAAGTTATTGCAACCCCTACTAGTAGATGGCCGAGAAGATTATTATGAAGACGAAGAGGTACTCGCTACTGTTGAGAAGACACTGCGCAAGGTAGGCGCTTTTGATAAAAAACGTGTAAACTTTAAAGGCGAGCAGCAATTATATAAATCACTAGCGCAAAGCCCTAATAAGCTCAAGAGCATACGAGAGATTATAGATTTTGAAAGTGCTCAAATGGGAAGCGATCTACGTGCTGTAATACTTACAGATTATGTGCGTAAGGAGTTTATAGACACCCCTATAGAGGCGCTTGACACAATAAATAAGCTAGGAGTAATACCTATCTTTCACCATCTGCGATACTCACTTGAACAACATCCAGATAGGTGGCAGGGTAAGGATAAGCTAGAAAAACTTGCCGTACTCACAGGTACCATTATCATAGTACATAAAGCACTGGTAGCACAAATTACAGAGACCTCAGATAGTGATGATTTTACCCACGACGCCTTAGGTGATACAGCCTTTGTGATAATACGTCCCAGAGAAAAGGTAAAAAGCCAGATGGTGAGCCTTATGACGGCTCTCTTTACAGACGGTCATATAGAGGTACTATTAGGCACAGCGGCATTACTAGGAGAAGGTTGGGATGCGCCAGCTATAAATACATTAGTACTTGCCTCTTACGTGAGTTCTTTTGTAATGTCTAACCAGATGCGAGGTAGAGCTATACGAGTACAGCCTAGTAATCCAGATAAGGTGGCTTCTATCTGGCATCTTGCTTGTATAGATCCCACTATAGATGGTGGTGGGGAAGATGTGGCTAAGTTAACCCGACGCTTTGATGCTTTTTGTGGTGTGTCACTAGAGGGAACTCCCTTTATAGAAAATGGAGCAGAGCGGTTTGCTCTACCTACCACTATTTTAGAAAAAGATGTATTAAATAGTAAAATGTGTACCCTTGCGGGAAATAGGGGTGCGATACAACAGCGATGGGAGCAAGCTATAGGTACGGGAAAACTGCTAGTGCGCGAACTGAAACTAGACTTTAAACCTAAGGGGAAGCCGTTACAAAAAAAGAGCGTCTATTATAAAGATGCTGTAAAATATGGAATACTACAGCTAGGAGCCTTACTCACGATTACCGTACCCGAGATTATTATCAATAATGCAGGAGCTTACTTCTCTAGAGGGATGAGCTTTTTTATATATGCAGTGCTAGGCACAGCTGCAATGGTACTGGCGCCTAAGACATATAAAACGCTCGTATTGTACTTAAAATATGGACGTGTAGATAAACTAGTCTATAAAATGGGACAAGTCGTGCTTAAAAGCCTACGAGAGCAATACTACATCACCACGCAACTAGAAGCTCTAAAACTAGGTGTAGAGTATCTACCTAATGGTGCCGTCTCTTGCTTTCTTACAGGAGCTACTGCCAAAGAAGAAATCCTTTTTGTAAAGTGTATGGAAGAACTTCTCACGCCTATAGATAATGCACGCTATATGATTGAGCAGTCTGGGTGGTGGCAGCGTAAGTTTGGCTTTGCAAATTATTATCCCTTACCAGAACTCTTTGCAGGAAATAAAAAAGATGCTTTGCTCTTTTTTAACTTCTGGGGAATTTATATTTCAGAAAATGCAAGGCTCACATTCACGCGGACGAGGGAAGGCAGAAAACGACTCTTAAAAGCACGTTTTCACTACTTAAATACCAAAGGCGGATTTAAAACCAAGACGAGCGCTATCTGGAGGTAAAAGGTTTTTCGCTTTCGCGAAAATGTAAATCTTCATTAGCCATAAATCACACGCAGTAATTTATGACCAATAAGTAGTTTTAATTATTAAGAAGCCCACTCCTTCGGTTGCTGTAATATGTTAATTAATCGTTCTTCCTCGCTTCCAGGTGCTGGGTGGTGGTCATATTTCCACTGTACTACTGGTGGTAGACTCATTAAAATACTTTCTATACGGCCATTGGTTTTTAGACCAAAAAGGGTTCCTTTATCGTGTACGAGGTTAAACTCTACATAACGACCACGGCGTACTTCTTGCCAGTCTTTTTCTTCTTTCGCGAAAGCGGTGTCTTTTCTACGTTCTACAATAGGTACATAAGCGTCTAAGAAACTGTCACCCACAGTGGTCACAAAGTTGTACCAGTCTTGCATAGAACGTTCTTCGGTAGCTTTGCAGTAATCAAAAAATAAACCTCCTATACCGCGACCTTCATTGCGATGTGCGTTGTAAAAATACTCGTCACAACGTGCTTTGTATTTTGGGTAAAAATCGGCATCGTGTGCATCACAAGCGGTTTTACACGTCTGGTGAAAGTGCGTTGCATCTTCATCAAAAAGGTAATAAGGAGTGAGGTCTTGCCCTCCACCAAACCATTGGTCTACAATGTTTCCTTCTTTGTCATACATCTCAAAGTAACGCCAGTTTGCGTGCACCGTAGGCACCATAGGGCTCTTAGGGTGAAGCACTAGAGAGAGACCGCAGGCAAAGAAATTTGCATCCTCTACGCCAAAGTATTTTTGCATTGCCTCTGGTAGCTCGCCGTGCACCTGTGATGTGTTTACACCTCCTTTTTCAAAGATATTGCCGTTTTCAATCACCCGGGTGCGACCACCACCGCCTTCTGGGCGTTTCCAGTTGTCCTCTTGAAAGCTTGCCTTACCATCTAGTTGCTCTAGTGTGCTAGTAATTTGATCTTGAAGATTGAGTATGTAGTTTACAAATTGTTCTTTCATTATATATTTTTTAGGTGGTGACCTATGCAGTCAAGCTAGTGTGGTGATCCTTGTCAAGCAGTTTTATGGTTTGTACCGTTGCTGCAGTAACAGAGATGGGCAAAACGAGTATAATTCCCACAAGTGGGATGATAAGAAACAGCATAAATACAATACCATTACCTATGGCTTGGCCCTTGTTTCTTTTTACAAAATCTACGCTTTCTCTATACTTAAAATGACGTTCTAGTGTGTAGTCCATATTACCAAAACCTGCGTAGTAAGCTTGTGTAAGAAATAGTAAAATAGTGGCAGCAATACTCCCTATAATTGGTATAAAATTGAGCAGTAAGATAGGTAGCGTGATAAGCAATTCTAGTCCCAAGTTACGCACGTTTATGCGTATACCTCGTATAAGTTGTTCAGTATTTGAGGTGTCTCTGTGTGTGTGATTTTCTCCTTTGAGGTGAGCCTCTATTTTTTCTGAAACTGGGCTCATAAATGGCGCACTTAGTGCCATAATAATGTGCTTATATAAAATAAGACCTATAGCAATGATAAGCAGTGCACTCACAATCTCTGCAAAAATAAAAAAGGCGTGTCTTCCCGTTTCCCAAGGCCAGATTTGCTCTACCCAGTGACCTATATTATCAGAAAAGCCCCAGGCAGATGCTGCAATCATTGAGGCGGTAATAAGACTTATAGCCATTGGGATAGCAAAATACTTCCAAAGCCCCAGCTTTGAAATTAAACCAAATGATGATTTATACGTCTGTAATCCGTTTAAGATGCCTTTTATCATATTATACTGCTATATCTTCTTTGAGAACTTCTCTGTCTTCCTTTGTGATTCTTTTTGACCAAATAGCGAGGCCAAAGGTAAGTACACCTAGTCGACCTATAAACATAAGGATTATGATAATAATCTTACCTATACTGCTTAAATCTCCAGTAATCCCTGTACTCACACCCACGGTACCAAGTGCAGAAGCAACTTCAAATAAAATATTTTCAAAATCAAAATCTTCTGAAAAGGTGAGTACAAACGTCCCTACAAAAATAAGTGTTGTATAAAATATAAAAGACGATGTTGCTATGTATAGACGCTCATAAGGAATGCGTTTTCCTAAGAAGGTGATATTTTTAGATCCTTTTAGTCGGCTTTTCATTATGGCAAATACGGCAGTAAGTGTGGTAATTTTCATACCTCCAGCTGTACCAGAAGGAGAGGCGCCTATGTACATCAAAAATATAGTCACGAGTAACATAGGTAATATAAATGTACCAAAGTCAACAGTATTAAAACCTACTGTAGTCATCGCAGTCATAGATTGAAAAAATGCAGCACTTACACGAGCAGAGCCACTCAGACTTGTGATGGAAGGCTCTAAGAAGTAAAAAAATAAGTATCCAAAAGCTAGAAGTATAAGCGACCCTATTGTAACAATCTTTGTTGTAAAGCTAAGGGAGTGTGTTCTGTTTTTTATCCATAAGCCCACGTCTGTGATTACTATAAAACCTAGAGAACCGCAAATAGCGAGCATTGATATGGTAAAGTTTATGAGTCCATTATCTACGTAAGGTGTAAATCCACTATTAAAAAGACTAAAACCAGCGGTACAAAAGGCACTTATACTATGAAAGATAGATGACCAGATTGCCTCTCCCGTACCCATACCATCTGCCTTAAAAGCAATAAAGAATAGTATGGCACCTAGTACCTCCATAATAACCGTATACAGTATTACAGATTTTAAAAAGTCTTTGATACGTATAGTAACGGGTAATGTAAACTCTGTATTGAGAATACTTTTATGCCAGGGTGTTATTTTATGGGTAGTAGATAACAGCATAAATGTAGTAAAGGTTAGGTAGCCTATGCCTCCCAGCTGGAAAAGTGCCATTATAACAAATTGTCCTCCTACGTTATATGAGTCAAAAATAGACATCGTAACCAGCCCCGTAGTACTCACTGCAGAGGTCGCAATAAAAAGATGATCTAGTATTGAGGCACTTGTCTTTTGTAACCAAGGCAAGCTTAGGAGCAAAGTTCCTACTAAAACATATGTGAGAAAACCATAAAATAAATTTTGTTGCGGCGTCCAGCTCCTTTTAAGTGCGATGTATCGTAAACTCAGCTTGTTGTAGAATGTTCTCATAGCTAGAAATTGTACTCAAAAGTATTTGTTTTGCGTTCCATAGCCTGTTTACATATGGTTAAATTATCACTCTAAGTGAACTAGTGTCGTATCACAACGCTTGATTTCTTTTAAGGTAGTACGCTTTCGCGAAAGCGGGACCATCTCCAGTAGTTGCGCTACCAGTTGCTCTTCGTCTTGCCCGCAAAGGTTTGTAATGAGGTCGCGCCCCACGCGGTTGTTATGCAAATCCATCGCACGTTCTAAAGGTGCATTAGGCGAAAAATCTTCGTGCCAGTCTGTAAACCGTTTTGCCCACGCCAGCGAGCGTTGCAGTGGCAAGCCTCGTTGCACACTAAGATGCACAATAAGCATATTCCACAAGGCGTGTCTAAAAGCATTTTCTGGGCCGTTGAGGTGCTGCTTTTTGCCATAATATTTATTGCATATAGCAACCGTTTTGCGCGTCCCTCTTATAGTAGGAATCACAAAACGAGGATGGCGAGCACTGAGCCAAAAAAGGCTCCACAGCTGTTTAAAATCCATAGATTTGACAACAGCCCAGACGTTCATTATGCTTTGTATTCTTTTACAGCTTCTATAAATGCACCTGCATTTTCTATAGGAATGTTAGGTAAAATACCGTGACCAAGATTTACAATGTACTTGTCTTTACCAAAGGCATTAATCATCTCGTGCACCATTCTTTTAATCTCGCTAGGTGGTGAGAATAATCGAGTAGGGTCAAAGTTACCTTGTAGCGTGATGTTACCACCAGTAAGGTAACGAGCGTTACGTGCAGAGCACGTCCAGTCTACACCTAGTGCAGATGCTCCAGACTTCGCCATTTTATCAAGTGCAAACCAGCACCCTTTTCCAAAGGCAATAACCGGTGCCTCATCTTTAAGAGCATCTATAATTTGCTGTATGTATTGCCAAGAAAATTCTTGATAATCTACCGGTGAGAGCATCCCTCCCCAGCTATCAAAAACTTGTACTGCATTTACACCAGCCTCTACCTTTTTCTTAAGATAAGCAATAGTAGTATCTGTGATTTTTTGAAGTAAAGCGTGCGCAGCTAGTGGTTGTGTAAAACAAAACTCCTTTGCCTTGTCAAAGTTTTTTGACCCTTGACCTTGCACACAGTAACAAAGTATCGTCCACGGTGATCCTGCAAAACCTATAAGCGGAATCTCGTCATTGAGTTTTTCCTTAGTCATCTTAATGGCGTCCATCACATAGCCTAGCGTCTCATCGATATCTGGAACAATTACTTGCTCCACATCTTTTGCAGATCGTATAGGGTTAGGCAACCACGGCCCTACATTAGGCTTCATTTCTACATCGATATTCATTGCCTGAGGGATCACTAGAATATCAGAAAATAAAATAGCGGCATCCATCCCATAACGACGTATAGGTTGTACGGTAATCTCACTCGCAAGCTCAGGAGTCTGGCAGCGTGTAAAGAAGTCATACTTTGCTTTGATTTCCATAAATTCTGGAAGGTATCTTCCAGCCTGACGCATCATCCATACTGGTGGACGGTCTACAGTTTCTCCTTTAAGTGCTCTTAAAAATAGGTCGTTTTTTATGCTCATATCTCTAGGTCTGTTCGAGCGCAGTCGAGAACTTAATTGTACTCTTATAATGAACCTCTCGACTGCGCTCGAGGGGACAATTTTATGTTTTTCTAGACGCTTATATTCTAGATTCTTCTTTCAATATTTTCACCGCCTTAGCAATGGTGCTTTCTATAGTTGTTGCATTAGATACGATTACTTTTTTAAAGTGTAATCTTGCCGTTGTGGCAGTGGTCTCGCCTATGCAAAACGCTATGCTGTCTATTGTACGTGTGTTTTTGTTCGCTTTCGCGAAAGCGTTAACACCGCTCGGACTAAAAAATAATATACCATCAAATGTACGGTCAAAAGACTGTGTTATTTGATGAGTTTCATAAACCACCACCTCTTCACACGCTACATTATTTTCTTTGAGTAATGTAGGTAACTCATCTCTGCGCTGTTTCCCGCAGAAGTAAGTGAATGATTCGTTTTTATGGTTTTGGGCTATAAAACGAGCCAATTCTTCTCCATTTTGAGCTGTTTTTGTCACTTTTATGCCATTTTCGGCTAGAAGTGCTGTTGTTTTTATGCCAACAGCAAAACAACTTTTTATACTTTCTAATTGCTCACTAGAAAGGTTGTTACATAAAGCGCGTACTCCATTTTGAGAGGTGATAATGATATTTTTTAGCTTTCGCGAAAGCGTAAAAGCAACCTCTTGTGTACGTATCCCATCATATTCCACAAATTGTAAGCCTGCATTGAGAAGTAGCTCTCGCTGGTTAGGCTTTAGTTTTTTTGTGGATAGCACGGTCATTTTTTCAAGCTACTCTTGATTTCCTTCATTAATGCTCTACCACCATTATCAAGAACCTCTAGCGCACAGTCTGTACCAAAACCTAGTGCATTTTCTGTTGAGACTACTTGCTCAACTTCAATCTTTGTCGCGCCGTCTAGTGAAAAAAGGACTCCCTTAAAACGTATGGCTCCATCTATTTCTTGTGCCAGTGCACCTATGGGTGCGGTACAACCGCCTTCTAGCGTGCGTAAAAACTCACGTTCTATATGTGTGCATAATGCTGTTGTGCGATCGTTAAGCTTTGCACAAGCTTCCTTAGAAAATGCATCTTCTTCCATTGCTACTACGAGCATAGCTCCTTGTGCCGGCGCAGGAATCATCCAGTCAAGTACTTCATAATTTTCTGGAAGTACATTGATGCGTTTAAGGCCTGCCTTTGCAAAAATGGCGCCCGTCCAGTCACTTTCTTCTAGCTTTTGTAAGCGTGTGTTTACATTACCACGTATATCTGTGGTTTTGTGGTTAGGGTAGCGATTGAGCCACTGGGCTTGCCTTCTTAAACTACCTGTGGCGATGGTGCAGGCTTGCTTATAATCTGGCGCGCCTTTGTGCACTAAAATATCTTCGGTCTCTGCTCTAGGTAATACTGCAGCTTGCACAATCCCTATAGGTAATGCCGTAGGGACGTCTTTCATACTATGCACGGCAATATCTACAGTACCATTGAGCATTGCCACGTCTAGTGTTTTTGTAAAAATACCGGTGATACCTAGTTCATATAACGGCTTGTCAAGTATGAGGTCTCCTGTAGATTTTACAGGTACGAGCTCTGTGGTATAGCCGTGATCTTCTAGTTGTTTTTGAACTGTTTTTGCCTGCCAGAGAGCGAGCTCACTGTCTCGAGTACCTATTCGTATCGTTTTAGACATTATGTTGATCTAGTTGGAAAATAGTGGAAATTAAGGCAATGCTTTCTTCGGTTTCTCCATTTGCGTGACGCAGGTGATGTGCTACCTGGTTTGTGATTTTCTGAATGATTTTATCACTCATAGCTGTTGCCGTCGCCTCGCTAAAATCTGGAGTTTTCTTGCGTACATTTTCTAGCTCTGCAGCTTGTACTTCTTTAAGTCTTGCCTTGAGAGCCTTTACGGTAGGAGCAAACTTTCTGGTTTGTAACCAAGCGTTAAACTCATCTGTAATTTCCTTTATGATGGCTTCTGCCTGTGGGATATATCCTTGACGACGCTTAAGTGTGGCATCTGTCATTTTTGATAATTGATCTAGATGTATGAGTGTGACATTCTCTAGCTCTTCTACATCATTAGATACGTTTTTAGGTATCGATAAATCTAGTATAAGAAGCGGCTTTTTAGAATGGATAATCTCTTTGCTTACCGTAGGTTTTTGAGCTCCTGTGGCTACAACGAGTACATCTGTTTGTGCAATCTCACTTTCTATCTGGGCATACTCTTTTACTAGTAAGTTAAATTTACCAGCAATTTTATCTGCCTTTTCTTTAGTTCTATTAATGAGTGTAATGTGCTCATTTTTAGTGTGCTTCACTAAATTTTCACAAGTGTTGCGACCTATTTTACCAGTACCAAAAAGAAGAATATTTTTTTCTGACATATAAGGCACGCGTGCCATTATATATTGCACCGCTGCAAAACTCACCGAAGTTGCACCACTTGATATCTCGGTCTCATTTTTAATGCGCTTACTGGCTTGTATAACGGCGTTTACTAATCGCTCCATAAAAGGATTAATAAGTTGCAGTTTTTTAGAGCGCTTAAAACCTATCTTAAGCTGACCTATAATTTCAAAATCGCCTAGTATCTGGCTATCAAGACCAGTACCTACTTTAAATAGGTGAGCAATGGCTTCATCTCCCTTGTGCAAGTAGGCTACGTCTAGAAACTCTTCTATAGTTCCGTGCGTATGCTCGCATAAAATTTTTACTAGTGTAATCGCGTCTGGTGCAAACCCGTATAACTCGGTACGGTTACAAGTAGATATTACGGTAAGAGCCGTAACGCCTTCATCGCGAGCGCCATTAAGTATGGCGGCTTGTGCTGTTTCTGATATTGCAAAATGCCCACGCGTGGTCGCGTCTGCTTTTTTGTAACTCAGACCTATGGCATAAAACTGTTGCTCTCTCTTCAAAAGTATAATTCTATTTGTATCCCAAATATGAGGGAGTGCAAAAATAAAGGTCACTATCCTTAAAAAATAACGCTAGAAGAATCATTTGTGTCGAGAGCGGTTTATCAAGACTGTAATAAATCGTAAATTTGTGTAAGCTATCGCTATGACTGCTAGTAGCAAAGGAATATGCCTGTCTTAATTTAGAGTGATTCTAAATAAAAAAGAGAATAATAAAATGGAATTAAATATAAAAAGTAACGCTCAAGGTTTGCTTCAAGAGATTAAAATAGAAGACGGTTTTTATGTCTTACGTTTTGATAACAATGATGCTAATGTGAGGCAAGTGGAGCGAGAAGTAGATAGTAGCTTTATACAGTTTCATTTTTGTATCAAGGGCTCTGCGATGTTTAATTTTAATAATGGAGCCTATCAACTTTCTATTACAGATGAGAACTCGCTGTTGCTGTATAATCCGCAGCGTGATTTACCTATGAATCTTGAACTCGCCCCAGAGACCTGGCTTGTGAGTGTCATTATCTCTATCAAGAAATTTCATAGCCTATTTTCAAGCGAGGCAAATTTTATGCACTTCTTAAGTGATGAAAATAAAGATAGAAAGTACTACAAGGACGGCAGCATCTCACCTAGTATGGCGATTGTACTTAACCAGTTAATGAATTACAGCTTGCACCCTTCTATTATGCAATTGTATTTTAAGGGAAAAAGTTACGAGCTATTAAGCCTCTACTTTAATAGACCGGCAGATGTAGATATAGAACAGTGCCCTTTTCTAGTAGATGAGGATAATGTGCAAAAAATAAAGCGTGCTAAGCAAATAATCATTGCAAGAATGGATGCACCACCAACACTAAGCGAATTGTCAGATGAGATAGGTCTCTCACTAAGTAAATTAAAAGAAGGCTTTAAACAGATTTATGGTGACTCTGTGTTTAGTTTCTTATTTGACTATAAGATGGAAGTCGCACGCCAGTTGCTAGAGACGGGATCCCATAATGTAAATGAGGTAGGTCTTAAAGTAGGTTATAGCACAGCGAGTCACTTTATAGCTGCTTTTAAAAAGAAATTTGGTACCACTCCAAAAAAGTATTTAATGAGCTTGGGGTAGGTACGCTTTCGCGAAAGCGTAAAAACTAATACCATTATCACAAAGTCTTATAACAATCATAACATTTAAAAGAAGGTTAAGCCTTATTTTTGTTAAAGAAAAATTGCCAACAAATGAACAAAGGAGTTTTAATGGTCAATCTGGGATCACCAGATAGTACAGATCCAAAAGACGTAAAAAAATACCTAGGCGAGTTCTTAATGGACGAGCGCGTAATAGATGTTCCTTATGCCGCAAGAGCATTGCTAGTAAAAGGTATCATTTTAAACACACGCCCTAAAAAGAGTGCAGAGGCCTATAGTAAGATATGGTGGGATGAAGGATCACCGTTAATTGTTCTTACAGAACGCTTGCAGAAAAAAGTGCAAAGCCACACAAAACTCCCTGTAGAAATCGCAATGCGATATGGTACACCTTCTATAAAAGAAGGACTTCAAAAATTACACGATCAAGGGATTGATGATGTAATGCTATTACCATTATATCCTCAGTATGCAATGGCAACTACAGAAACCATCTTAGTACTAGCCGAAGAGATACGTGCTGAGTTTTTTCCTAAGATGAAGATTACAGATGTAAAACCATTTTACAACAAGCCAGAGTATATCAAGGTGCTAGGAGACTCTATTGCAGATAGCCTCAAAGGTGTAGATTATGAACATCTGTTATTTTCTTATCACGGTGTACCAGAAAGGCACATACGTAAGAGTGATGTGACGAGTATGCACTGTAAACTAGATGGTTCTTGCTGTATGTCACAATCTAAGGCGCACGAGTTTTGCTATCGTCACCAGTGTTATGAGACCACAAGACTAGTAGGTGAATATTTAGGTATGGAGCCACTTACATACTCTACATCCTTTCAGTCACGTTTAGGTTTTGACCCGTGGTTACAGCCGTATACAGACCGTACAATAGAACGTATGGGTAAAGAAGGATTTAAGAAAATGGCAATTGCAACACCAGCATTTGTATCAGACTGTCTTGAGACGCTAGAAGAAATTGCGATGGAGGGTGAAGAAATCTTTCACGAGGCTGGAGGAAGGGACTTCCATACCATTCCTTGTATAAATGATCGTGATGACTGGGCAGGTGTCGTTGCAGGGTGGATAAATGAATGGGCGCTTGTAGAGACTGGTAAGGCTATTGCTTAGTGATCAGTCTAATTCTATTTAATGGCCGAAGATGCTCCTGATTCTATATAAGTTGATTTTGCACCAAACTCAACCTCTTTTATAGCCGTTATGGCATTATCAAGTGTTTTAAATAGTTTGATAGGGTACTTTGTAAAATTTTGCTCAAAATGAATTACTTTTTTTGTAGTTATTTTGTCTGCTACAATATGTAAAGCATTAATGTCTGGATAGTAGGGGCATTTCATATAGACTATGGGGTCTATTGTAAAATCTACTGTTCTGTCAAAGATGAAACCGTACTTAAGCCCGTTGTAAAATGAGCGAGAGTGCTCGTGAAGGTCTATAGTTTTTTTAATATCTAATACGATTCCTTCTTTCATTTTGCATATTATAAAAGTTTTATAAAACTCAATAGTTGCAAAAGGAAGATTTTTGACTTGAATTAAATTGCTCATTTGGCGATAAGTTTGGGAGGCTTTAATTTACTGTAATACAGCATTTTGTATTTGTCAAAAGTAAAAAATTCATTACCTAGCTTACGTTAAAACTTTGATAACATTTAATCACTTTATAAAATAGAGTATATACATATTTTGAGCACTAAAAGATCTACAACCCTAGGCACACAACCCATATCAAAGTTGCTCGTACAGCAAGCCGTTCCTGCGTCTATAGGAATCCTTGTAATGTCACTTAATATGATTGTAGACACCATCTTTGTAGGAAGATGGATAGGTCCTCTTGCCATTAGTGCCATTACAGTAGTTATACCCGTAACCTTTTTTATAGCAGCTATAGGCCTTGCCGTAGGTATAGGTGGCAGTTCTGTACTGTCTAGAGCCTTAGGTTCTGGTGATGATGATAAGGCGCTTCGAGTTTTTGGTAATCAAATAACACTCACATTTTTAGTATCTGGATTACTAGCAATTCTAGGACTCGTTTTTCAAAATACGCTCATCGAGTTTTTTGGAGCAGATGATTCTTTTAAAGATATGGCGCTCACCTATTACCGCATTGTACTTTACGGTATTGTAATGCTTGCAATGTGTATGATGGGTAACAACGTGATACGAGCAGAGGGTAAACCCAAGTTTGCGATGTATGCGATGATTCTCCCAGCCATAGGTAATATAGGGATGGATTACCTCCTTATTAATGTACTAGGGTATGGGATGGAAGGCGCTGCCTGGGCAACATTTGCGAGTTATGCGGTGTGTTTTGCTTTTATTGTGTGGTTTTTCATATTCAAGAGCGAACTCAGAATTGTACCTAAATGCCTTGTGCTTACAAGAAAAATTGTTTCAGAAATTTCTGGTTTGAGCTCTGTAACACTTGCAAGACAAGGAGTAATTTCTGTGCTCACTATATTACTTAACAATGTACTTATCAATTATGGTGACGCCCTAGACGTCGCTAGTTACGGGATTATAAGCAGGATGTTAATGTTTGCATTGTTTCCCGTGATAGGGGTCACACAAGGATTTATGCCTATCGCTAGTTATAATTATGGAGCAAACCAATATGCGCGCGTGCGAGAAACCATTAAGACTTCCATTCTCTATGCAGGCGGTCTTGCACTAGCTATTTTTATAATCATTATGACGGTACCAGATTTTTTTGTGTCTTGGTTTATAAGCGATAGTAATGCACAAGCCCAGGCGGTAGCAGATAATAAAGTGTTGATGGAACGCACCCCTAATGCACTACGCACTGTCTTTGCCGCGACGCCTGTAATTGTAATACAGTTAATAGGAGCTGTGTATTTTCAAGCCATAGGTAAAGCGATACCAGCTTTACTGCTCAGCCTTACGAAACAAGGCTTCTTCTTAATCCCGCTTATACTCATATTACCTAACTTTTTTGGTGTTTGGGGAGTATGGATTGCATTTCCTATTGCAGATGTGCTTTCTACCGTGGTAACAGGCTATTTTTTAAGGCGTGATGTAAAAAATAATCTTGTGGTAATAGAAGAGTAATATTTCTGCGCTTTCGCGAAAAAGTGAAGCACTCCAAAACGTATCTCTTTCATTTCGAGCTTGTCGAGAAATCGAACACCCGTGAGCCGTTGGGTATTCATAGATTTTCTGAGATTGAAGTGTGATCTCTCCTTCGTCGAGATGAGGATTACTTGTCTTATTTGCTTCGTTATTAAGATGATAATAATGACGTTAATTTTATAGAGATTATAAGGTATACGCTTTCGCGAAAGCGTTAAAAATTCATCCTTGCTTCTTACTTCATAGAGAATTGTGTAATTTTCTTAGCTATAACAAACACAATCCAAATGAAGACAAAATTATGCTACCTATTACTGGCGGTGTGCTCAGTATTATCTTTTGATACGTTTGCACAAACACCAGACCCCTCTACTTACGAAGCTTTAGAATATAGACTCATTGGCCCTTTCCGAGGTGGTCGAAGTGCTGCCGTCACTGGAGTGCCGGGACAGCCAGACCTATTTTATATGGGAAGTACTGGTGGTGGCGTGTGGCGCACTACAGATGGTGGTAAAGAATGGGAAAATATCTCAGATGGCTATTTTGGAGGAAGTATAGGAGCCGTTGAGGTTTCAAAAAGCGACCCAAATGTGATTTACGTAGGTGGTGGTGAGAAAACATTAAGAGGTAACGTATCTTCTGGATATGGTATCTGGAAGTCTGAAGATGCAGGGAAAACCTGGATACAATCTGGGCTTAAAAACAGCCGTCACGTACCTAGAATACGTGTCCATCCTACTAATTCTGATATTGTATATGCAGGAGTTTTAGGTAACATTTACAAACCAACTCAAGAGCGTGGTGTTTATAAAAGTACAGATGGTGGTAAGACGTGGAGAAAAACACTTTTCTCAAATGCAGATAGTGGGGTTGTAGACTTAATTATAGATCCAAACAACCCACGTGTACTGTACGCTACTACGTGGAATGCTCGCAGGACTCCGTACAGTTTAAGTTCTGGGGGAGAAGGATCGGCCGTGTGGAAAAGTACAGACAGCGGTGAGACGTGGAAGGAGATTTCTACAAACGATGGTTTTGCCGAAGGTATACTTGGGATTATGGGAATCACTGTTTCTCCAGCAAACAGTAACCGTCTGTATGCAATGGTAGAAAATCAAGAGCAAGGAGGTTTATACACCTCTACAGACGCAGGTACGACTTGGAAAAAAATAAACAGTGAGCGCAAGCTACGCCAGCGTGCTTGGTATTACACACGTCTATATGCAGATACTAAGGATGAGAATACCGTGTATGTATTAAACGTGCGTTACCACAAATCTACAGATGGAGGTAAAACCTTCAGTACACATAACGCACCGCACGGAGATCATCACGATTTATGGATAGCTCCAGAAGATCCTAACCGTATGATTATAGGTGACGATGGTGGCGCGCAAGTGTCTTATGATGGTGGTCGCTCTTGGAGTACCTATATGAACCAGCCTACGGCTCAGTTTTATCGTGTGACTACAGATAATGCGTTTCCGTACAGAATTTATGTAGCGCAGCAAGATAATAGCACAATACGTATCCCGCACCGCACAGAAGGTGGTAGCATTACAGAAAATGACTGGGAGAGTACCGCTGGTGGTGAGTCTGCACATATAGCTGTAGATCCAGAAAATAATGAGATTGTGTATGGAGGTAGCTACGACGGATTCTTAACGCGTGTAAACCACGAGAAAAACACGGTACGTAGCGTATCTGTATGGCCAGATAACCCAATGGGTCACGGTGTGGAGGATATGAAATACCGCTTCCAGTGGAATTTCCCTATTATCTTTTCAAAGCATAATCCTAACAGGTTGTACACCTTCTCACAAAGCGTACACGTGAGTGAAAATGAAGGTCAAAGCTGGGAAGTAATTAGTGGTGATCTTACGACTAACGACCCAGAAAAAATGAAATCTTCTGGAGGACCTATCACACAAGATAATACTTCTGTAGAGTACTACTGTACCATTTTTGCAGCGGCAGAGTCTCCTTTTAAGGAAGGCCTTTTATGGGTAGGTAGTGATGATGGTCTGGTACACGTAACTCGTAATGGAGGACAATCTTGGGAAAACGTAACCCCTAAAGGAATGCCAGAAAATATGATGATTAATAGTGTGGAGCCATCTGCCTTTGAAGAAGGAACGGCCTACGTGGCTGGAACACGTTATAAATTAGGTGATTTTGCTCCTTATTTATATAAAACTACAGACTACGGTAAGTCGTGGAAAAAGATAACAAGTGGTATACCTGCAGAGCATTTTACACGCGTAGTGCGCGAGGACCCAAAACAAAAAGGGTTATTATACGCCGGTACAGAGACGGGTATGTACATCAGTTTTGACGATGGTAAAAACTGGAAATCATTCCAACTTAACTTGCCTATCGTTCCTATTACAGACCTTACGATTAAGGATGATAACCTCATTGTAGCAACGCAGGGACGTAGCCTTTGGATTATAGATGATTTAGGAATGTTGCATCAGTCCGCTTTCGCGAAAGCGGGATCAAATAAGTTGTTTAAACCTAAGAAAACGTACCGAATGGGCGGCCGTGGTGGTAGATCGAGCCTTACAGCTGGAACTAATCATCCAGGTGGTGTGATGACTTATTTTAACCTGAAGGATTTTGATAAGAAAAAGGATACTGTTACCCTTACCTATATGAGTATGGCGGGTGATACCTTACAATCATATAGTACAGGTAGTACAAAGAAAAAGCTGAAAGCCAAAAAAGGCGGAAATATGTTTGCTTGGAATACTAGAATTGACGGTGCAGAGCGTCTAGATGGTATGATATTATGGTGGGCAAGTCTTGACGGGCCACAAGCAGTACCTGGTAATTATAAAGTGTCACTTAACGTAAATGGTGATGTGCAAACAGAGACCTTTGAGATTGTTGCAAATCCTAATGCAGAGGCGACAGTGGCAGATATGCAGAAGCAACACGACTTTATTTCTGATGTAAATACATCTGTAGACAGAGCGCATCAGAGTATCAAAAAGATTAGAAAAATCAATAAGCAACTCAAGTCATTTACTGCCCAGTATAAAGACGACCCACGTACAGAAGCACTGCGTGAGAAGGCAAAAACGATGCAGGAAGAGTTTGGTAAGATTGAGAAAGAACTCTATCAGACCAAGAACCGTTCTGGTCAAGACCCACTTAACTTCCCTATTAAGTTAACTAATAAATTAGGGCATTTAAACAGCCTTGTAGGTATGGGAGATTTTGGACCTACAGACCAAGACGTAGCTGTAAAAAATGAACTTACGGCAGCAATCAATACACAACTCAATGCCTTTGATACAATGCTAGATGCAGAGGTGTCTAAGTTTAATGAAGAGTTTAATAGCTTGAAGTTAGATTACCTTTTTGTAGAAGATGCAAAGGAGTAAATAAAGTAATATTCTTATTAGAAAGGCGCAGAAGAAATTCTGCGCCTTTATTGTTTTGTCTTGCTTCGTATCTTTACCATTATGGCAGAATACTACCTTTATTTCAAATCCCTACATATCATTTTTGTGGTCACTTGGTTTGCTGGCTTATTTTATATGCCGCGTCTTTTTGTATATCAAGTAGAAGCTAGTGAAAAACCATCACCAGATAAAGAGATACTTGGTAAGCAATTGGGCTTAATGGCACACCGCCTATGGAAGATTATTACAGGCCCTTCTATGGTGCTTACTGTGATTTTTGGGAGTTTGATGTTTTATATAAATCCAGGGCTTTTTAGTGCCCCGTGGATGCATATTAAACTTGCTTTTATTGTATTGTTATTTTTATATCATTGGAAAACTTGGCGTATACATAAGACATTTCAAGCGGGTAATTTTAAATACACCTCTAGACAAATGCGCCTCTGGAACGAGGGAGCAACGCTTATACTTTTTGCGGTTGTTTTTCTAGCGGTCACAAAAAGCACAACCAATTGGATTTTTGGAATGTTAGGTCTTGTAGGTCTGGCAGTATTATTGATGCTAGGCATAAAACTGTATAAGAAAATACAAGATAAAAATCCAGATGCCTAATGCTCACTTTTAATCGTACATCCCTCGGCACAAAAATCTTTACCTCAATGCTTGCATTGGTATTGATTGCCTTCTTGATGATTGCTGCTGTCACTTACTTTCAATACAAAGAGCAAATAAGAGACTATAATGAGGAACGATTAGAACGTAAAGAGTCTTCAATAAAAAAGACGATAGATTTTGTACTAGACAACACCAGCTGGGAGCTCAAGACAGATAGAATTCCGTATATCTTTAAGGAGAAAATATATGAGATTGCTAGCATACAGGGTGAGAACCTTACAATGTATGATCTAGATGGAGAGCCATTAATATCATCTACAGATCAATTATTTGACAGTCCTGCACAAAAAAAACTATGCCTTGAGACCTTAGAAAACTTAGAAAAGTCTGAAGAAAAACGATATGTAAATCAGCTGGATGGTGAGGTGTCTCAACAATTGTCTTATAGCTATATAAATGACCCTAAATATAGACCACTCGCCATACTTGAGATACAGTATGAAGATAGTGAGGCCTTTATTAATAAAGAGCTGCGTGAGATATTGTGGCGTCTGGTAGTGGTAAATATCCTTATGGTATTAACCGCAATATTACTGGCTTATTTTCTTGCGAGATACATTACAAAAACACTTAAAACGGTAGAGGATAACATAAAAGAAACCCAACTAGATAAGCGCAACGAGAAAATTGACACCACAGAGCTCCCATCAGAGCTCACAACTCTTGTAAACGCTTATAACGGGATGATAGACCAACTTGAGGGCAGCGCCGCAAAACTCGCGCAAAACGAGCGTGAGGCTGCCTGGAGAGAGATGGCAAAGCAAGTAGCTCACGAGATTAAAAATCCACTCACGCCTATGCGTCTCACCGTACAGAGCTTTGAGCGTAGGTTTGACCCAGAAGACCCCGAAGTTAACCAGAAGATAAAGGAATATAGCAGTACCCTCATACAGCAAATAGATACTATGAGCAGCATAGCAAGCGCCTTCTCAAACTTTGCCGATATGCCAGCACAGCAAAGCGAGATTCTCAATGTGCCTAATATCGTAAAACTCTCTGTAGATATTTTTAATGAGCGCTATATAGATTTCGCTTCCGCGAAAGAGGAGATTTTCGCAAATTTTGACCGCACACAACTTATTAGAGTAGTAACAAACTTGGTAAAAAATGCGGTGCAAGCCACAATGACCACAGAAGATCCAAAAATCTTAGTTGAGGTAAACGACCTAGATACACAAGTAGAAATAACTGTAACAGATAACGGAACCGGCATTTCTGAAGATAATTTACCGATGATTTTTGAGCCAAAATTTACAACCAAAACCAGTGGTATGGGACTGGGCCTCGCAATGGTAAAAAATATTGTGGAGACCTATAAAGGAACAATTACCTTTACAACACAAGAGGGAGAAGGCACAGTTTTTAGAGTTATCTTCCCAAAATAAATAAGTATAAGCGTCACATTTTTTGGCGTATAAAAAAGACTTTTATAAACTAACATATAGCTATGTACAATAACATACTTTCAGAAACTTCAGATAGCATCACGACTATCACGATAAACAGACCTTCAAAACTTAACGCTCTTAACAAGGAGACTATAGAGGAGCTTCATACCGCTTTCGCGAAAGCGGAAGAAGATACAGACGTACGCGTTGTGATCATTACCGGATCTGGAGAGAAGGCATTTGTAGCAGGAGCAGACATTTCTGAATTTGCAAACTTCTCTGAAGAGCAAGGTGCAGAGCTAGCAAGAAAAGGGCAAGAATTACTTTTTGACTACGTTGCCGAAATGGGTACTCCAGTTATAGCAGCCGTAAACGGTTTTGCACTGGGAGGTGGTCTAGAACTGGCAATGGCAGCACATTTTAGAATCGCTAGTGATAATGCTCGTATGGGACTTCCAGAGGTGAGTCTAGGTGTGATACCAGGTTATGGAGGTACACAGCGCTTGCCACAACTAGTAGGTAAAGGGCGTGCGATGGAGATGATTATGACTGCCGGAATGATAGATGCAAATACGGCACTTGAGTACGGACTTATAAACCACATCACAGCACAAGAAGAATTAGTGCCTCTAGCAAATAAACTAGGCGGAAAGATTATGCGTAACTCACCTATGGCAATTGCCGCAGCGATTAATGCTGTAAACGCAGGTTATGAAAATGGTGTAGATGGGTTTGATACAGAGATAGAAGAATTTGGCGGGTGTTTTGGTACAGAAGACTTTACCGAAGGAACCACGGCATTTCTTGAAAAGAGAAAGGCTGAGTTTTAAGTCAGGTAAAATTATATGATTTAAAAAAGTCTGTAACCTAATGGTTACAGACTTTTTTATTTTTTAAATCTCCCATCCCTTTCGATACTCACGTTTTACCCAGGCATTTGCCTCTTCATAATTAGTCACGCGCATATTATCTCCATCCCACTTAATAGTGCGACGCCCAGGGTAGTTATACGGGTCCCAGTCGCCAGACTTTTTACCAGGTTTAAATTCTTTCTTTTGGTATGCTTTTATAGCAAGATTCCCCATTAAAACAGCCTCGGTAAGTGGCCCGCCATAAGAAAATGGTGATGAGGTGCTGCCTCCATTTATACAAGCTTCTATCCACTCACCTGCGTGACCGGTGGTCACTCTTTTTATAGTTTGTGGTACTGCCGCCATATCTTTCATACGCTCGCTAGGTAATAAACGAGGGTTACCGCTATAGGTGTCTGTTATCATAATACCATCACTACCATAAAAGATGCTTCCGCCGCCGTCTTTACCTGGTGTTTCACCTTCGCCTAGCTCGCTTGGTAGGTCGGGCATAATACCGCCATCATACCAGTTAAGACCCACATCACCTTGTGTAGGTGACTTAAACTTAAGTCTTACAATAGAACTAGGAGGGCAGGCCTCTGGATAATCTGCCTCTACAAAATCTCCAGACCATATAGTGGTACAACTAGCCTCTGCTTCATAAGGAAAACCAAGTTCTAGCGCTTTAAATGGAGTTTCCATAATATGACAACCCATATCACCCATTGCTCCTGTACCAAAATCCCAAAAACCACGCCACTTAAAAGGTAGGTAGTTTTCATTATAAGGTCTGTAACTAGCTGGGCCTAACCATAAGTCCCAATCTAGGTTTTTTGGGATAGGTTGCCCTTCTGTAATATGTTTAAATCCTTGTGGCCACACGGGTCTGTTTGTCCAGCAATCTACACGAGAGACGGTACCTATAACCCCCGCGTTTATCCACTCTTGGGCGGTTCTTATACCATCGCTTGAAGCACCTTGGTTACCCATTTGAGTCACAATACCCTGCTCTTTTGCCACTTGCGCCATAAGCCTAGCTTCATAAATATTATGAGTAAGAGGCTTCTCTACATAGGCGTGTTTGTTTTCACGCATAAAAGGTAATGAGATGGTTGCGTGTGTGTGATCTGGAGTACCCACCATTATGGCATCTATATCTTTAATGTGATTGTCATAGAGTTTTCTAAAATCTCTGTACGTCTTTGCTTTAGGGTGCATTTTAAAGCTTGCTGCACCGCGATTATCATCTACATCACATAGGGCAACAAATTTTACCTTACCATACTGGGTAAGCTCATTTACAACACCGCCACCACGGCCGCCCACACCTATTGCACCTATGTATAACGTGTCTGATGGAGCAACGTGATTACCACCCAAGACAAAGCTAGGGACGATTGTAAAAGCCGCACTTGCTGCAGCAGATTTTTGAAGAAAAGAACGACGTTTCATAGGGTTTATGTTTTATAAGCTCACTAAAGATATTAAAATCATTTTAATAGATGTAAACCACTTAATTGATTCATTTATAAATGAGGTATTACCATATGATATTGGTTGATAGTGTTTTTAGACTAATTGTTAACTAATATTTAACGTCTTCAGTTGTTACATAAAAGACTATTTACTGTCATATTTGCACTTCATCAATTAATCAATAAAATGAATCATTTTCGTTTAATATTTACGCTTTTAGTATCACTACTAAGTTTTTATTCTTATTCTCAAACAGTCTTTAGAGGTGTAGTCCTTGAGGAAGGCTCAAAAAAGCCTATTGTGGCAAAGGTGGGTGTATCTGATCAAGGTGCTGGTGTCACCTCTGGAACCAATGGTAGATTTCTCTACAGAAAATATGACCAAGTCGTTTCTCCAGAAAGTGAACTTGTTATCTCTGCAAAAGGGTATGAGTCAGTAAGTATTTCTGGTGATGACCTTCGTAATTTATATAATATCACGAGTACCATTTATTTAAACCCTGGTGTTTCTAAAGATGTAAAACCTCTTAATGAAGCAAAGGATATAGTTATTTTTTGGGATGTTTCTGCTTCGGCAAAGAGCCAAAATAGTAATAAGGCTATAGATTTTGTTAATGCCTACTTAGCAACACTTTCGTCGCCAGCCGTTCGTTTTGTAGCTTTTAATGATAAGGTTGTTTTAGATAAAAAAATCACAGCTGCGGCAGATGGGACTTTCGCTTTAAGCGAAATAATAAAAAATATTAATTACACTGGAGCGACAGATTACTCACTTATAGATGCAAGTAATACTGATGTTGCTATTGTAGTGTCTGATGGAGAGCAAAGTTTTGGGAACATTGAGTTACCGCGCACAAGCCGTTTATATACCGTAAATACGGTTGCCACTGCAAATCACGAGCGTATGATGGCAGATGCCTCATTTTATAATGGATCTTATATTCCTCTTTTTGCTACTACTGCAGATCAAGCAACCGAGCGTATACAAGCGGGAGGTGCATTTAAAAAAATAGATTTTAGTAAGGCGCAAGCAACGGTAAAAGGTGTAGTGTCTAGTACAAATGGACCTATACAAGGAGCTGCAGTTTCTTTAAGAGGTACCCTTAACGAGTACCTTACTAAGGCAGATGGAACTTTTAACATACCTGCCGTAGAGGGTGATGTGCTTCAAATAAGATATTTAGGAATGTATCCCAAAGATGTGTTGGTCACAAAAGATCCAGTAATACAGGTAGAAATGATACCACAAGCAGATATGCTGGATGAGGTGTTACTTACTGGTAATGCTAAGTCTAAAGAGAAGAAAGTAGATGCAGGTAACGGTGTAGCTAAGTCAAAAGAGTCTGTAGGATATGCTGTAAATACCATAACGGCAGAAAACATAAAGCCTAACGCAACATTTCTAGGCGATGCCATACGAGGGAATTTTGCAGGAGTACAGGTATTAGGACCTCCTGGTAGTGAGCGATTTTTAATACGCGGGGGTAATATGTCTATTAACAATGAGTTGCCGCCTCTGTGGGTTGTAGATGGAGCTCCATTTGCAGATGTACCATATTATCTCGATCCTCAAAATATTAAGAGTATTACAATTTTAAAATCTGCCATTGCAACGGTACGTTATGGTACCATAGCAAGTGGAGGAGCTTTTCTAGTAAAAACAAAGGCTGCAAATCCTGATGCTGTAAAAGCAAAGGGTATTGTAGATAGAGCTCTTGTAAAAGGTAATGATTACAGTGAGACACTAGCAGATATGGTTGTAGAAACCTCACCTTACATAACAGCACTTGATAAAGAATCTACTGTAGCTGCAAAGTATAAAAAGTATCAAGCGCTTTCAAAAAACTTTAAGAATTCGGTTTCCTTTTATGCAGATAATGCAGAGTATTTTCAAAAAATAGCACCTGCAAAGGCAGAGCTTATACGCCTACAACTTGCAGAGGTGGCTGGAGAAAATGTAAAGGCACTGCGCATACTTAGTTACTTATATGAAGCCGCTGGCTCTTATAAACGTAATGCGCAAGTAAGTGAGCGCATCGTAGCACTAGCACCTAGAGAGGCACAATCATATCGTGATCTGGCACTAGCATACACCTTAAGCGGTGATTATAATAAAGCGCTAGAACTATACATTAATATGCTAGGAGAGCGCATACTAGGGGTAGATTTTTCTGAAATAGAAGTACCTCTAGGTAACGAGTTGAGACACCTTGTCGCACTACATAAAGATAAAATCGAATTTAACAGGCTACCTAACGAGTGGCTCACTAATAATCTTGAGATGGATATCAGATTAGTCATAAACTGGTCTGAGCAAGATGCTCCATTTATTTTTCAGTTTGTAAACCCTAAGAAGAAATTTTATACGTGGGATCACACCTTATTTGATAATAAAGAGCGGTTACTTAAAGAGCGTAAAATGGGATTCCAGTTTGAGGAGTTTGTTATAGATGACGCAAAAGCCGGTGAGTGGATTGTAAACGTACAGTACCTAGGTGAAGAGGCAACCTTTGCCATACCTCCTTACTTAAAATACACCGTGTATAGAAACTACGGAACTTCAAAAGAGACTAAAGAAGTAAAGGTTGTAAAGCTATTTGAGCAAAAAGACAAGGTGTCTCTGGGTAGAATAAACTTATAAGGTCACATCACATATACCGATATCTTAAAATTGTAAGATATATCTTTCAATAAAGGCTTGCTTTAAAAAAAAGTAAGCCTTTATCGGTTATACCCTATAACGCCGACATTTAAGTATCTTTAATTGTCTAAAAATCAAATAGATGATTTTAAGGTCAATCTGTTTATCAATCAATTCATCAAACTATGAGAACTAATGTATACATCATTACCTGCCTATTGCTGGCAAGCTTATCGCTTAATGCACAAACCATTTTTAGAGGAACCGTGGTCGCCGCGGGGTCAAAAACGCCTATTGAAAATGCAAAAATAGGTGTCACAAATCAAGGCGTGGGAGTCACGAGCAATGCTCAAGGAGCCTTTTCTTATAAGAAATATCACGAGACCCTGTCAGACACAGACCAGCTCATCGTATCTGCACCTGGTTTTGAAACCATACACTTAAACGCGACAGATGTGAGAGCCTTGCTCAATAGATCTAGCGCTATTGTTTTAGAAAAGGGCTCACCACAAGAAACCCCAGCAATTACACATCTCAAGATATTTTGGGATATCTCTGAGGGTATGCAAGATCGCAACCTCAATAAAGAACTTGCCTTTGTAAAACAATATTTGGCAGCTCTTAATGAGCCTAAGGTTACCCTTGAGGTGTTTAATAAGGATATCATAAGAACGGAGGTTTGGAAAAAGTGGGATGGAGATATGGACCGCTTTCGCGAAAGCGTAACCCAGCAAACCTATAATGCCCCGTCTAATTATAGCATACTAAGTTTAGAAGATGCAGATGCCGTTTTATTACTCTCAAATGGAGTGCCTAACTATGGTAAACTTAATGCAGATCAAGATATTCCAGTTGTACCCTATACCACAGTACAAACTACCGAAGGCCAGCAATACCTCGCTGCACTGGCTAAGTATACTTCTGGAACTGTAAAAAAAGCAGTTGCTCAAGCACCAGTTGTTGAGAATGTAACCCCAACTGTAAATCGCAAAAACCGCATATATTCTGGTGAGATAACGTCACTTACTCAAAAAATATCTGGAACGATACAAAGCCTAGGGAAACCATTACAAGGAGCAACCATTGTTGTAAAAGGAGATTTAAAAGAATATACTACAGATGCAAATGGTGTTTTTCAAGTAGAAGCAGCAGCTGGAGATATACTACTTGTACAAGCGCTAGGGATGTTTCCTAAGGCGGTAGCGGTACAAGAGCAAAATAATTATGATATAAAAATGCTACCCAGCAGTGATCAACTAGAGGAGGTGGTGCTTACTGCAAGGCGTGAGAAAATTTTTGCAGGTGATAAAATTATAGAAGGTACAAATGAGCCTAATATGCCAGGAGGCATAACGAGCTTAGGAGATTTTTATATTACAGATAAAGACATCACACCAGATGGACAAAGTTTAGAACGCGTATTAAGAAAGAATTTTAAAGGTGTACAGGTAAGTTATACAGAAAAGGGTGAAGTAGTCACCATTTTTGGTAAGAGACCTAATTGGATTGTAAATGGGGTAATGGTGAGACAAGGACAACCTATACCATTATATATTCCAGATAATGAGATTCTCTCTGTAATTATAAAAGACAACCCACTTTCTACAAATATTAAATATGGTGGAGAAGGAGACCGAGGCTTACAAGTACTGGTAACTACAAAGAGTTATAGAAAAGATGCTATTAAAAACATAGCCCTTGTAACCGGCAATGATTATACAGAAGAGGTAGAAGACCGCTCTACTACTGCAGCACAAGTTACTGGTGTGGTTACAAGCCCCAACGGCCCCTTACAAGGCGCAGAAGTTGTACGTAAGGGTTCACTAGATATTGTTTACACAAAGGCTGATGGAACCTTTAATCTCGCAGCAAAAAACGGAGATATCCTCATTATCTCTAGCCTAGGGATGTTTACAAAGGAGATTGCGGTTACAGATGAGAAGGAGTATACGGTAAATTTATTACCCAGTAGTGATTTACTAGACGAGGTAGTCTTAAATGGTGCTAAAACCGCAAGGGAGAAACTCTTCGAGAAAAAGGATGCGATAAAAAGCAAAAGTAGTTTTGCGTCAAATGTATTATTTAAAGAGGAGCTTGAAAAAAAAGGGTATTCAAATCTTATAGATGTGATGAATGGAAAGTTTGCTGGAATGAGATTGGATAAGAAACCTTCTGGGCGATATTTTGTTAATACGCGAGGTGGGGGAGCATACGCTGTTATCATTGATGGTGTTCTACGGGAGCCAACTATTTTAGAACAGATACCTCCCTCTAGTATAGCAATGCTGCAGATAACAAAAACAGTAGCCGCTGGAACAAAGTATGGCATACCAACTCCTAACGGAGCAATAGATATTACAACGCAGGGCTTTGCAGGTTTTAAGAATAGAGATAAAAAACCTAAATCTGCCCTTATAACTGGTAACGATTATACAGAAGAGGTAGAAGACCGCTCTGTTACTGCGGCACAAGTGACGGGTGTAATAACCTCAGGAGCAAAACCTTTAAAGGGAGCTGCAATCACAAAAAAAGGCACTTTTAACGAGGTATATACAGATGCAAATGGCCGTTTTACCATCACCGCAGCTATAGATGATGTCCTTGTAGTGAGTGCACCAGCTATGTTTACAAAAGAGGTGTTGATAGAAACTCAAGATATGGGTGCAATAACCTTAACTTCAAAAAGCAATGACCTAGATGAGGTCGTGCTAGAAGGGCGCGAGCGTGTAGATAACACGGTAGAGACAGCTTATGGTAAAACCAGTGGTGATAAAATAGGCTATGCTACAGGAGAGATTAGTACAAGAAATTATAGTGCTGGGTACACCAGTCTAGACCAGCTCATAAAGGGTAAGGTAAGTGGCGTGACGGTAAACAGTGGTCTACTCACAGGCCAAGCAACTACTTATAAAATACGTGGCGGCTCACAATCTATTACAAATGATGTACCTCCTATATGGATTGTAAATGGAACTCCTTATCAAGATCCTCCATCATTTTTGGATGTAAACCAGATAGACAATATCTCGGTACTTAAATCTGTGGTCGCAACCTCTCGTTATGGATCGCTTGCAGCAGGAGGGGCTTTTCTTATAAAAACCAAAGAAGCAAATTTTGAAGCAAAGGCTGCCAAAAATAAACAGAGCGCCCTGGTTTCTGGTAACGAGTATACGGGTGATGTTACTGGTAGTATAGACACTGCATTGCCTTCGTATATTTTACGCTTTCGCGAAAGCGGAACCCCGCAACAGCAATTTGCACTTTACAAGAAGTTGTCTCGTACCCAAGAGTCGCCACTAGAGTATTATGTAGATGCCGCACAGTATTTTCAAACCATATACCCAAAACTTGCAGATGAGGTGCGCTCAGACCTTGCCTACATCGCTCGTAATAATACAAAGGCGTTACGCACACTGTCATATCTATATGAACTAGTAAATGATACGGGAAATATCGTACTTGTAAACGAGCGCATTGCAAAAATTGCTCCCAGCGAGTCTCAGTCATACCGAGATCTAGCATTGGCTTATCAAAATGATGAGCAGTATGATAAGGCACTTGAGTTGTACATAAATATGCTGGGAGAGCAAATAAAGGGTGTAAACTTTGACGGCTTAGAGAAGCCACTGCGCAGTGAGTTGAGCCGTCTAGTTGCATTACATAAAGATAAAATAGATTATAGTAGATTGCCTAATGAGTGGCTACGCACAGACTTTAAGGTAGATATGCGTATGACCATAGATTGGTCTGACAAGTCGGTTCCTTTTGAGTTTCAGTTTGTAAACCCGCAAAAGAAGTTCTTTAAGTGGACACACACGCTAGAAGAAACTAGAGACCGCCTTAAAGCCGAACAGAAAGAAGGTTTTCAGACCGAAGAGTTTATTATAGATGACGCCCCAGCTGGAGAGTGGTTAATTAATGTGCAGTATCTAGGTAATGAGGGTGATTATGTATTACCTCCATTTTTAAAATACACCGTATACCGCAATTATGGGACTGCAAAGGAAACAAAAGAAGTACGTGTTATAAAACTATTTAAACAAGTAGATAAAGTTACACTAGGTAAAATAGTGATGTAAAAACCCTAAGTCATAATTTTATATGGTAAAGCCCTCTTTTGAGGGCTTTTTTTATGCTTATAAGAGCACACTTCTCAATGCTAGAAAATAAGATTTTTATAACAGCTAAGCATTTTAAAATCTAGTATCTTGTTGTTCTTAAAGAAGAACAAATCTTAGGTGTCTACATATCTTGATACCTTTTACCAAACAGATTTAATGAAGACAGAAAAAACACTACCAGGTAATACAGCACTCCCGTCTACAGAAGCAGATCTTGCAAAGCTCATCGCACAAGAAGATGGAGATTTTAAATATAAAGTAGAAGATTACTTTCAGACACCAGATGCGTACGCTTTTAAACTCTCTCCAGATGGAAATTATCTCTCGTATATGAAGCGTCGTGAGGGTGGTAAACGTGATTTGTTTTTAAAAAATACAACCACTCAAGAGGAGCTATTGCTTGTAGAGCAGCAAGAAGATCTCATACGTAGCTACTTCTGGGCAAGCCCAGATAGAATAGTCTACTCTCAAGATAAGGGCGGTGATGAAAATTACCACCTTTTTGGTGTAAACTTAGATGGCAGTGGTAATGAGGAGCTCACCCCTTTTGATAATGTGCGTGTAGGCATACTTGCCACGCTCAAAGAAGATGAAGACCACGTTATTGTGCAGATGAATAAAGATAACCCTGCGCAAGAAGAGCCTTATAAACTCAATATTAAAACGGGCGCTATAGAGAAGCTGTATACCGTAAAGGAAGGAGATAACCCTGTTGCTGGATACGATTTTGACAAAGATGGAAACCTAAGAGCCATCTCAAAAATCATAAACGGGGTCGATATGGAACTCTTCTATAACATAGATGGCGAGTTTAAAAAAATAATGGAAGTTCCCTTTGGAGAGTCTTTTGGTATTATTCGGTTTGACTATGCGTCAGATAATCCAGATGCGGCATATGTAATTTCAAATCTCGAGACAGATAAAACAGAAATACAACGTTATGACTTAAAGGCAAATAAGGTGCTCGAGACAATGTACAGAGATGATACGTATGATGTGAGCGGGATTACGCTTTCGCGAAAGCGCAATTACGAGATAGATTACTACTCACATAACGGTGAGAAGACGGTCATTGTACCTGTGAGCGAAACGTATAAAAAAGTACAAGCGCGGTTGCAAAAAGATTTTGGCGACAAAGATTTTTATGTAGTAGGAAGAACAGACGATGAGCATAAAATGATGGTTGTAGTAACTAGTGACCGCATTATAGGTGAATATCATTTATATGATGTAGAAAACGATACCGTTACCTTACTTTATAAAATACTCCCGCAACTTAAGGAGGAAGATATGGCTGCTATGGACCCTATTACTTTTACCAGTAGAGATGGTGTGACCTTGCACGGGTATCTCACCTTGCCTAATGATATTAAAGAGGGAGAAAAAGTGCCTATGATTGTAAATCCTCACGGTGGGCCTCAGGGTATACGTGATAGTTGGGGTTTTAATGCAGAGGCACAACTTTTTGCGAGTCGTGGCTATGCGACCTTGCACGTAAACTTTAGAATTTCTGGAGGGTATGGTAAGGAGTTTTACACTTCTGGTTTTGGCCAGATAGGTCGCAAAGCGATGGATGATGTAGAAGATGGTGTAGATTATGTGGTAAGCCTAGGAGCAATAGATAAAGATAAAGTAGCCATTTATGGCGCAAGCCACGGTGGCTATGCCGTGCTGCGCGGTATGACTAAAACTCCAGAAAAATATGCTTGTGGTGTAGACTATGTGGGGGTGAGCAATTTGCACACTTTTATGAGTACAATACCCGCTTACTGGGAGAAGTACCGTGATATGCTACATACCATCTGGTATAACCCAAACAAGCCAGAAGAAAAGAAAATAATGGATGAGGTATCTCCTGCACTACACGTAGATAAAATTGTAAAACCTCTTTTTGTGGTACAAGGAGCAAATGACCCTAGGGTTAATATAGATGAGGCAGACCAAATAGTAGCACAACTTCGAGCACGAGGGGTTGATGTTCCTTATATGGTAAAGTATGATGAAGGCCACGGCTTTGGTAAAGAAGAAAACACCCTTGAGCTGTATAAAGCGATGATGGGCTTCTTTGCAACGCATCTTAAATAAATATTTAGTAAGAGTCAAAAAGCCCTAAGCACTTATAATGCTTAGGGCTTTTTTATTAAATGCTCGCTAGGTTTATTTTGAGCCTTCCCACTCACGGTAGAATTGCTCCAGAAAACCTTCCATATAAGCGTGACGTTTTTCGGCAATTTTTTTTCCGGTCTTCGTGTTCATACGGTCTTTGAGTAGGAGTAATTTTTCATAAAAATGATTGATAGTAGGCGCGGTACTCTTTTTATACTCATCTACAGTCATATCTAACTGTGGTTTGACCTCTGGGTCATACAATTTGCGGTTTTTAAAACCGCCATAATTAAAGGTGCGAGCAATACCTATGGCACCTATGGCATCTAGCCTGTCTGCATCTTGTACAACATCTAGCTCTGGCGAGGTAAACTCTTGGGCCTTATTACCGCCTTTAAAAGAGATATTTTTTATAATCTGTACCACGTGCTCTATAACGGCGCTGTCACAGTTTTGACTTATAAGAAACTTGGTTGCCATTTTTGGCGCAACGGTTTCATCTCCGTTAAAAAATTTTGAATCTGCAATATCGTGTAGCAGTGCTCCTAGTGCAACCACAAGCTCATCTACAGGCTCACCTTTTGCAATGTGCATTGCATTGTTATAAACACGTTCTATATGAAACCAGTCGTGACCACCTTCGGCATTTGCTAGGGTTGCTTTTACAAAGGTGATGGTGTTTTCTATAAGAGTTTGCTGTTGGCTCATACTATAATTTAATAATGCTATAAAGATGGATTAAAGTTCGTGAGATTTATGGAGAGTAACAAGTCCGCTTTCGCGAAAGCGTGTATAAAAAAAGACCGCTCTATAAAAGCGGTCTCCATATTATTACAAGAAGTGTTGTACTAGCTTGCGTGCTCTTCAAAAGCATCCATAAGGTTTTCTGCAATTATCTCTGCAGGTCTTCCTTCAATGTGGTGACGCTCTATCATATGTACTAGCTCTCCGTCTTTAAAAAGTGCCATAGATGGGCTAGATGGAGGAAATGGTACCATATAAGAACGAGCAAGATTTGTAGCCTCTCCATCTACTCCTGCAAATACAGTATAGATGTTATCTGGCTTCTTACCGTTAACAACTGCGTGTACAGCAGCTGGACGCGCGTTACGAGCAGCACAACCACAAACAGAGTTTACAACCATAAGGGTTGTACCTTCTTTTTTCATTGCAGCTTCTACGTCTTCTTTTGTATGTAATTCTGTGAAGCCATTTCTGGTAAGGTCTTCACGCATTGGTTTTACTAAATCTGGTGGATACATAATCAATTTATTTTGAATACAAATATACAAAAAGCATACCTTGATACTAAGACGGAAAAAATGGCAGATTATTACACAAACAAATTATGTTTCTATGTGGGAGGTGGTAAGTATGGCGGGATGGCGTAACAATAAAATAGTCCTCACGTCTAATGGTTAGAACCCGTAAATTTGCGGGATAAGAATAGAATGTAAGTATGATTAAATATATAGGTGCTGTAGTAGGTTACTTTTTGGGACGTGGATTTTTTGGAGCTGTTATAGGATACTTTCTAGGTAGTGCTGTAGATATGTTTATGGACCAAGGTAAAAAAACGGGTCAAAGCGGTAGTACAGGCCAGCGTTTTAAAACCGTTTTTGAACAAGCTACACAGCAAAGTGTTTCTCCAGGAGATTTTGAGCTCAACTTGCTATCACTTGCTTCTATAGTCATAAAGGCAGATGGTAAAGTAAGCCAGAATGAGTTAGACTATGCTAGACAATACTTTGTGAGAGCATATGGTAAAGAACGTGCAAATGCCACTTTTAGAACCTTTAATACTGTAATTAAAGATAGAGAGATTTCTGCCACACGTATATGTACCTACCTCAATAGTCGTACTCGTTATGAGGTGCGATTACAAATTTTACACTTTTTATTTGGCATTGCACAGGCAGATGGTCAAGTGAGCCAGCCAGAGGTAAATGTGCTAGGTACTATAGCAGGATATTTTAGAATAAATCATCAAGATTTTGAGAGTATAAAAAATATGTTTGTTAAGAAAGCAGACAGTGCCTATAAAATCTTAGAGATAGATAAATCTGCTAGTAATGATGAGGTAAAGAAAGCCTTTAGAACAATGGTAAAAAAGTACCATCCAGATAAACTTATGGATATGGACGAAGCCTACAGAGCCGGCGCTGAAGAGAAATTCCGTAATGTACAAGAGGCTTACGAGCAAATCCAGAAGGAACGCGGTATGTAATCTTACTATTTCTTTAAGAGTTCTTTGCGTTGTGGCTGCTTAACTTTGTGTAAAAAGACATAATGAAAAAGCCATCTACCCTATTTTTTGATGTAAATGAGACACTTCTTGATCTTGGTTTCTTAAAAGAAAAAATCACCAGTGCACTAGATGATAGAGGAGAGCTCGTCTCCTTATGGTTTAGCACCTTATTGCATTACTCACTCGTGGCAAATACGATTGAGGCTTATAAAGACTTTGGCGAGATAGGCGTAGCTGCACTACAGATGGTAGCTGCTGGTAATGATATCACACTCAAAAAACAGCAAGCAGAAGCTGCTGTAATAATACCCTTCAAAAAGCTTCAGCCTTATAGCGAGGTAAGAACATCACTGCTAGTATTGAGAGAACAAGGTTTTAGACTTGTAGCGCTCACTAACTCTTCACAAAAAGGCCTTGAAGAAAAACTAGAATTTGCGGGTATTGCAGATTGTTTTGACACCTTGCTTAGTTGTGAACCTGTTCAAAAATTTAAACCAGCCCCAGAAGTTTATAACTGGGCAATGACTACTATAGGTGTGCTTCCAGAAAATGCAATGATGATTGCTGCACACGGCTGGGATATTGCCGGAGCGCAAAATGCAGGAATGCAAACAGCATTTATAAATAGACCAGGTAAAGAGCAGTACCCACTTGTACCAGAGGCAGATTATGTGGTAGATGACTTGAGCCAACTAGCAAGTGTAATCAAGTAACTCACTATTTAAAAACAACCTTTAAAGCGGCTTTAAGAAAGGGAATTTTTGGTGCACTTAACACCACTTTAAATTCATCTGTGAGGGATGACTCTTCATCAAGGAATCTAAAAATATGACCAGCTTTTCCCTTTTTAAACATTCGGGTAAAAATGGAGGCGCCTTGCTCGTTATGTTTTGCCAGAACTTCTAGTAATACAGCATCATAAAATTGCCACCTGTTTTTAATATTGTAGGAGGTAAAAGGAGTGTCAGATTTTAAAAAATCGAGAAGGGATTTAGACTTTTTAAGCGTGTGCGTAAAGGTATATCCTGTACTTGCTTTTGTCCAGCCGCCTGCAGTACCTATATGTAGTATGTGTGCTGTGTTGTGCTGTGTAAAATCATAGGTAGTCATAGGGATGCTTCCTTGCTCACGATCTATAATCTCATAGTTTTCTACACCTAGATTTTTGAGATAAGTTTTGATAGCATTTTCATATTCGGCTTTAGAGAGGAGTTTTTCAGAAAACAGGGTGTATTCTAAAAGTGCCTCTGTGGTAGATGTAGGTAAAACGTACATAAACCTGCAATGTCCCTCCTGCTTTATGCTAAAATCCATATAAGTTGCCTGCTCTGGATCAAAAACAGGTTTCTGGGTCTTTACAAACCAACCTATAAAATGTTGCTGTAGTACAACAGCTTGCGTTTGCCTCTTGAGCAAGCTGGGTTTATAAATGCTATTAAGTACCGCAGGACTTTCAAAAATTCCTATACCTGTAGTTACTGTTGCTTTTCCGTCTAGTGTGGTTGTAGTACTAACAGATGCTTCTATAAACGTGATATTGCTATGTTGCGATAATTCCGCTTTCACGAAAGCGTACAAACCAGCACTTTCTATCTTTTTATACGTGTAAGGCGCAATGTCGATATGACTATGCACTCCCTCACCTTTTATTAAAACCGAAGGCCAGGTATATGAAACAATCGCTTCATACATAGAAGGTTCTATCTCCCAGAAGCACCAAGTGCGGTCATTACTTTTATTGAGGTCTTGGTCTATGATGGCGATACTCTTTTTTGAAAAAAAGGGATCTCTTGCCATACGCAAGGCAGTAGTAAGTCCAGAAAGACCAGCGCCCAGAATGATATAATCGTAGTGAGTTTGCACGTGATAAAGATACGTGTAAAAGATGGAGTGCTGTATCTTTGTAGGGTGACAAAAACGAGTATTCATAACAACACATTTACACTCTTACCTACAGGCACAATGTTCTGGGAGGAGCAAGAGATTCTTTTTATAGCAGATGTACACTTAGGTAAGGTGGCTCATTTTAGAAAACACGGTAGCGCGGTACCACAAGAGGCAATACTCAAGAATTTTGAATTACTAGACGAGGCTATTTCTTGTTGTGACCCTAAGGAGGTTTGCTTTCTGGGAGATCTTTTCCATTCTGCGATAAATACAGAATGGCTTTATTTTGAAAAATGGGTTAATGCTCAAACAGCTCAGATTACGCTTGTTACCGGTAATCACGACATCATAAATCCAGAGCGCTTTAAGCAATTGGGTATAAAAATGTTTGATGAGCGAGTGATAGATACATTTTTGCTCACGCATATCCCTGAGGAGCGTGAGGGGTATTTTAATTTTTGTGGCCACATTCACCCTGGGGTTAGACTAAAGGGTTTAGGAAGGCAAGTAATGAAGTTGCCTTGTTTCTTTAAAAAAGAGAACCAACTTATTTTACCTGCCTTTGGAGAGTTTACAGGTAACTACATACTTGAGCCAGAGGCTGGTGATGAGGTGTTTGTTGTAACTCCAGAGGAGGTAATCCTTGTGGAGTAGATTTGTGATTATGTTAATACAGCAAGTCTTTGCACGGCTGTAACTTTACTTAAAATAATGGCTATGAAGAAAATATATGCAATTGTAAATACACTATCTGTATTGCTTGTACTCGCAGTAAACGGACTCTCACAAGCCCAGCGCTGGAATAATACTACGATAGGTGAAGCTTCAGATAAGTATGAGAATTTATTTACTCCAGCAGGATATGCATTTTCTATCTGGGGAGTAATTTTCTTAATGCTCATAGCTTATAGTGTTTTTCAAATACGCCGAGCTTTTTTTAGTAAGAAAGAATCACCGTTTATTGTAAAGACTGGCTGGTGGTTTGCTATTGCAAATGTGCTCAACGCAGCTTGGGTGGTTGCATTTACTTATGAATACATAGCGCTATCGGTTATTATAATGATAGGCATACTATGTAGTTTACTTCTTGTGGTATGGCGCACTAATATGGAGCGCTGGGATGCGCCTATTGAGGTGATTGCCTTTGTGTGGTGGCCTATTTGTATCAACGCTGGCTGGATAGCCGTGGCTACTATCGCAAACTTTGCTGCCTTCTTTTCTAGTATTGATGTAAAGGGCACAGAGCTTAACGAAATTGTGTGGACTATGATTATGATTACAGTGGCGGTACTTATAAATGTACTTATGGTATGGTTACGTAATATGAGAGAGTTTGCGCTGGTTGCTGTGTGGGCACTTGTCGCGATATTCATAAGACATAAAGATCAATATGAGAGCATCGCTTATTACGCTTTACTAGGAGCAGTAGTATTAGTAATAATTACAATGCTACACGCTTTTAAGAATAAGGAAACCGCTCCTCATTTAAAATTCAAGGAACGGTTTCTTGATAATTAAACCATACTCTGCATATCACTTGCAAATGTAGGATATGCAAAAATCGTTTCTCTAAACTGTGTACAGGTTAGCTTCTGTTGTATTGCCATTGCAAATAAGTTGATCATCTCACTTGCCTCTGGCGCAAGAATCTCAGCGCCAAGTATCTCATCATTTTCACCTTTAAGCGTTTTGTAGCAATAGTTCTTTGAGTTTAATCTCTTTACACTAAACCAGTCTGGAACGTGCTCACTTAGTACTTTATAAGAAATGCCTTGCTCTTTTGCTTGGTCTTCTGTGAGGCCTACCATTGCTAGCTGTGGTGTGGTATAGACTGCTGTCGGTATTGCTGGAAAATCATATTTGGTATGTGTTCCAGTAGCCAGTTGTACACCTACGTGTCTACCTTCCTTACTAGACAGTGGTGTGAGTGGTAGAGAACCAGAGTCTGCTACATCGCCACAGGCATATACATTAGAGTTAGTAGTGCTTTGTAAATACTCATTTACCTTAATGCCTCTAGGTGTAGTTGCTACATTTCCTTTGTCAAGCGCAAGCATATCTACAGAGGGTACACGTCCAGAGGTATTAAAAACCATTTCGGCTTTTACGCTCTGCTCTTTGCCATCACGTGTATAAAAAACGCGTGTATTTTTTTGAAGCATTTCGGCGCGGATAACATCTGCATTAAAAATAAAGTTGATTCCTATTTTTTTTGACTCTTCTTCTAAGAGCCCCGTGATACTAGCATCAAACATTTTTAAAACACGCTCCCCACGTTCTATAATTGTTACATCTACACCACAGCGTGCCGCGATATGAGCAAACTCCATAGCGATATAACCTCCACCCACAAAGATAATGCTCTCTGGTAGGGCTGGAAGCTCAAGAAAATCGTCTGAGGTTTTAAACAACTCGGCACCTTCAAAGTGTAGCGGTCTAGGGATAAGACCAGAGGCAATAACGACCTTGTCTACCGTTACTTTTTTACCCTCAACGCTTAGAAGACCTTCCTCTATAAATTGAGGCGACTGGTGATACATTGTAATCCCTAGTTTATCTAGCGACTCTTCGGTTTTTACGGGCATTGCAGAGACAAACTTTTCTTTAAATTTTTGGAGCGCTTGCCAGTCTATTTTTGGAATTTCGGTCACGCCCACAGCTGTCATATCGCTCGTTCTAGCAATGATCTCACTGGCGTTAAGGAGTACTTTTTTTGGGTCACAGCCTCTATTTGCGCAGGTGCCACCATACTCACGATTATCTGCAATGGCTACTTTCATCCCCTCTTTGGCACAACGTGTTGCCACCTGTCTACCTGCGCTGCCCGATCCTATTACAAAAACGTCATAATGTTCAAATCCCATACCTTCTTTTTTTATAAAGGTACTGCGGTAATCTGCCTTTGGGTGTTATGAAAATTGTAAAATCTTAATCACGCTTTCGCGAAAGCGTACTCACAACCCTTTCAGAATCTATAAAAATATTACACCTGCTGGTTTGTAAAGCCGTCAACTACCATTTTAGAAGTGCCGTCTATGGCAAACGTATTGTGACGTAAATTTTTAATAAAAATGAAGAAGAAAATCACATAAATCATTTGTGAGCCTACCAGATCCCAGTCTTCCTTAAAAGAAGTTCCCGCCATTAATAATGTGATTAATACAAAACTTAAAGCTGCGGCAAGACGAGTTTTAAACCCTATAATTAATAAGATGCCAAGTACAAGCTCGACAATAGGTAGTCCAAAAGCGATAGGCTCCACCAGAGCGGGTGGTAACATTGTTCCCTCAAAACCTTTTGATAGTCCGCTGGCAAAGCCTTCCATTTTAGGAAGTCGCACTACCCCGTGCAATAAGAAGTTGATACCTATGGTAATACGCGCGATTACAAATGCTAGCTGATGATCTGTCCAATGTTTCATACTTTAAAAGTAGAAAATAGAAAAGAGGTGTAATGTTATGAAAATGGTAAAAAGTAAATAGCGCTTTCGCGAAAGCGTACTCAAGACTATCTTTGTAAAAAATCTTATTTCTTGAGTAAATCAGAACTCTCACAGCACTTTGCACAGTCTCTGCCACTGCAGAAACTAGGGGAAGCTATTGCCCATTCTCAACGTATACAAGCAAAAGGTCTCACGGGATCTTCATTATCTTTTGCTGTAAGTCAGCTTTTTGAAGGCCAAGAGCGCCCCGTATTGTTAATTCTTAATGATAAGGAAGAAGCGGCTTACTATCTCAATGATCTTGAAGCCTTGCGCAAGGAAGAAAACGTACTCTTTTACCCTGGCAGTTACAGGCGTCCTTACCAGATTGAGGAGACAGATAATGCAAATATCTTGTTGCGTGCAGAGGTGCTTAATCGTGTAAACTCACGTAAAAAGCCAGCTCTTATCGTGACCTATCCAGATGCATTATTTGAAAAAGTAGTGACACGTAAGGAGCTAGATAGACAAACGCTCAAGGTGACTGTAAACGATAAGTTATCGCTAGATTTTATAAATGAGATGCTCTTTGAGTATCGTTTTAAAAGAGTAGATTTTGTAACAGAGCCGGGTGAGTTTTCGGTGCGTGGAGGTATTGTAGATGTATTTTCATTTTCGCACGACAGGCCGTACCGTATAGAATTTTTTGGCGATGAGGTAGATAGTATTAGAACCTTTGATGTTGAGAGTCAGCTGTCGTTAGACCAAGTAAAGAAAATATCCATAATGCCTAATGTGGAGAACAAGGCATTAGAAGAAACAAGAGCTAGTTTCTTAAAATATATCTCTGCAAAGACAGTCGTTTTTATTAAAAACAGGTCGTTGTTATATGATCGTACAGATCAAAACTTTTCTAAAGCCGAAGAAGCTTTTGAAAACCTCTCACAAGAGGTAAAACGCAACTCACCAGAAGAGCTTTTTTGTCACGGCAAAAATCTAAAAGAACAACTTGACTCTTTTACCACTATAGATTTAGGAAGTAGTGCAGAGGTAGGTGAGATAGAACATAGCATCACCTTTGATGTGGCGCCACAGCCATCTTTTAATAAGCAGTTTAACCTCCTTATAGAAAACTTAAATGATAACCACGCTCGTGGTTATAAGAATATAATCACCTGTAGTAGTGAGCAGCAAGCAAAGCGTTTTCAAGACATTTTTGATGATGCAGATGCTATTGTATCGTCCTATGAGACCATTGTGCTATCACTTTATCAAGGTTTTGTAGATAATGACACAAAAATGGTGGTGTATACAGATCACCAGATCTTTGAACGCTACCATAAGTTTAATATCAAAAATGGCTATGCAAAAAAGCAAGCCATCACGCTCAAGGAGCTTACTAACCTAAGTGTAGGTGATTATGTCACGCACATAGATCACGGTATAGGAAAATTTGGCGGACTCAAAAAGATAGACGTTGAGGGTAAAATGCAAGAAGCCATCAAGCTCATTTATGGTGAGCGTGACATCTTATACCTGAGTATACACTCATTACATAAAATCACTAAGTACAACGGTAAGGATGGCAAGCCACCACAAGTGTATAAACTAGGAAGCCAAGCCTGGAAAAAGCTTAAAGCCAAAACAAAATCCAAGGTAAAACACATCGCCTTTAACCTTATAAAACTATATGCAAAACGCCGTTTGCAAAAGGGATATGCCTTTGGCCCAGATACCCATATGCAGCACGAGCTAGAGGCGAGTTTTATCTATGAAGACACTCCAGATCAAAGCAGCGTTACAGAAGATGTAAAACGCGATATGGAGAGCGATCGCCCTATGGATAGACTGGTGTGTGGTGATGTAGGTTTTGGTAAAACAGAGGTTGCCATACGTGCCGCGTTTAAGGCGGTAGATAACGGTAAGCAAGTAGCAGTACTGGTTCCTACCACAATACTTGCCTATCAACACGCGCGTACGTTTAAAGAACGTCTTAAAGGTTTCCCAGTGACGGTAGAGTATCTCAACCGTTTCCGTACGGCCAAAGAAAAAAGAGAAGTCCTCGCCGGCCTCGAGAGTGGCGCGGTAGATATTGTGATAGGCACGCACCAGCTCACCAGTAAAAATGTTGTTTTTAAAGATCTAGGTCTCCTAGTAATTGACGAAGAGCAGAAGTTTGGCGTAGCCGTAAAAGATAAACTCAAGACCATCTCAGAGACCGTAGACACGCTCACACTTACAGCGACACCTATACCTCGTACCTTACAATTCTCACTTATGGCGGCTCGTGATCTTAGTACCATCACCACGCCACCACCTAACCGTTACCCTATAGAAAGTAATGTTGTGCGCTTCTCAGAAGAGGTGATACGCTATGCAGTCTCGTATGAGATACAACGTGGTGGCCAGGTGTTTTTTATTCATAATCGTATAGAAAATATAAAGGAAGTCGCTGGCCTCATACAGCGCCTTGTGCCAGATGCAAAAGTAGGCGTAGGTCACGGCCAGATGGAAGGTAAAGCCCTAGAGGCAAAAATGCTCTCGTTTATGAATGGGGAGTTTGATGTACTGGTCTCAACCACCATAATTGAGAGTGGTCTTGATGTACCTAATGCAAATACCATTTTTATAAACAATGCAAATAACTTTGGACTCTCAGACCTACACCAGATGCGTGGTCGTGTGGGACGAAGTAATAAAAAGGCCTTCTGTTATTTTATCACACCGCCATACTCTGTAATGACCGAGGATGCTAGAAAACGTATCCAGGCGCTAGAGCAGTTTTCTGTACTAGGAAGCGGTTTTAATATCGCGATGAAAGATCTTGAGATACGTGGTGCAGGAGATTTATTAGGAGGAGAACAGAGCGGCTTTATCAATGAAATAGGTTTTGATACCTATCAAAAAATCCTCAACGAGGCCATAGATGAACTCAAAGAAGATGAGTTTGCAGAGCTTTATAAAGATGATCCCGCTTTCGCGAAAGAAGAAAGAGAATACGTAAAAGACACCGTACTTGATACCGACTTTAGTCTTCTCTTCCCAGATGATTATGTAAATAGTATCACGGAGCGTCTTAGTCTCTACACTGAGCTGAATAATGTAAAAACCGAAGAACAACTAGATGCCTTTGAGGCAAAACTTGTAGATCGTTTTGGACCCTTACCAGATGAGGCCGAAGACTTGCTGGACTCTGTGCGCATTAAGTGGGTAGCAACTAAGATAGGCCTAGAGAAAGTAGTAATGAAAAACGGCAAACTCACAGGCTTCTTTATAGCAGACCAGCAGAGCTCTTTTTACCAGAGTTCTACCTTTGGACGTGTGCTTAAGTTTGTACAAGAAAATGCATACCGCGTGAGCATCAAAGAAAAGAAACTGTCGAAAGGACTTAGACTTCTCTTAAAATCTGACGATGCAAAAACTGTAAATGACGTAGTCGCATTATTAAGACCATTAATGCCAGCGAGTACTCAAAAAGTAACCGCAAAGACCTCAGGAGGTGATGAGTAAATCTTGGAAAACTTCGCTTGCGGTAATCGCTGCAATTATTACCATCATAGGTTTAGTAACTGGGAAGTTTCTGTTCTTTGTGATTTGGTTACCCTTGGGATGGTTATTTAACTCAAAAAAGGAAGATCGTGTGGACTAAGTATTCTTTTTTCTCAATGTGTATCTGTGCCTTGCTACTGACATCAGTGAGTCGTGCGCAAGTACAAGATGCCGTAAAAGCCGAAAGAGAATACCGAATTAAACCCGAGCTTGTACCACAAAAAGCAAAAGACTTCATAGCAACTTTCAATATAGATCGTTCTGTAAAATGGTTACAAGAAGTAGGTGATGATGGCGCTAGTATTGAAGCAAAGTTTAAATACAAAGGACAACGTCACAGTGTAGAGTTTACAAAAGATGGTGTGCTACAAGATGTAGAAATTGTCATTGGCTTAGGAGATGTATCAGAGGATACGAGACAAGAGATAACCAGCTATTTTGCGCAAGAATTTGATTATTTTAAGGTAGAAAAAATACAAGCGCAGTATAATAATACGGTAAAAGAAATAATAAATAGGACTGCAAAAAAGCTCGTAGCCTCAACACTCATTCCGCACTATGAGGTCGTTGTAAAAACACGTTATTCTGGTAAAAAATCAAAGCGTTATGAAGTTCTTTTTAACGAGAAAGGAGCCTTCATAAGTAGGTCTCAAATAAGCATACGACGTGATAATATTCTACGCTTTTGAGTATGTTTAAATTCTTATCCTTTATATTCATATTTTTTACGAGCACGTTGCTTTACGGGCAATCGCTTTATGAAGTGGGTATACTTCCAGAAGTAAATATTGGCACAAAAATCAATGAGCTGTGGAACATCAATGTAGAATTTGCGCCTCGTATTGAACTAAATGAAGGCGATTTTAAGGGCAATAATAATACAGAGGTATTTTACTCCTTACTAGACGTCACCACGGTTGCCACGCGTACTGTAGGAGTAGATGCAAAAGTGGGGATAGGATATTTGGCTCGCTTCCGTGACAAGGACCTTATACATCGCGCGATACAGCAGTACTCATTTACCGTACCTTATTTTGGTTTTCGTTTGGGGCATCGCTTTCGTACAGATCAAACATTTAATGCTAGGCAAAAAGTTGAGTTTAGAGCGCGATACAGATTGTCTTCAGATATATCCCTCAATGGTGAGTTTATAGACCCAGGAGAAGTGTATTTAAAACTAGGGAACGAGTATGTATATTCCATTCAAGGAGATGGAACAGACCTCGAGGTAAGGTTTGTGCCTACTTTGGGTTATTATCTAAACGATGCAAATAAACTAGAGATAGGCGTAGACTATCGTATGGATTCATTTCTTAAAGCTACTGCAAATCATCGATTCTGGATAAATCTGGGGTATTACTTGAGTTTGTAGGGTTGCGCTTTCGCGAAAGCATAAATAGCACAACGCATCATCAAACAACTTCTAAAGACTAGCCAGCTTTTTTGAACTTTGAGGATGCAGATACCTTTTTAAAACTCCTCCTTTCACATTATTCACGTCAAACTCAACGATAAAAGCATCAGGGTCGCAGGAGTCTATGAGCTTGTGTATTTTGCGCAGGTGTATACGGTTTATCACGGTTTGTATCACACGGCGTTCATTATTTTGACCCGTACTGCCGTAACCTGCCGCCGCTTTGTAGACGGTGATACCAGTGCCTAGTTCCTTAAGAATCTTTTGTTCTATTTCTTCAGATGACGGTGATATGATAGTAATACCGATAAAATCTTCAAACCCTTCTATAAAAAAATCTATAAACTTTGCCGTCACGATATAGGTGAGTATGGAATATAGCGCTACCTCTACACTAAGTACTAAAGCAGTGATAATAAATAGAAGAATATTGAAGGCAAGGATGGTTTTACCTATGCTTATGCCAAAAAGATCAAAGACGTAAATCCCTAGAATTTCAGATCCGTCAAGTACCGCACCGTTGCGTATACTGATGCCAATACCAGCGCCTAAAAACATACCGCCAAAAATCGCGATGAGCAACTTATCTTCAGTGATAATAGGAAATGACTCAACACCTATAAGGACTGCTAGTATTAAGATGGACATTGTACTTTTTAAAAGAATATTTCGCGAAAGCTTATAAAAACCCAACACTAGAAACGGAATACTCACAATGAAGAGCAGTAAGGAGATATCTAGATCTAACTTTTTACTTAATAAAATAGCGATACCCGTTGCTCCACCATCCAGAAACCCATTAGGTAGCAAGAAGGCCTTGAGGCCTATACTCGCGAGGGCAATACCTATAGCAATTTGTACATACTCAGAAAGTGATTTTAATATCTTTGCCATACCTTTTGGTTTTATGTTAAGATAGCTATTTCTCTTTCTTTTCTAAGCTCATTACAAAACTTATGAGGTCTGTATCTGCATCTTTACCATAGGCACTCGTAAGGCAACCTTTTATTGAATCATTAGTCTCTATCAAAAATAAAATCGAACTATCCCCTGGGTCATTCATTCCCTCGTGCCTGCAATATTCTATAAGTGTGAGGTCTTCTATTTGATACCAGCGATTATTAGTTCTACACAATAAACGCCCCTCTCTATACATAAAATCTGAGGTAAAACCTGCGACTCTCGCTGCTGCTATATCTTCTGTTAGGGTGTTGCTTTGTGAGAGAATCATAAGTAAGTTTTTGAGTACGCTTTCGCGAAAGCGTGATTAAAAATATATTAGCTCCAGTTTATAATACAGAGGTAAAGCGGCATTCCCAGTGTGATATTAAAGGGAAAGGTAATGGCAAGTGCCATAGGCAAGTATAGACCTTCATTTGCTTTAGGAGCAGCGAGTTTCATAGCGGCAGGGACTGCAATATAAGAGGCACTTGCTGCAAGTATGGCAAAGAGTAATCTGTTACCTACAGATTCTGTTATAAAACCACTTAGTAAACTCACGATAATACCATTTACAATAGGAACGGCGATTGCAAATACATAAGGAAAAGCGCCATACTCCTTGAGGCTTCCTATCTTTTTACCACTTGAGATTCCCATATCTAGTAAAAAGACGGCGAGAAAACCTTTAAAAATATCTGTGGTAAAGGGAGCAATACCTTGTGCTTGTGCATCGCTTGCCATAAAACCTATGACGAGACTTCCTATAATTAATAGTACGCTCCCATTAGTCACGGAGTGCTTAATAATACTCCCCATAGTGACGGTCTTGTCACGATTTGCTGTAAATAGCATCATAAGAAGCACTCCTATTATAATAGACGGCGCTTCCATTATGGCCATAACCGCAACCATATAGCCGCTATATGCAATTTGCTCCATATCTAGATAAGCAACTGTGGTAACAAAGGTTACAGCACTTACAGAGCCGTATGCCGCGGCGATAGCCGCGGCATTTTGAACTCCGACGCGCTTTTTGAGCGTAAAAAACGCATACAGGGGAACCGAAAGAGCTAGGACTACTCCAAAAATTAATGACCAGACAATCTCCATATTAAACGCTGAGTGGGCGAGCTCTTGTCCTCCTTTAAACCCTATAGAAAGTAGGAGATAAAGAGAAATAAACTTTGAAGAACTAGGCGGTATGGCTAAGTCACTTTTGAGTTGTACCGCTAGTAATCCTAAAAAGAAAAACAAGAGGGCAGGGTTGGTCAAGTTATCAACCAGTAGATGTAAGTCCATAAAAGAGAGTTAGGTGTCTTAGTGTGGTAATTACTTTTTGATGCGTATCTCTACAGTGCTTTTTATTTCTAGTTTACCTCCGTCTGCACGCACGTCACTTAAAAAGCTTTTTAATTTTCCTTTCTCATCTAGTAACTCTATAATACGTCCACTATCATACTCACAGGCATCATCTACATTACCTTCGGTGCGGCTTAAGCGTTGTAATTTGTGAAAGTTGATCTTCTTATCAAGCATTGCGTGTAATATATCTCCAGCCTCTGTTGCTGTAAATACTCCGTCAATTAGGTTGATTTTTTGATCTGTCATTGTTGCAGTTTCTGTTTGTAATGTTTTCATAGTAAATGATTTTTTTAAATGAATAAGAGATTAAGATGCTCTACTAGCAATGTTTATAAACACTAGAAGGGTTATTAAAAAACTAGCAGATAGAATTTCTGTAAGAAATAGGTAGTCCGAAAAAATGGAGAGTGTAATGGCTAGCATAGGGATAGCAAGTAGCATTAAATTTTTTAAGACAAAAAATAGAGCCGTCCAGTTTATCGTTATACTGGTTTTGATCTCTTGAGGTGTGTACCTGTCATTTCTAAACGAGGCAATTTTTAGTTTTTGTAACATAGCTTCTCATTGTTTTTGATAGTGCAAAGATGTGGGCTAGAATTCATATATTTTTATTTATATTTATAATGAATTACATAAATAATTTTTATGCATTATACATTGCATCAGCTTCAAGTCTTTTTGAAGGTCACAGAATTTAAGAGCATCACAAAAGCTGCAGAGGAGCTACACCTCACGCAGCCAGCGGTCTCGATACAGATTAAAAATTTTCAAAATCAGTTTCCTATTCCGCTTACGGAGGTTGTGGGGAGACAATTATTTGTAACAGATTTTGGTGAAGAAATTGCAGCTGCAGCACGTAAAATAATTGCCGAAGTAGATGCAATTAATTACAAAACGATGGCTTATCAAGGTCAGCTCTCGGGTAAATTAAAGATATCTATCGTCTCTACGGGTAAATATTTGATGCCTTATTACATCACAGATTTTATGAATATGCATCCTGGTGTCGATCTAGAGATGGATGTGACAAACAAGACCAGAGTGGTACGTCATCTTGAAAAAAACGAAACAGATTTTGCCCTAGTATCTGTAGTTCCAGATCATATTGCGATAGATAAAGTGAGACTCATCCCTAACAAACTATTTTTAGTGGGAGGTAGGCAGCACACCTACTCTGGTAAAACCATATCAAAAAAAGACTTTGATAAGCTACCCGTGGTATACAGAGAAAAAGGATCTGCAACACGGGCAGCTATGGAAAATTATATTGCAGATAGAAAACTTCCTACTCGTAAAAAAATAGAGCTTACCTCAAACGAGGCGGTAAAGCAAGCTGTGATTTCTGGCATAGGTATTTCCATATTACCGCTAGTAGGGCTTAAAAATGCACTTTCGAGCGGTGATGCTCAAATCATCCCGAGCAAAGGACTACCCATCACCACACACTGGAATCTCATCTGGCAAAAAAGCAAGCAGCTTTCTCCCACCGCAAAAGCCTTTGTGAGTTACCTAGAAGAGCATAAAACAGCGCTTAATGAGAAGCATTTTGGGTGGTTAGATACGTATTAAAGGGTACGCTTTCGCGAAAGCGTAAAACGTGCAAAACGTTGTCTTTACTAAAGTGACGTGCAAATGTCGGGTTAAATACTGCTCAAAAAATGAAACAAATCATAAATGAGCCATACTATTGCGGTGTAGAACTTCTTGTACATTTGATGCGCATCATTACAAGGCAAAACATTTATGATGAAACAACCAGAATTAGGACAAAAGATTTTAGAACTGCGCCAGCAAAAAGGATTAACGCAGGAAGAACTTGTCGCGCAATGTAATATCTCTGTGCGCACAATACAGCGCATAGAAGCTGGAGAAACAATGCCACGTGTTTACACGATTAAAACCATTCTCTCTGCGCTAGATAGAGATCTAGATGACTTACAAGAAGACACCATTTTTGAGGCCAAAGTAAAAAAGGCAATGCTTTTTGAAATAGATGAAAGTAAGGATGTATCATATCTATTTAAACAACTTCATATAGGCTGGATTGCTGGTATTTTGAGTATGATTGTGTTCATATTTCAGATTTTTGACACTTATCACTACGAGACTGAAAATGTATATTTTGCTGGAGATACGGGCTTTAGACTGCTAGCTCTTTTTGCAATCATATTTTTTATATTTCATATGAGGGCCTTTATTTTAATAGGAAACCTCTTTAAGGCGAGTATACTAAAAGCAGCTGCACTAGTTTTTATCACGGTAGAGATTATAGCAAACTTAATTACCATTATAGATGTGCACGGCACGTATATCTCAGATATAGCTTATGGTATTATTACCTCTGTTTTGTATGGGGTAGCATTTCTTGTTTTTGGATATGCCTTGTATAAGCTCAAAGGGTTAGGAGCCTTGTCTCAAGGTACTGGTATCGGGTATATTATACTAGGTGTTTTCTTTTGCACCATAATTTTGGCCATTGTAGCGCTGCCATTAAGTATCGTGGCACAGGTATTTAATATCCTTATTACTTTAAAAGCGATTGATATGATCAAAAAACAAGTAGGCTAATAAGAACTATCATTTTAAAAAAAATAAAACGCATCCTCAAAATGCTCAAGGCGTTCTTGCTTTGAGTTTTTGAGTACTGCGATAATATCAAAACGTACTTCGACATCTAGGTCATTTTCTAGTACGTATTCATTTGACACTTTTACGATAGACTTTTGCTTACCAGTACTCACAAAACTCTGCGGATCGCCAAAGAAATCTGAGTTACGCGCCTTTACTTCTACCACAATGAGGACGCCTTCTTCCTTTTGGCAGATAATGTCGACTTCATTTTTTCCAAAAAACCAATTACGTTCAAGAATAGTGTAACCCTGCTTTATTAAATGCAGGGTTGCTAGTTCTTCGCCGTATTCGCCTAGTTCTTTTGGGGTCATAATTTAGTTGTGTGATTAGTACCCATAATAAGCTCGTCTTAACGCATCAACTCGTTTTTTTAACTTCCAAGGAGCAAGACCTACTGCAACACGCCTTTTGTCAACATTTTTAAAATCTAAAATATCTGTACTGTCGGAATTATCATAAATCCCATAATCATAAAAACCACGAGAGCGCTGTCTACTGTCGATCATTTTACCTAATATGTCTGCTGGAGCTTCACCATCCTCAATCATTTTTAGAAGCACTGGTTTAAAGTATATCGTGTCGTCAAAATGAAAAAACAATGTTTTTATATCTACACGCTCACCTTGATTAAAATCATCCTTACCCACAAGTTGAGCTGAAGGATATCCATATTGATTAAAAATCTCTTTGATTCTCTTTTGATGAATGCTATCTACGCGCTCCATCTCTATAAAATCTATGGGAGGTTGTCTTACTTCTTGATCAAGACGGTTCATCGCAACAATCTCTGCTCTCAAATCTTGATCAATATTTGCGTTAAACTCATCTTCATAAGAAGAAGCGTTACGCACTAGATAATCCCACTCTTCATATTCCTTGAGGATATTATATATATCATTGTTTTTAAAAGTATCAAAACTCATTCCTTCTTTAAGCATACGCTCCATATAAGGAAAGGCTTTTTGAGGTTCACCTACTTTGATGGAGAGTTTGGCCATCATTTCAGGCTCTCTAATGAGCGTCTGGTTCAATAGACCACAACGAGCTTCTACCTCTTTAAAAATATCATAGGCTTTCTGATAGTCTTCTTCATAAAATGCCAGCTCTGCTTGATAAACATCTTGATAGTAGGAGTCTATAAAATTGCAAGAAGGTTTATCCACACAAGAAAACAATAACATCATTATAAGTATAGAGAGAATTCTATTCATATTGTATACTTGTTTTAGTTGCCGTTACTTCAAGCGTAATCTCACTACCCAACTTCAATGCGTTATTATTATCTACGTGACCTGCTGGGAAGTCAAACGCTACTGGAAAGTCACATTCTTTTACAGCATCTAGCACAATCTCTTGAGCCGTTTTCCCGAAAGGGATTCTATTATCGTGCATCTTCGTCATACCACCCACAACCATACCCGCACAGTGATCTAGCATCCCGTTGCGTTTTAGGTTAACTACCATTCTATCTATGTGATAGAGGTACTCATCCAGGTCTTCTATAAATAAGATTTTACCCGCTGTATCTAGATCAGAACTACTACCACATAGACTGTAAAGAATAGACAGGTTTCCGCCTATAAGCGTGCCTTTTGCCGTGCCTAGTCTATTAAGTTTATTTGTGGTGTTGTAACTAAAGTTAGGTTGCTGGCCAAAGAGGGATTGTTTTAATGACGCTTTCGCGAAAGCGGTATTATCTTCAAGAGAAACGGGCATCGTGGCGTGTATCGTTTTGAACCCTATTTTATGAATGTGACTATGTAAAACCGTTACGTCTGAGTAACCTACTACCCATTTTGGGTATTTGACAAACTTGTAAAAATCTAGATCATCTACTATGCGCACGGTCCCGTAGCCGCCACGGGCGCACCAGATAGCTTTAATCTCCGTATTATCCATCATTTGCTGAAAGTCTTGTGCTCTCTCAAAGTCTGTTCCAGCATACTGATTATCTTCTAGGCCAATGGTGTTGCCTAGCACGGGAACTAAGCCCCAACTTTCAAGAAGCGCGATGCCATCTTCAAGTTCTTTTTTAGAAATTTTACGTGCCGTGGCAACTATTCCGACTTTATCGCCGTATCTAAGATATGGAGGTGTAACCATTGATTTATTTTTCACACCTCAATATACTAACATTTAAACTTTTTGGGTTTATAATGATCATTTACCTAAGTCCCCACTTTTTGTTATATTGAAGTGCTCTAAATCAACCCCTTATGGAAATTATCTCCTCTTGCAACACCGCTTCCATAACCCCATATGTACCTAGCACAGGTAATCCTTGGGATGTTATGAAGGTAAAACACTTATATAAAAGACTCGCATATGGTGCCACGACTACAGTGCTAGATGCGGCCTTGTCACAAACGCCTCAAGAAGTTGTAGACACACTGTTACTAGAAGCTCAAACCACGCCTAACACCCCAACACCTGCTTGGGCTTATTGGGATTTGAGTGACTTTAATGATTATGATACAGAAAATAATGAGTTTATAAGCGAGTGGTATAGACAAGCGGCAAAAGATATAAGAGATAAAAACTTAAAAGGGCGTCTCACATTTTTCTGGCTCAATCATTTTGTGACGCAAATAGAAACCTACTTCTACGCACCTTATACTTTTCAATACTGGGATATACTGCAAACGCATTGCTTAGGTAATTTTAAAACCTTCGTAAGAGAGATGGGGCTTAACCCTGCGATGCTTCTTTTTCTCAACGGTTTTGAAAACTCTAGCCAAAATCCAAACGAAAATTATGCGCGTGAACTTTATGAGCTTTTTACACTAGGAGAAGGTAATGGCTACACACAGCAAGATATAGAAGAAACCTCCAGAGCGCTCACGGGATATAACCACTGGGTAGAGTACGGGGCCGCCATCACATTTGATGAGAGCACCTTTGATAGTTCAGAAAAGACAATTTTTGGACAGACAGGTCCCTGGGGATATGATGATGTGATAGATATTCTCTTTGAGCAAAAAGCGAGCATTATAGCCACTACAATTTGTACTAAACTATACACATACTTTGTAAGTCCAGACGTAAATGATACTATCGTAGCAGAAATGGCAACGCTATTTATGGACCAAAACTGGGAGATTAAGCCAGTGCTAGAGATGCTTTTTAAGAGCGAGCATTTTTTTGATCAAGATGCAATAGGGATGATTGTAAAAAGTCCGTATGATCTCATAATGACCTTTTATAACGAGCTAGATTTTACCTATAATGATACAGATGATGGCTTTGCGAGTTATGCAAATTATATCTCAGATATGCTGGGTCAAAACTTATTTCAACCTATAGATGTAGCTGGCTGGCAGCGCAACCACGACTGGATAAACTCTAGCACTCTTACCGGGAGATGGCTAAGCCTTGAGAACCTGAGTTGGAATTTCTGGTTAGAGACTGGGTATCAATATCGAGATTTTGCGCAAGCCCTTACAAACTCAAGTACAGACCCAGTAGTAATTACAAAAACAATAGTAGACTACTTTTTATCACGACCACTGTACACAGAGGCAGATTATGAGATAGCAGAGGCTATTTTTAAATGGGAAACACCAGAAAATTACTGGGAAGATGGCATATGGAACTGGAATTTTGATTCGGCGGCATATCAAACCATCTTGCTTATTCACCATATTTTCAGAATGCCAGAATTTCAACTCAAATAACCCTGCCCTATGTGTACTCACGATAAGAATCACGCTTTCGCGAAAGCAAAAAAAAGAACAGCAACGGGACCTACAGCAAGTCTTAAAGACGCACATCACGATGATGAGCACAGTATTTGGAATAGAAGAAGTTTTATGCAGGCTCTAGGTCTAGTAGGAGGCGGAAGCATTATGCTAGGAGGTACAAATCTTACAGCATCTGCACCCTCAAGATTAACAACAGCCCTTGCCACTGCCGAAAATGAAGACCGCGTACTCGTTCTAGTACGTCTTAAGGGAGGTAATGACGGTCTCAATACCATTGTGCCGGTTTATGATTATGATTTTTATGCAAATAATAGACCGTCTATAAGGCACACAGAAAACAGTTTGTACAACCTCAATGCAGATTTTGGGATACCACAATCTATGGCAGACTTACAATCATTATGGGGAGATGGTGCAATGCGTGTGGTGCACGGTGTGGGCTATCCAGATCAAAACCTGTCACATTTTAGAAGTTCAGACATCTGGGCATCAGGAGATGCTGTAAATTATGAGGAGACGGGCGTGCTGGGGCGTTATTTTGAAAATTTATATCCAGATTTCCTTATTAATCCCCCAGAGATTCCTGCGGCTATACAGATAGGGAGCCAGGGTAATCTCATTTTTGATGGGGTAGATAATAGCTATGCATTTTCTGTAGCAAATCCTGCGCAGCTATCTAGCATTGCCGAAAATGGGGTGCTACACGATGTGCTAGATGTACCGGGATGCACCTTTGGTGAGCAGTTAGAATTTATGCGTGGTATGACTAACACCACATTTACCTACGCGAGTACCATAAACGAGGCTTATGAGAATGCGACAAATGCCGTTGAGTATGATACGCAAAGCTTAGGGAGACAACTCGCTATTATCTCAAGAATGATCAAGGGAGGTCTAGGTACCAAGGTATATCTAGTGACGCTAGGCGGGTTTGACACGCACGCAAACCAGCAAGAAACCCACGATAATAGAATGGAGCAGGTAGCTCGTGGTATGAAAGATTTTTTTACAGATCTTGAAGCAAGCGGTATGCATACTAATGTGATGGCAATGACCTTTTCAGAATTTGGACGTCGCATAGAAGAAAACGGATCAAATGGGACAGACCACGGGGCGGCATCGCCTGTTATGGTTTTTGGCCCAGCGATGCAGGGCAATGGCTTTGTGGGTACGCACCCAGATTTACAAGATCCAGATCAAGTAGGAAATTTAAAGTACGGTACAGATTTTAGACAAGTGTATGCTACAATGCTCAAGCAGTGGCTATGTATAGATGGCGGGCTGGTAGATGAGGTGTTGCTCGGGCAATCTTTTGAGAGTGTAGACCTAGGTTTTGACTGTGAGTCGCTCTCTTCTGGAAGTTTTGATATCGCAGATACTTTTCAGCACTGGAGCAGTGTGCAGGGCAATGACACCTTTATAGAGTTTACGATGAGTAGCACGGCAAAGGTGACCGTTACCTTATACAATCTACTAGGGCAAGAAGTGGGTACAGTGGTAAATGACTTTATGTACGAAGGACCACAAAAGTTTAATGTTAAAGAACGCATTAATAAGCGATTGTTTACGGGACAATACATCTATCAGATTCAGTTTTCGGGTAAAAAATACAGTAAGAGTATTCTTGTAAAATAAGCAGTTTTATGTAGTTGTGAGTCCGCTTTCGCGAAAGCGTAATAAATCCTTTCCTTCTTTGCATCATCTCAAGTTGCAGCTATTGTGACCTGGCTTGTAAAAGCTGTAGGTACTAGCTTGTTTTTCTTTATTTTTGTCGCTTCTTAAAGAACACAATATGTCTCAGAATCCACAACGATATACAATTACAGCGGCACTGCCGTATACTAACGGACCTATACACATAGGCCACCTTGCAGGAGTGTATGTTCCGGCAGATATTTATGCGCGTTACCAGCGTATGCAGGGAGCAGATGTTGCTTTTATATGTGGAAGTGATGAGCACGGTGTGCCTATCACAATCAAAGCAAAAAAAGAGGGCATAACCCCTCAAGATGTGGTAGATAAGTACAATGCGATTATCAAAAAATCTTTTGAAGATTTTGGGATCACCTTTGATAACTACTCACGTACCTCTGCAAAAATTCACCACGATACAGCGTCTGAGTTTTTTAAGAATATGTACGACCAAGGTAAGTTTATAGAAGAGACTAACGAGCAACTGTATGATGCAGAGGCAAACCAGTTTCTTGCAGACCGTTTTGTGACGGGTACCTGCCCTAAGTGTGGTTATGAGGAGGCTTACGGAGACCAGTGTGAAAACTGTGGTACCTCGCATAATGCAACAGACCTTATCAACCCAAAAAGTGCCATCACAGGTGCTGTACCTACACTTAAGGAAACAAAACACTGGTTTTTACCACTTGATCAATACAATGACTTCTTTAAGGAGTGGATCATAAAAGGACATAAAAAAGACTGGAAAACTAATGTGTACGGGCAGTGCAAATCTTGGATAGATGATGGACTACGACCTCGTGCCGTAACTCGTGACTTAGACTGGGGAATCCCTGTGCCGGTAGAAGGAGCAGAGGGTAAAGTATTGTACGTTTGGTTTGATGCGCCTATAGGTTACATCTCTTCTACAAAGGAGTGGGCAGCACGTGAAGGCAAAGACTGGGAGCCGTACTGGAAGGATGAAAACACAAAGCTACTTCACTTTATCGGGAAGGATAATATCGTTTTTCACTGTTTGATTTTCCCTGCGATGCTCAAAGGTCACGGCGAGTATATTTTACCAGATAACGTGCCTGCAAACGAGTTTTTAAATCTTGAAGGACGCAAGCTTTCTACGTCAAAAAACTGGGCAGTATGGTTACACGAATATCTTGAAGAATTTCCAGATCAGCAGGATGTGTTGCGTTATGTGCTTACTGCAAACGCACCAGAATCTAAGGATAACGACTTTACTTGGAAGGATTTCCAAACTAGAAATAATAGCGAACTAGTAGCAATTTTCGGAAACTTCATTAACAGAGTTACCGTACTTACGCACAAATATTATGATGGCGCGATACCAGAGCCGGGTGCTTTTAATGCGTTAGATACAGAAGTGCTAGATGCTATAAAAGCATACCCTGCAGTGATAGGTAGCAGTATAGAAAAATACCGCTTTCGCGAAAGCCAAACAGAATTTATGAACCTCGCTCGTCTAGGAAACAAATACCTAGCAGACGAAGAGCCGTGGAAGACAATCAAAACAGATGAAGAGCGCACTAAAACTGTAATGTATGTAGCCTTACAAATTGCAGCTGCACTTTCTGTTTTGAGCGAGCCATTACTTCCTCATACAAGTGGAAAACTGAAAGATATTCTCAATGTCAGTCCAAGTGCAGATGAGAACGCATTACAATGGAGTGATATATCATCTAAGGAGGTCTTACTACCAGCTGGTCACACCATTAATAAATCTCAATTACTCTTCTCAAAAATAGAAGACAGTCAGATACAAGTACAGCTAGATAAGCTAGAAGCAAGTAAAGCAGCAAACGAAGCAGAAGCCGCTGCCGAAAATGCAGTTGTAGAGCCACAAAAGGACACAATTACCTTTGACGATTTTACAAAACTCGATATGCGAGTAGGTACCATTATCGAAGCAGAGAAGATGAAGAAAACGAAGAAACTTCTCATCTTAAAAGTAGATACAGGTATTGACGTACGCACTATTGTTTCTGGTATAGCAGAGAGCTTTACTCCAGAAGAAGTAATAGGGAAACAAGTAACGGTACTTGTAAACCTGGCTCCTAGAGCACTGCGCGGTGTAGAGAGTGAAGGAATGATCTTAATGACAGAGGATGCTAGTGGTAAGTTAGTTTTTGTAAATCCAGATACTTCGACTGCGCTCAGCACAGGTGCTGAAGGAGTGAGTAATGGGAGTATGATAAGTTAAGCGTGTGGAGGTTTTACAATACGTAATCAAAAGCTCAGGCTTATCAGAAAAAGGTGTAAAAAATACACTAGATCTCCTCAACGAAGACTGCACACTCCCATTTATAGCGCGCTACCGTAAGGAAGCGACGGGTGGACTAGATGAGGTGGCGATAGGAGAAATTATTGAGCTTAAAGAGCAGTTTGAGACTTTAGAAAAACGTAAAAAATCAATTCTTAAATCACTAGAAGAGCAAGACGTTCTTACCAGCGAACTCAATGATAAGATTGAAAAAACGCAAGATCTTACTACGCTAGAAGACTTGTATTTACCGTACAAGAAAAAGCGTAAAACGAAAGCCGAGACAGCACGTGTAAACGGACTAGAACCACTTGCCAAAATCATTATGTCTCAAAATGCGCAAGATCCAGAAGGACTAGCGCATCGATATACTAATAAGGAGGTTCCAGATGCACAAAGTGCGCTAGAAGGAGCACGTCACATTATAGCCGAGTGGATTAATGAGCGTGCAGATATACGTAATAATATACGTGAGCAATTAAAACGTTTTGCCACCATAGAGACGAAGGTGGTTAAGAAAATGGCAAACGATGAGAAAGCCCAGAAATTCCGTGATTATTTTGACTGGTCAGAGTCATTAAGTCGCTGTCCGTCACACAGACTACTCGCCATTTTAAGAGCTGAAAATGAAGGCTACATCCGTGTCAAAGTTGTCATTGATGATGTGCGAGCGCTTGATAAAATAGAACGCAAACTCATACGCTCTCGTGGCGACAGCGCCACACAGATTGAGCTTGCCATAAAAGATGCTTACAAGCGACTATTATTTCCTGCATTGAGCAATGAGCGTCTCTCAGAAGCAAAGAAAACTGCAGATGAAACTGCTATTCAGGTTTTCGCAAAAAATTTAAAACAATTACTCCTTGGTTCGCCGCTAGGTGAGAAGCGTATTCTTGCGCTAGACCCAGGTTTTAGAACGGGTTGCAAACTGGTGTGCCTCGATGCACAGGGACAGTTATTACATAATGAGACCATCTACCCACACGCGCCAAAAAATGATGATACAGGCGCTATAAAGAAGATATCTAGTCTTACAGATGCATATAAAATTGAGGCAATCGCCATCGGTAACGGTACGGCTTCCCGCGAGACCGAAAGACTTGTAAAACGCATTCATTTTAAGAATGCAATAGAGGTTTTTGTCGTGAGTGAGGCGGGAGCTTCTATTTACAGTGCAAGCAAGATTGCCCGTGATGAGTTTCCTAATTATGACGTGACGGTGCGTGGCGCGGTTTCTATAGGTCGTAGGTTGCAAGACCCGCTGGCAGAGCTGGTGAAGATAGATGCAAAGTCTATTGGCGTCGGGCAATATCAGCACGATGTAGACCAGACCGCACTTCAAAAATCACTAGATCAGACGGTAGAAAACTGTGTAAATGCCGTAGGTGTCAATATAAATACGGCAAGTGCTCCGCTATTGAGTTATGTGTCAGGTATTGGATCAAAACTTGCTGAGGGTGTAGTACGCTTTCGCGAAAGCGAAGGACCTTTTAAAACACGTCAAGAGATTAAAAAAGTACCACGTCTAGGAGGGAAAGCCTTTGTACAAGCCGCAGGGTTCTTAAGAATCACAGGCGCCGAAAATCCGCTAGATAACTCGTCAGTACATCCAGAGAGATACAAGTTGGTTGCAAGTATCGCCAAAGATCAAAAAGTCTCTGTCGCCGAAATGATAGGGAACACTAGCCTTCTTAAATCTATAGACCTTCAAAAATATGTAACTGATGAGGTAGGACTTCCTACACTCACAGATATTATAAGAGAGCTAGAAAAGCCAGGTCTTGATATTAGAGAAAAAGCAAAGGTGTTTACCTTTAATCAAAATATCAGAACAATAGAAGACGTGCAGCCAGGACAATTACTTCCTGGGATTGTAAATAATGTAACCGCTTTTGGCGCCTTTGTAGACATAGGGATTAAAGAAAGCGGTCTCATACATATTTCAAATCTTGCAGATGGCTATGTGAGTGATGTGAGTGCACACGTACGTTTACAACAGCAAGTAATTGTAAAAGTACTAGAGGTAGATATCGCAAGAAAGAGGATACAATTGAAGTTGGAGAAATAGCAGTTAGTCATCTCGAGCGTGTCGAGAGGTCACACAAGTAGCTCACGGATGCACTTACTCATATGCGATTTCTCGACAGGCTCGAAATGACGAGCGATTGTCATCTCGACAATTGGAGAGATCACACAAGAAACTAAGAATTTACTCTTTAAAACACTTCATTATTTAAGCTCTCCCATTTAGGATTAACAGTTTCTATAAGCTGATTTTTCTTTTGTCTACTCCACCTTTTTAGTTGTTTCTCTCTGGTAATAGCATCTTTTGCATATTGAAAACCTTCATAGTAGACGAGCTCATAACAATTGTACTTACCAGCAAATGATTTTTTCTCATTTTGAGAGTCAAAATAGTGCTGACCAATTCTTCTTTGAATATTGTTTGTTACGCCTATATATACAGTCGTTCGGTATTGGTTCGTAGTTATGTAGATGTAGAAATTGGTAAACATAATAGATTGTAAATCATAAATATAGCGTATTTGTAAGAAAGCATTTTTGTCACCTCGAGCGTGTCGAGAGGTCACACAAGTAGCTTTTTGTGTACTTACTCCTATGCGATTTCTCGACAAGCTCGAAATGACAAGAGATTGTCATCTCGACTATAGGAGAGATCACACGAGTAGCTCCTCACTTTCTTTTTTTATGCACTTACTCCTATGTGATTTCTCGACAAGCTCGAAATGACGAGTGATTGTATCTTTGTATACTCACTATAATATACTTAATGCTCAAAATCGCATTTCACCCCATTTACAAACACCCACTGCCGGAGGGACATCGTTTCCCTATGGAGAAGTATGATTTGCTTCCGAAGCAGTTAGTGTATGAAGGTACTTGCGATGAGCATAATTTTTTTGAGCCTGTACAGGTAGCTCACGAGCATATTTTACGATGTCACACTACAGAATATGTAGAGAATCTCAAAGCGCTAGCTATCGATCCTAGAGCACAGCGAAAAACCGGTTTTCCGCTCTCACAAGAACTTGTAGATCGCGAATTAATCATCACTCAAGGCACCATTGATGGGTGTCACTACGCGCTTGATAATGGTATTGCAATGAATATTGCTGGTGGTACGCACCACGCTTATACAGATCACGGAGAGGCGTTTTGTCTTCTCAACGACCAAGCGATTGCTGCGCGATATTTACAAGCAAACGAGCTTGCGAAAAAGATTCTCATTGTAGACCTCGATGTTCATCAAGGTAACGGTACGGCAGAGATTTTCACAGGTGACGATTCGGTGTTTACGTTTTCTATGCACGGTAAGGCAAACTACCCTTTTAGAAAAGAAATTTCAGATCTTGATATTGCATTAGAGACCGATACAGGTGATCAAGAGTATCTCGATATTCTTAAAAAAACATTGCCAACTCTCATTAAAGAACAACAGCCAGATTTCATCTTCTACCTATGCGGAGTCGATATTTTAGCGAGTGATAAGTTGGGTAAATTGGGGTGTAGTATAGAAGGTTGTAAAGAGCGTGATCGGTTTGTATTACAAACCTGTTTCGATTTAAAAATTCCCGTGCAATGTAGTATGGGCGGCGGCTATTCTCCAGATATAAAAGTAATTATTGACGCGCACGCAAATACCTTTAGAACAGCACAAGATATTTACTTCTAGTGCAATCTTTCGTAGGGCTATTATTTCTTTTTCTTCATCAACTTTGCAGTCATTTTCTTGATTCTGTCGGCTAGTTTTTCGCTACTCAATTTTTCGCGTAAGCGGTCTGTAATTATTGGGAAAGATAAAGGCGTAGGTTGCTCACAATCCATCCACACAATTTCTTGTGTCTCTATGCGCTCAAGCGCTTGTTGTAAACGGCCTTCTTCTAGTTGGTGCTCAAAAGTCTCTGTAAATGCCTGCTGAAATAATAAATTATCTGCCTCATAATCACGAAACACATCAAAAAACAGCTGACTACTACTTTGCAGGTGTTTTTGTTTGATTTGCTTGTTTGGGAAACCCGTAAAAACAAGCCCAGAAATCACGGCAATGTCTCTAAATTTTCGCCTTGCCATCTCTGTAGCATTGAGACTATTTTGTAAGTCGTCGTGCATATATGCCGTCGTAAATAAATCGTTATCTAGTAGCTGCTGAATGTTTATGGGTTGATCTGAAAGTAGTTCAAAACCGTAGTCGTTAAAGGCAAGAGAGAATGTGATAGGGTCTAGCAAACTAAGGCGATACCCAAGTAAACTGCCCATAGCTTCGTGCACAAAACGACCTTCAAAAGGGTAAAAAACGTGATGATAGCCATCGCGCGTTTTAAAAGTCTCAATGAGCAGTTGCTCATCACTGGGGATGATGCTCTCTACCTTTTGCTGTCTAAAAATATGCTCTAGCGCATTAATCTCTAGAGACCGCTTTCGCGAAAGCGAATTCCCAGTATACAGTTCCTCCCTTAACAGCTGCGACATCTGGCTACTTAAAGTGAGCCTACCGCCCATCCACGAGGGAACTTTGTTCGTTTTCTTTGAGCTGTTACGCACGTGCACTTCCATATTTTTAATACGGATAAACTCTAGGTTGCGACCTGCAAAAGTAAACACATCACCACGCGTTAACTTACTGATGAAAAACTCTTCTATGGTGCCTATATAACCACCTTTTTGATATTTGACTACAAGATTTGCATCGCTTACAATCGTCCCTATTTGCAGGCGATGGCGCATTGCCACCATACGAGAATTTACTTTAAATCTGCCGTCCTCAAGAATCTCAACCTTCTTATACTCATCATAAGCTTGCAGGGATTGCGCACCCATCGTTATAAAATTAAGGCACCATTCCCATTGCTCTTTTGTCATTGCTTGAAAGCAAAACGTAGTCTGTATCTCGGGCCAGATATCTTCTGGCAAAAATCCGTCGGACACTGCAAGCGTCACGAGATATTGAATCAGTACGTCAAAACTATTGAGATACGGGATTCTATCTTCTACCGTATTTTCCTTTACAGCGCGTTGCAAGGCAGAGGCTTCTACTAGCTCGATGGCGTGCGTAGGCAAAAAGTAAATCACACTCTCTTTGCCAGGGCTGTGACCAGATCGCCCAGCACGTTGTAAAAAGCGAGCGACACCCTTTGGGCCGCCTATTTGGATAATGGTTTCAACAGGCGCAAAGTCTACTCCTAGATCAAGGCTAGAAGTACAAACCACCGCCTTGAGTGAGCCGTTCCGAATGGCGCCCTCAACCCACGTGCGCGTCTCCTTATTGATACTCCCGTGGTGCATTGCAATCTCTCCCGCATACTCAGGATGTGCCGCAAGAATGCGCTGAAACCAGATTTCACACTGGCTGCGCGTGTTTGTAAAGAGTAAGGTAGTCTTACTTTTATTAATGATGGGTACAACATATTCCAGCAAATGCAATCCCAAATGACCACGCCAAGGAAAGGTTTCCATCTCATCAGGAATGATAGACTTAACAGTAATTTTTTTATTGATGTTTGCTTTGATAATTACGCTTTCGCGAAAAGCGTTACTCTCATAACCCAGCAATACTTCTCGAGCTTGCTCTAGATTACCAATCGTTGCCGAAATTCCCCAGATACGCATATCTGAAGCAACAGTTTTCAATCGGCTCAAGGCGAGTTCCATCTGGACGCCTCGCTTAGTGCCTAGTAGTTCGTGCCACTCATCAATAATTATAGCCGAGCAATTTTTAAAAACCTTCTCATATCCTTTGGAAGCAATCAAAAGCATCAAGCTCTCTGGCGTGGTGATGAGCAAGTCTGGCATAGAACGCTTTTGCTTTGCACGCTCAGATTGTGGAGTATCTCCATTGCGTATTCCCACCGTCATCTGTGTGCCAAGATCTTGTGTGATGCGAGAAGCCGAAAGCTCAATCTCATTAGACAGCGAGCGCAGCGGAGTAATCCAAATGGCCTTTAGCCCTTTTTTATGTTTGGTCTTGTAATCAGGATTTTTCTTGATGTAATTAAGAACCACCGGAAACCAAAGTGCATACGTCTTACCACTACCTGTAGGCGCATTAAGCAATCCATTTTTACCCGCAAGAAATGCCTTCCACGTTTGTTTTTGAAACGGAAAAGGTTTCCAGTCTTGCGACTGGAACCAGTTATTTGCGATATCGAGTAGTTCTTTGTTATTCATAATTACGAGTGCAGCGAAGTAATCTGTTGCGATCCAATAACCACCAAACCAAATACACCTTTTACCATATTTCTTTTATTAAATAATCTTCACTTCCAAGCGAAGCGTAGGAACTTGCCAAATCTAACCAGTCAGGATTTTTACTTTCGATTAATGAAATTTTCCGTTTTCTATTGCCAGATTTTAACTGCTTTTCTCTTGCGAGAACTTCATTATGCGTTTCAAATAATTCGTAGTACATCAAGTTGTAGCAATTGTATTGCGCGCTAAAAGACTTGGGGTAATATTTAGTCTTATGTTGAACCATTCGTATTTTAAGATTGCGAGTTGCTCCTACATAAAGAACAGTTTTATTCTTATTAGTTAGTATGTAAGTGTAATATGGCATCTTAATGAAGTTGATATTGCGAATGTTCTTACTCTTATGCGGAGATTTATATGTTGCTTTCTTGCATTATTATTTTGTGGGCGGAAGAGATTCCTTCACAACTTGCCCTTCGGCCTCGTTGCTCGGAATCATCCCTTTCAAATCCTCTAGTGTATTTGCATCTTCTATCTTCTTATCGTGTCGCCAGCGTAGCATCCTTGGAAAACGCGTGGCTATACCACTTTTATGTCTTTTTGATAACGCTATACCTTCAAAGGCAATTTCAAACACGTGATGCGGAGTTACAGATCTCACTGGGCCAAAACGTTCTAACGTGTTTTTTTTAATCCAGTTGTCTACTTTTCTGAACTCGGCATCTGTGAGGCCTGAATACGCTTTTGCAAAAGTAACGAGCTCGGTTTTATCTTCATTCCATAAGCCAAAGGTGTAATCTGTAAATAAATTACTTCGTCTACCGTGACCACGCATTGCATAGGTGAGCACAGCATCAATGGTGAGCGGATCTACTTTCCATTTCCACCAGTCGCCTTTTTTTCTACCTACGCGATAGGGGCTGTCTTTGCGCTTAATCATTAATCCTTCCGAGCGCATCTCTCTACTGCGTTCTCTTTCTTGCGCCATCGCTTCCCAACTATCAAACTCCATTGTCTCTGAAATACCAATAGGCAGACCTTTATCTGTTATATTGCTATATAACGATTCGAGTATAGATCTTCTTTTCGCGAAAGCGGTTTCACGCAAGTCTTTTCCTTCCCATTCTAGAATATCATAAGCTTTGATAATTACAGGCACTTCTTTGAGCATTTTCTTGCTCACCGTCTTACGCCCTATGCGCGCTTGCAAATCATTAAATGTACCAATCTGGCCATTGTAAAAAGGCAGTAACTCACCATCTATGACGGTTCCGTCTGGTATGTGTTCTTTGAGAATCTCCAGTTCTGGGTACTTATCTGTCACCAGCTCTTCACCGCGACTCCAGATAAAAACCTCCCCATTTCGAAAAATAGTTTGTGAGCGTATACCGTCCCATTTATGTTCGGCAAGAAAGTCTGACACATTACCTAACGCCGCAGGTTCATCTTCAACTGCATAGGCAAGATAAAATGGATAGGGTCTAGAAAACTCTTGACTTGCATCTTCTTCGATAACTAGATCGTGAAAGGTGACAGTTTGCGGTTTCCAGTCACCCATTAATTTATAAGCAAGCACATCTTCTTCTATATCTGTCGCTTGTGATAATGCGCGCGTCATCAACTTTTGACTCACACCTATGCGAAAACTTCCTGTAATAAGTTTTGTAAATACAAAGCGCTCATAATAATTTAGATTTGCCCAGTTATCAAAGAGATGTTCCTTTTTCTCTTCATCAGTTTTTCGCTTAAGCGAAATCATTTCTTCCAGAAACTGTGTAAGCGACTTATCAGATGACTCCTTAGCAGCGGGTACAACAAGTGCAATCGTTTCTGCAAGGTCACCCACGATGTGATAGCTCTCTTCAAAAAGCCATAATGGGATGTTAGCCAGCTCGCTTGCCCATTCCCTAAGTAAGGTTGTGTTTACAGGTCGTGGAGGGCGACGGTGCGATAAGATGGCAATCGTCCACACCTTGTCTTTATCTGGCGCTTCCTTAAAATAATGCGCAAGGGCTTTTACCTTCTCGTTAGTCTTATTTGTAGAATCAAGGGTTTTTATGAGTGCTGCAAATAGTTTCATACGCTAGTTTCCTCCTCCTCTTTTTTTGCATCTCCTTCGGCTAATTCGCCTTCATATTGTGTTACTTCTGTACGAGCATCATAGCCTAAGTCGCGTAAATACCGTGAGAATATATCTGTGTATCCGTGTGTGCAGATAATCTTTTCTGCACCCGTAGCTTCTATGCTTTCTAGTAGACTAGGCCAGTCACAGTGATCACTAAGCACAAAACCCTTATCTATTGCTCTACGCCTACGTGCTCCTCTAAAAGCCATCCAGCCGCTAGCGCTAGCGGTTGCATATGGCACCATCTTGCGTATCCACGTACTGCCGTGAGTGGCTGGTGGTGCTAGAACGATACTTCCTTTAAAGTCTTCCTTTTTGGTATCTCTAGTGATTAATTCTGTTGCTGGCATATCAATCATAGGGCGTAATACTTCGGTCATTTTTTCGATAGCGCCGTGTGTGAGTATCTTTCCTATACTTGGATCAAGGTGTTTGAGTAGTCGTTGTGCTTTACCTAAGCTGTAAGCAAAAAGTACAGAGCACTTCCCTTCAGCTTTGTTTTGCGCCCACCAGGTATTTATATCGTGCATTACTTCGGCCTGTGGTGTCCACTTGAAGGCTGGGAGTCCAAAGGTGCATTCGGTGATGAAAGTGTCGCATTTTACGGGTTCGTAGGGTTGAGAGACACCATCTACTTCAGTCTTATAATCGCCTGTAAATACCCACACTTCGCCCTTGTGTTCTACACGTATCTGACTAGAGCCAGGAATGTGACCAGCGGGATGAAAGGTGAATTTTACATTGTTGATGTTTACGCTTTCGCGAAAGCGTACCCCAGAAACATTAATATCACCCAACCTATGAGAAATAATAGGCACATTGCTCTCGTGAGTGATGTACTGTTTATGTCCCCACCGACTATGGTCTGCGTGGCCGTGTGTGATGAGGGCTTTATCTACAGGTTTCCACGGGTCTAGATAGACCTTTGCGGGCGGGCAATAGATGCCCTTATCTGTAAATTCTAGAAGTGGCTTTTTCAACAGTTTATTGGGTTTTTAGTAAAGGTAAGGGAGAAGATGTATTAGTCAAGTATCACGTGTAGAAGTAGTCCTTGGTTTGAGGTCTCACCTTCTGTCGCAGTGTTCTTGTACTTAACTTTAAACTTCTCGCCTGTTACTTCATTTGCTTGCAACTTCTTAAGTGAGATACTTGCTTGTGAATCGCTCACAAGAATGAGAGGTTCTTGTTGCTCATCTGTAAAGAAGAAGTAACCTCCCTCATAAGCATCAAAAGTGAGCGTTTCTGTAAGTACTTCTTTTTTGCTCGTACTAATCTCTGGTGAGAGCATTGTAAAAGAGATGACTGTCGTAAGTAATAGTATGATGGATTTCATAATAGTAGTGTTATGTTATAAGCTTTTCTTTATCAATTGTTTTGAAGAAGTTACTCTTCTTCTATCATAAAGATAGGGAGGCGCGTAGCTTTTATTTTATTTATTAACCTGGTTTTGTGACTGCTAGTTAATGGTTTGTGAAAGACAAGTGGCTGTGGATGCTTCTTTTTTATTACATAAATAACTTTTGGCATCAGATTTGTAACATTCAAAAAAAGAACGTGTCTCTTATGTAAATCAAAAAGCAAAACAGTATGAACACATCAGTAAAAAATCGCCCGTCTAATTATGACCAGGCAACCGAAAACATAAAGCGCAATCTTGAAAGATACGGTAGATTACTGCATATGAAAAAGTTCAGAAATCCTGCTTTCACATTTGCAGACCGTCACTAGATATATATTATTTGAATTAGCTTTAAAAGCCCTAGATTTTTAAGAAGTCTAGGGTTTTTATATTGTAGTGCAATCTCTTAGCTTTACGATAAGTAACTACTATATGAATCTTACCTTAAGTATACCGGCTCTTTTGTTTCCTGCAATCTCTTTGACAATGCTTGCATATAACGCTCGCTACCTCGCTATTGCTGCACTTATTAGAAACTTGCACGCCTCTTACCAAGAGACAGGCTCTGAAGATGTGCGGCTTCAAGTAACTAAGTTAAGAAAGCGTCTATCTATCATTAAAAATATGCAGGCGGTGGCGATTGTAAGCTTTCTACTTGCGGTGATAACGATGTTTCTTATTTATATAGATATCACCTTCTGGGCAAACCTAGTGTTTGCTGTAAGTCTGGTTGCTCTTATGACCTCTCTTATACTGTCGCTTATAGAGGTGCAATTATCTACCAAGGCCTTGAGTATACAGCTTAAAGATATGGAGCAATAAAAAAGCCTCTATCTGTGAGATAAAGGCTTTCTTGTACCGAAAGTGGGAATCGAACCCACACTCCAAAGGAACGCGAGTTTGAGTCGCGCGCGTCTACCAATTCCGCCATTTCGGCTAGAGGAAACAACAACTTGAGTTGTTTTGAGAGCACAAAATTAAAGAATATTTTTATCTACCCACCACAAAAGCACGCTTTTTGTACTGCTGCACTCATTTTTAATTACTATTTTTGCACCTCCTTAGAGGAAACATAACAACCGTAACTCATTATAAATGACTGCTACCGCACCGCAACCGAAGATTTTTGCTTGTCAACAAAGCAAGCCACTGGCTGAAAAGATTGCAAAAGCTTTTGGGCAACCATTAGGAAACGTAATCACATCAACATATAGCGACGGTGAGTTTCAGCCTTCTTTTGAAGAGTCTGTACGTGGGTCACGTGTTTTTATTATAGGGAGTACGATGCCATCATCAGATAATATGATGGAAATGTTATTAATGCTAGATGCTGCAAAGCGTGCAAGTGCAAGACACATTACTGCCGTGATACCTTATTTTGGGTGGGCGCGACAAGATCGTAAGGATAAGCCACGTGTGCCTATTGCTGCAAAGCTTATGGCAAGCCTGCTAGAAACAGCAGGTGCTACACGTATTATCACAATGGATTTACACGCAGATCAAATACAAGGATTTTTTGAGAAGCCAGTAGATCATCTATTTGCAAGTACAATTTTCCTTCCTTATTTAAAGGGGTTAGGATTAGAAAATCTTACCATCGCATCACCAGATATGGGAGGTAGTAAGAGAGCTTATGCATATAGTAAAGCAATGGAGAGTGACGTAGTTATTTGTTACAAGCAACGTGCAAAGGCAAATGTTATCTCTCATATGGAGCTTATAGGTAGTGTAGCAGGACAGCACGTAGTACTTGTAGATGATATGGTAGATACTGCCGGAACACTTACAAAGGCTGCAGACCTAATGATGGAAAAAGGAGCATTAAGCGTACGTGCCATATGTACACACGCCATATTAAGTGGTAACGCTTATGATAAAATAGAAAATAGTCAACTGGCAGAATTGATAGTAACAGATTCAATCCCGAGAGACCATAAAAGTGATAAGGTAAAGGTATTAACTTGCGCCCCACTTTTTGCAGATGTAATGCACCGTGTTAATAGTAACACAAGTATCGCATCTAAGTTTATTATGTAATATTTTTTTTTTAACTATAATTATTTAACAATGAAATCAGTTTCGATCCAAGGATCTAAAAGAGAAAGCGTAGGCAAGAAAGCTACAAAAGCCTTACGTAATGCTGGACTGGTACCTTGCGTAGTATACGGAGGGGACGAGCCACTACATTTCAGCGCACCAGAACTAGCGTTTAAAAATTTGGTTTACACTCCAGACGCGCACACTGTAGAGATAGAGCTAGACGGTGTAACCGTACAAGCTATATTACAAGACATACAGTTTCACCCGGTAACTGATCGTATCTTACACATAGACTTCTACCAGATTTTTGATGGTAAAGAAGTGACGATGAACATCCCAGTACACTTTACAGGAAACTCTAAAGGTGTTCGTAACGGAGGTGTTTTACGTAAAACAAACCGTGTACTACGTGTGAAAGCACTTCCAAAAGATCTTCCAGATTTTCTTGAGGCAGATATTACAAACCTTAAGATTGGAAACAAGCTTTACATAGGAGAGCTTCCACAAGAAAACATAACAATAATGCACCCAGACAACACAGTTGTATGTCAAGTGAGAACTTCACGTACTGCCGTTGTTGACGATGAGGATGAGGATGAGGATGATGTTCCATCAACAGAGACTAGCGATGTAGCTGCTGTAAAGGAAGATTAATTTATCTCATAAATTATAAATACAAAAGCATCTCGTTCTTCGAGATGCTTTTTTTATTTTTATACATTAGTGACTATCGGTATCCCATAACAAAGCGATTACCTTGTCATTGCTATTAAACTCCTAACTATGCTCGCTTTTTTTGGAAGACTTTTTAATAAATCTAAAGAAGATGAAGCAGCAGTAGACCCTATGAAAAAATTTCTCATCGTTGGTTTGGGTAACATTGGTCCCAAATATGAAAACACACGTCACAATATAGGTTTTAAAGTAGTAGACGCTTTCGCGAAAGCGCAAGAAACCACCTTTGAAACCGAAAAGCTAGGTGACATCGCACGTACCAGAGTAAAAGGTAAAACAGTAATACTGCTGAAGCCTAATACCTTTATGAATCTAAGTGGTAAAGCCATACGCTACTGGCTACAACAAGAAAAAGTCCCTGTAGAAAACCTACTAGTTATCACAGATGATCTTAACCTAGAGTTTGGAACCATACGTGTAAAAACCAAAGGCTCAGACGGAGGACACAACGGTCTTAAGGATACGCAAGCACAGCTCAATACGACTAAGTATAATAGATTCCGTTTTGGGATAAGTGATCAGTTTTCAAAAGGGAGGCAGGTAGATTATGTGCTAGGTGAGTGGACACCAGACGAGAACGCAGCACTACCAGAACGACTAGATAAAGCCAGCGAGGTCATAGCCTCGTTTGTAAAAGCTGGGATAAATAATACAATGAACGCCTACAACGGAAAATAGTAGTGAAAACTCATAACAGCGCACATACATTTACCTCTCAAAAAGGAACCGTGGTGACTATAGGCACCTTTGATGGCTTGCACCTAGGTCACAGAAAGATTATAAACAGAATAAATGAGAGCGCCCGCGCAAACGGCTGGGAGTCGTGCGTACTTACTTTTTTTCCGCACCCGCGTATGGTGTTACAAAAAGATACCTCGCTCAAGCTTATAAACACCATTGCAGAGCGTGAGCAACTGCTTGAGAGTTTAGACCTTGATCACCTGGTAATACATCCTTTTACACTAGATTTCTCTCGTTATCACGCAGAGACTTTTGTAGAAGAAATACTGGTAAACAGCCTTAATGCAAAAAAAGTGATTATAGGGTATGACCACCGTTTTGGCCGTAATCGTAATGCAAATATTGAAGATCTCAAGCGTTTTGGAAAAACGCTGGGCTTTGAGGTAGAGGAAATCTCAAAACAAGAACTAGAAGATGTAGCCATAAGCTCTACTAAAGTGCGCAAGGCACTAGTAAGTGGTAATGTTGCACTAGCAAATAGTTATCTCAGTGCGCCTTTTATGCTTAATGGAGTTGTGGTAAAAGGTAAAAGCCTAGGTAGAACCATAGGCTACCCCACTGCAAACCTAGAAATAGCCGAAGATTATAAACTCATCCCTGCACAAGGCGTTTATGTAGCAAAAGCAATCATAAGCGGTAAGCCAGTATTCGGGATGATGAATATAGGTACAAACCCTACGGTAGGAGGAGAGAAGCAAACTATAGAGACCTACTTCTTTGATTTTGATGAAGACCTCTATGGGCAACAGCTGGAGATACAACTACTAGAACGTATAAGAGAAGAAAAAACCTTTGATACTATAGATGAACTTGTCGCAGCGATGAAAACTGACGAAGCGTTTTCTCGTAACTACATAGTAAACCTAGAAAAATCAAATTCTCAAAACGCTTAACAAATGGGAATTAACAAGCTACTCTTTACAAGAATAGATAACAGCGCACTCATCGTTTTTAGAGTGTTTTTTGGTTTTCTTATTACTTGTGAGGCTTGGGGAGCACTCATTACTGGCTGGGTACGTCGCATACTTGTTGCGCCAGATTTTACATTTAACTTCATAGGCTTTGACTTTTTACAAACATTCCCGGGCCCGGGGCCACAAATGTATGCTTGGTTTGGGTTAATGGGCATTTTTGGGGTGATGGTAATGCTAGGTTTTAAGTATCGTGTGGCCATTGTAGGCTATGCGATTATGTGGAGCACAGTGTATTTTATGCAAAAAACAGCATATAATAATCACTACTACCTCTTGATGTTATTGCTCTGGATTATGGCAATACTGCCGGCTCACAGATCTTTCTCACTAGATGCACGCTTTCGCGAAAGCGTAAGAGACCTCTCTATGCCACGATGGGTCACACTATTTATAATAGTACAACTGTGGATTGTCTATACCTACGCCTCTGTTGCCAAAATATATCCAGACTGGCTAGATGCTACGGTGCCAGAAATATTAATGCGTGGTAAGAAAGATTACTGGCTCGTGGGTGGTGTATTGCAACAAAAGTGGACACACTGGGTGATTGCCTATGTAGGAATCCTTTTTGACGGATTAATCATCCCAGCATTGCTTTGGAAAAAGACGCGCAAGTGGGCATTTTTTATCTCTATTTTCTTTCATCTCTTTAACTCGTTTGTGTTTCAAATTGGAATTTTCCCTTATATGTCACTGGCGTTTACCGTGTTCTTTTTTGAGCCAAAAACCATAAACCGTATGTTCTTAAAAAGGTGGAAACCTTATTATAACAACACAAGTGACGATGTCGTAGTACCTACGTATAAAGGAGCCCTTCTAGCGGTGTTTGCCGTGTATTTTATCTTTCAAGTAGGTTTGCCACTGCGCCAGCATTTTATACCAGATAATGTACTGTGGAGTGAGGAAGGACATCGCTTGAGCTGGCGTATGATGCTACGTTCTAAAAGCGGTACCGTAAAGTTTACGATAGAAGACAAGGCAACAGGAAAACGTACAACGCTAGACCACAAAGAATATCTTACTAAAAACCAGCAGCGCAACATACGTTCTAAGCCAGATGTGATCTGGCAATTTGCACAGCATATAAAACGTCTTAAAGCTGCTCAAGGAGAAGATGTGGCTATCTATGTGCGTTGTAGAGTACGCATTAACGGGCGCCGTTCTAAATTATTGATTGACCCTAAGGTAGACCTTGCGAGCGTGAGCTGGCAATGGTTTGAGCATAATAGCTGGGTGCTAGAAAGTGAGGATTATCTCAATGACAAACCATTTTTTCCTAGTGTAGGCTCTTTAGAAAAGCAGGAAGATCTTCGTGACTCCACGAGAGTTCGCCCTCCACTAAGAAAGCAGGAGTAAAAAGCACTGCTCGGTTTTTTGATTGATGAATGACTGTAAAATTACAACCACTCGCGGCTACAATTTTACGGATTTCCGTAAAACGAGCGATATTTTTAAAAATTTCTCTAGCAGCTTGTAAAAACTAGGTGGTGGCTTTTCTTTTACTTGCGGGCATTTCCTTAAATTTACCCTTTCGTTTTTAAAACCCATTTACTATGCTAGAAGTAGCACACATTAGAGAAAACAAAGAAGCTTTCGCGAAAGCGTTATCTAAAAGAAACATAGACGCCGCAACCTTGCTAGATCAAGTTATTGCTGCAGATGAGTTACGTCGTAATTCCCAGTCAAAGTTAGATGAAGTACTTGCAGATAGTAATAAGTTTTCTAAAGAAATTGGGATGCTTTTTAAGAGCGGAGAAGCGCAAAAGGCAAATCTCTTAAAGGAGAAAACAGCCGGTCTCAAAGAGCAGTCTAAAACACTACAGGAGCAGCTTAATGCGGCTACAGAAGAGCTTCAAAATTTACTATACCAACTGCCTAACGTGCCTCACGATAGCGTGCCAGAAGGTAATAGTGATGAGGATAATGAGGAGATCTTTAGAGAAGGAGACATCCCAGTACTACACGATGCGGCGCTACCACACTGGGAGCTTGCAAAAAAGTATGACATTATAGACTTTGAGCTAGGTACAAAAATTACGGGAGCAGGTTTTCCGGTATATAAAGGTAAGGGAGCTCGCTTACAGCGTGCGCTTATCTCTTATTTTTTAGATAAAAATACAGCCGCAGGCTATACAGAGTATCAGGTGCCACACCTTGTAAATGAGGCTTCTGGTTTTGGTACAGGGCAACTTCCAGATAAGGAAGGGCAAATGTATCACGTGACAGAAGACGACTTATATTTAATCCCTACGGCAGAGGTGCCGGTGACTAATATGTTCCGCGGTGATTTGCGCAGTCATAGTGAGTTGCCTATCACTTGTACTGGGTACACACCTTGTTTTAGAAGAGAGGCAGGATCTTATGGAGCGCACGTACGTGGGCTTAACAGGTTGCACCAGTTTGATAAAGTAGAGATTGTGCGTATCGAGCACCCAGATAATAGTGCTGCGGCGCTAGACGGGATGGTAGATCACGTAAAGACGATCTTGCAAGAACTAGAATTGCCATACAGAATCTTGCGTCTTTGTGGTGGTGATCTTGGGTTTACCAGTCACCTTACGTATGATTTTGAACTCTTTAGTACAGCACAAGATCGCTGGCTAGAGATAAGCTCTGTGTCTAACTTTTTGACCTTTCAGGCAAACCGTTTAAAACTTCGTTTTAAAGACCAAGATGGACAAAACAAGCTTGCACACACACTTAACGGTAGTGCGCTTGCATTGCCACGTGTACTCGCAGGGATTTTAGAAAATTGCCAAACTCCAGAGGGGATAAAAATCCCTAAGGCACTTGTGCCGTACTGTGGTTTTGATATGATAGATTAAAAAAAATCACTTCCCACGCAAAGCCATTTCTTTATCGAGAAGGAGTGTAGCCTTTGTAATGGAACACTATTATAATATAGAAACGTGCTGCAGCAATGCTATGGCACGTTTTTCGTTATCTTTAGGCTATGAAGAAGAGTTTGTTACTACAAGTTGTTATGTTGTTGCTGGTTTCCGCTTTCGCGAAAGCGCAATCAGAACAGCTAGCGCGCAATTATGCAGACCAAGGCGAGTATCAAAAAGCCATTATCTCTTATAAAAAAGCCCTAGTAAAACAACGCGGAAACAGCGTACTACTCGCTGGGCTTATAAAAAGTTACCAGCAACTAGAGCAGTATAATAAAGCCGAAGAGGTGATAAGTCAAAATCTTAAAACCACGAGAGATAAAGGGTTTTTACTTGTAGAGTTAGGGTATAACCACCAGCTGCAAGCGCAAGACTCTATAGCCAGAAGTTATTATGACCAGGTAATTGAAGGCGTAGCACAGGGTACAATGAATCCTTATCGTGCCGCTCGCACCTTGCAACAGCATAGCCTGCTAGAAGAAGCCGTGCGTACTTATGAGGTGGGTATGGAGAGTAACCCTAATTCAAATTTTAATATACAGCTAGCAAAACTATATGGGGAACTAGGTGAAGTGCAAAAGATGTTTGATGCCTATCTCAACCTTATAAATAGAAGCGGGAAGTATGTGCAGGTGGCACAACGCAATTTCTCAATTTATATAAATGATGACCCGCTTAATGATGCAAATATCATTTTTAGAAAAACACTACTCAAGCGATTACAGTCTGAGCAAAACGTACTTTATAATGATTTGCTTAGTTGGCTATTTATCCAGCAAAAACAGTATAACAAAGCCTTTGCTCAAGAAAAAGCTATTTATCGCCGTACAGACGGAAGGTACGAGGGTTTAGAAAACCTTGCAGATATTGCCATAGAAGAAGGTGAGCTAGAAGATGCTAGAGAGATCTTACTATTTTTAAAAGAAAACATTGCAAATGAAGATGTAAAGCTAGAAGCCGAACAAAAACTTATAAAGATAGACATCGCTAGTGCTAGCACTGTAGATGCCCAAGAAGCTATAAAAAACAGGTATGAAGCTATTCTTGATGAGTATGGTCAAACACCATTTACCATACCGCTACAGATAGATTATGCGCATTATCTAGCCTTTAATATGGAGCAGCCAGATGCCGCGATTACGTATCTTAAAAAATCACTTAAGTCACCGTTAAGAAGATTTGACGAGGCGCGACTCAAGATGGAGCTTGCAGATGTACTCGTGCTCAAAGAGAAGTTTAACCAGGCACTTATCTATTACTCACAGATCCAGAACAAGATTAAAAATAATGTCATCTCACAAGAGGCACGATTTAAAGTTGCACAGACGAGTTACTATAAGGCAGATTTTGACTGGGCAGAGGCACAACTCAATGTACTTAAAGCGGGAGCCACACAACTCATTGCAAATGATGCTCTAGAGCTGCTACTCGTGATACGTGATAACTCTATGGATGATAGCTTGCAAACAGCGCTCAAAAAGTATGCTACGGCAAGCCTGCGTGCATATCAAAACAAGACCGAAGAGGCTATCGCCCTATATGACGATATACTAGAGGTTCATAAAGGAGAAAAGATAGAAGATGAGGCACTCCTGTCTCAAGCAAAACTTCTAGAAGCTAAAAAAGATTTCAAAAAAGCCGAAAAAAATTACCTCACCATTATAGAGTATTACAGCGATGGCGTACTAGCAGATGATGCTTATTATCGCCTAGCTAGACTATATGAAGGACCGCTCAATCAGCCAGAAAAGGCAAAAAATAATTATGAGCGCATCATATTTGACCTTGCAGATAGTATTTATTATGTAGAGGCACAAAAGCGATTTAGGAATTTGAGAGGCGACGCAATTAATTAGAAAATATAAAAAATGCTTATATATAACGTTACCATAAACATAGAAGAGTCTGTTGAAAAAGAATGGCTTATCTGGATGCAAGAAGTACACATACCAGAAGTGATTGCAACCGGAAAGTTTGAAAAAGCACTTATGACAAAAGTCCGTGCCGAAGAGGAGATGGGCGGAGTAACCTACTCTGTGCAATATGGTTGCCCTAGCCAGCAGCACCTTGATGCCTACTATGCCGAAGATCAAGCCAGATTACAAGCAGCAAGCAATAAGTTTGCGGGTAAATTTGTCGCTTTTAGAACAGAGCTTGAGGTAATCTCACAACACTAGTTTGCCGTCAAGAAAACATAAGCAACTCTTACTCACTAGCCCCACTACAATGCCAAAACAAAAAAAGAACAAAAAATTTGAAAAGCCACACGCAAACCGTGGTCATCGCGATCAAGGGGTGAAGGCAAAAAAGCACTTGGGGCAACACTTCTTAGGTGATGAGTCTGTGGCAAGAGATATAGGAGACACGCTCACACTAGAAGGATACAAGCACATCTTAGAGATAGGCCCAGGTACGGGAGTACTCACCAAGTATATTCTAGCAAAACCAGCACAACTCACGGTGATGGACCTAGATACCGAGTCTATTGAGTATTTAAGAAGCTCGTTTACGCTAGAGCATAAGCTCAATGATGAGAAGTTTACCGTGCTAGAAGCAGATTTTTTAAAGTACGACCTAGACACTATTTACCCTGGAGAGCCACTCGCTATCACAGGCAACTTTCCATATAATATAAGTACGCAAATAGTTTTTAAAACTATTGAGCACAAAGAGCGCATCCCAGAGTTTACGGGTATGTTTCAAAAAGAGGTTGCCGCGCGCATTTGTGCAAGCCACGGGAGCAAGACCTACGGCATTTTATCTGTACTAGCGCAAGCGTTTTATGATGCAGAATACTTATTTACGGTTCCTCCCACTGTTTTTATACCACCGCCTAAAGTAGATAGTGGAGTTTTACGCTTAAAGCGAAAAGAAAATTTTAAAAACATAGGTTGCTCAGAAGAAATGTTATTTAAGGTCGTAAAAATGGCATTTCAGCAGCGCCGAAAGACCTTGAGAAACAGTCTTAAGGGTATGGGGTTAAGTGACCGCTTTCGCGAAAGCGAAATACTTAATAAACGCCCAGAGCAAATCTCTGTACAAGGCTTTATAGAACTTACAGCAGCAATCACAAAAGATATAGAAGAGCAGTAAAATCTCTAGGCATTGTAATTACTCTGCGCAAGGGGTTTTCCTATATTTGTACTACTAGTAAAAACAAACCTATGCAATTTCAACTCACAAGCAATCTCATAGACCAGATACAAGCATACGTTTCTGTTCAAGATGAGGTAGCCCTCAAAGAATTGCTTACAGATCTTCACCACGCAGATATTGCAGAAATTCTTGATGAGGTAGATTCAGATGAGGCTGCCTACCTAGTTCTTCTCTTAGACAGTGAGCAAACCTCTGAGGCTCTTATGGAGCTAGACGAAGATGTACGAGAAAAACTTCTTGAAAACCTTACTCCCGCCGAAATTGCAGATGAGGTAGAAGAAATGGATACCGATGATGCGGTAGATATGATAGGTGAGCTAGATGATGATATACAGCTAGCAGTAATAAACCAGATAGAAGATGAAGAGCATAGAGCAGACATACGTGAGATGCTGCAATATGACGAGAATAGTGCTGGTGGCCTTATGGCAAAGGAGCTCATAAAAGTAAAAGAAACTTGGACTGTCGCAGGATGTGTGCGTGAGATGCGTCGCCAGGCAGAAGAGGTGACACGAGTGCACTCTATCTACGTGGTTACTAAAGAAAATGAACTCATAGGGAGACTGTCGCTCAAAGACCTTCTTACCTCAGATACGAGAACAAAAATATCTGAAATCTATATACCTAAAGTAGACTCTGTAAATGTAAATGACCCAGCAGAAGATGTTGCAAAGTTGATGCAAAAGTATGACCTAGAGGCTATACCCGTTGTAGATGATAAGCGTGTGCTGCAAGGACGCATTACAATAGATGATATTGTAGATTTTATAAAAGAAGAGGCCGAAAAAGATTACCAGATGGCAGCAGGTATCTCTCAAGATGTCGAGGCAGATGATAGCATACTACAACTCACTCGCGCGAGGTTGCCTTGGCTATTTTTAGGATTACTAGGTGGTGTAGGAGCTGCGGCTATTATGGGCGGTTTTGAAGAGGTGTTAAATGATCACGTTATTCTTTTACTATTTACACCGCTTATTGCTGCAATGGCTGGAAATGTAGGGGTGCAATCTAGTGCGATTATTGTACAAGGTCTTGCAAATGATGATGTAAAAGGAAGCATAGGTAACAGATTAATTAAGGAAATGCTGCTCGCAATGCTTAACGGTGCTGCGCTCGCCATTGTATTGTTCTTTTACGTATGGATATCAGAAAGTGCGGTAGACTATGCGACGTCTATATCAATTTCGCTATTTGTTGTAATTATTGTTGCCGGGATTATAGGTACGTTTATTCCGTTGTTTTTACATAAACGAGGGATTGATCCTGCGATTGCAACTGGGCCGTTTATTACTACAAGTAATGATATATTTGGGATACTTATTTACCTCTATATCGCAAAACTTATACTAGGTATTTGAGCCAGAAAAGCTATGAATATCACCTCACCGTACCAGCATCTGCTATAGATGTGCTCAACCACGTAAACAATGTTGTGTACTTAGACTGGGTGCAAATTGCTGCATCAAAACATTGGAACCACGTAACGAGAGACTATTTTAAAGACGAAGACCCAGCCGAAGAGCGACTAGGCATCAATAAAATGGCGTGGGTAGTAATGGATCACCATATAAAGTATCACGGGCAGGCATTTAAAGATGACGAGATTGTGGTAACAACTACGGTGGTTCAAATCTCTGGCGCGACCTCGCAGCGACATACCACTATAAAACGCAAGGGAGAAGAAAAAGTACTGGTGAGTACAGTTACAAACTGGTGCTTGCTCAAAATGCCCCAAGGACGACCTATGCGAGTACCGGTGGAGGTATTAGAATTGTTCTAATAAAAAAAGTGCTGTCATATGACAGCACTTTTTTGTAGTTATTATTTCTAATACCTTTTCTTATTTAATTCCCAGTTGAGTGAAGGTTGCTATAAGTTGTTCACTAGATGGCTTTGGAGCATCTGCACTCACAATATTTCCATTAGGGTCTATTAAAATAAATCTAGGAATCTCACGTATGGCATAATCTTTAACAAACGCAGATTCAAAATTGTTGTCTGCGATTAGTTGTGAGCCGCCAAGAGACTTGTCAGTCACCATCTTTCTCCATTTATCATAATTCTCCTCAAAGTCTACAGAGATACTTGCAAAGGCTATGTTTGCATCTTCATACTCACTTTCTAGCTTTTTTAAACTTGGTATCTCTGCGATGCAGGGAGAGCACCAAGTAGCCCAAACATCTATGTAAACATATTTACCTTCAAAATCTTGAAGCTTAGTAGTTCCCCCATTAAAGTTTTCGAAGTCAAAAGTAGGAGACCTTTTTCCTCTGAGAAGATTGCTCACTTTTTTAAAGCGATCTTGTATCACTTTCTTAGTCTCATTGCCAGTTGCTAGATTAAGTAACTCTTCCTTGATTTGAGCACTATTCTCTTTGGGAATATATAAAAACATAATACTTTGAATAACGGCGTCACGTATAGAAGGACTCGTCTTTTCTTTCAAAATTTCGATAATTTCTTCAGTCAATCTTTCATCTCCGCCTCTTTTGTAAGCATCATCCTTTATTTTAGCTGTAATCATCCATCGATATTTTTGAAAACTTGACGCATATATTTCATTGTCTTTGTCTAAGTTATTGTACGTATCCTTGAATGCTTTGGGAACTTCGAAAGTGTCGATTTTATGAATGCTTTTGTACCATCTTGGGTATTCATTGTATGTATATATTTCATCAAATTTTAATGCTTGTTCTTCTAGTAATTTAAAGGACATATCTGCAGTGAGAGTAGAAAGATCTTTTTTTAAAGAATTGAATATACTGTCCCATCTTTGTTTAAAAGCTTCTGGTTCTTTCCCAAATAATTCTGATGAGTTGTCGCGTGTTACTTTTAAGGCACTGGATTTCTTAGCTAGATAGTCAACAATAGCTTGATTACCCTCTGTAATTTCCAGTGTGGGATGTTCCTCATTTAGATCTACTGTAAAGGATGTTGTGCTTCCTTTTTGTACGAATAGGGGAAAACTAGTCTTACCTATGTCAATTGAAAAATATCCATCAGCATCTATATCTAGTGTATCTGTGAAACTGCCATTTTCATCTAATTCACTGGAGCGAGAAACACTTAAATTACCCCAAAGATATGCCTCTGTGGTTGTCGCGTTTTTAAATGTTCCTTTGATTATAGTTAATTGTTCTGAAGTTTCTTGCTGGCAGCTTATTAAAAGAAATAAAACTCCAAGAATTGTTAGTGTGATATTTGTCGTTTTCATTTTTGATGATGATTTAAAATGTAAACTACGGTATTATTGAATGTCTGTCAAAAAATTAAGTTTTTTATAACTTCTTCTATATTTAGACGAGCACTTTAGATACCTTTATTCTAAATACGATAAAATGAAACCCATTAATCTCGACGATAAATTTACCAAATTTGATAAGCAATGGCATCCACACCAGATTGCTACGGTAGATGATATGCAAGTACTTTTAGCAAAGGTTTCAGGTGAATTTGTATGGCATAGTCATAAGGATGAAGACGAGTTATTTTTTGTGCAAAAAGGGGTGTTAGAAATGCGCTTTCGCGAAAGCGGAAATCCAGAAAAAGAGTGGTCAGAAATTGTTCATCAAGGTGAAATCATAGTTGTGCCTAAAGGCGTAGAACATTGCCCAACTACCAAAGATGGAAAAGAGGTACACCTACTGCTTTTCGAAAAATCAAGTACGGCCCACACGGGAGAAGTAACAGACGCCAAAACGCAAACAGATTATCCTAAAATTTAAAAGAGAAATATGAATAAGAACAAGATAGCAGGAATTATTGTTATGGCCATTGCGGGGATATTATTATACGCATTTGATGACACATCTGGAGGTGTAGGTTTTGTAACTGGTGCAATGATGGCAATAGGATTAGGTTTCTTCTTAGGTTTGATACCAGCTAGAAAAAATATAACTAAGTAATGAAAATACTCCACCTAGATAATAACCACCCGCTACTGGTAAAGCAACTTGAAGAAGCAGGCCATACTAATGTTGAAAATTTCACCATTTCAAAAGAAGAGACAGAGGCTATCATAGCAGATTATGAGGGTATTGTAATACGCAGTCGTTTTAAAATAGATAAGCAGTTTATAGATGTTGCTCCTCACCTTAAATTTATTGCTCGCGTAGGCGCAGGTCTAGAGAGTATAGACATCCCTTATGCTGAGAGTAAAGGCATTTATCTCATCAGTGCGCCAGAGGGTAACCGCAATGCCGTAGGGGAGCAATCACTAGGGATGCTGCTCAGTCTTTTTAATAATTTAAATAGAGCAGATGCCCAGGTAAAAGCCGGTCACTGGAACCGAGAGCCTAATCGCGGTGTTGAGCTAGAAGGAAAGACAGTGGGGATCATAGGCTATGGTAATATGGGGAAAGCCTTTGCAAGGAAATTACAAGGTTTTGACTGTAAAGTGCTTTGTTATGATATAAAGGAAAAGGTGGGTGATAGTAATGCTACGCAGGTGTCACTGAGCATATTTCAAGAAGAGGTAGATGTTGTGAGTTTACACACGCCTTGGACTCCACAAACAGATAAGATGGTAAATACTACTTTTATAAATGCTTTTGCAAAACCTTTTTATCTCATAAACACGGCAAGAGGGAAATCTGTTGTAACAAAAGACCTTGTAGCGGCTTTGAAAGCAAAAAAAATACTGGGAGCTGGACTGGATGTACTTGAGTATGAAAAATTATCTTTTGAGAATTTATTTACCACAGACGGAAATTCAAACCTGCCAGAACCCTTACAATATCTTATTGAGCAAGATAATGTACTGCTCACACCGCACATTGCAGGGTGGACGGTTGAGAGTAAAATAAAACTAGCGCAAACCATAGTAGATAAGATACTGCAGCGTTTTTCTTAAATTGATGTTTTAAAAGATAAGTATATGAGTTTAGTGATAAAGAAATTTGGTGCGATTGCATTCTTTTTAGGTCTCCTAGGGTTTACGCTTGCGCTTTATTTAGGTAAGAGCCTAGATTACGGTACGCAAGAACTCGTAGGTTGGGGAGTTATGGGTATGACAGCAGCGATGGTGTACTTTGGAGTGGCGTACCAGCGTGACACGGTTAATGCGGGTAAAATCTCTTTTGGTAGCGCTTTAAAAACAGGGATTATTATTGCTGCTTTGGGCGGTTTAGGTGTAGCACTGGCAGATATAGTGTATACCTTATTTGTAAATCCATCTTTTTTTATTGAGTACAATGACTATGCTAGAGATCTAGCAGAGCAGTCTAATAATCAAGCTGCGATAGATCAACTTGCTCGCCAGCGAGAGATGTATGAGGATTATAGCGGTACTCAAATGTCATTTATAGCTGGATTAATGATGTTTGTAATGACGTTTATGCTTGGTTTTGTGGTGAGCTTACTTGCCGCTGTGATTTTAAAGAAAAAATAGTTCTTCATACGATAATATTTTAATTATGAAAAGAGTAACAGGCATAGGCGGGATGTTTTTTAAGAGTGAAGATCCAGATGCTCAAAAAAGCTGGTATAAAAAGCACCTAGGTATCCCTACAGATCAATACGGCTGGACCTTCTGGTGGCGTGATGAAAATGGCAATAAGTGCTCTACCCAATGGAGCCCTATGAATGCGGATACAGAATACTTCTCTCCCAGCAAGAAACAGTTTATGTTTAATTTTAGGGTAGACAATCTCATAGAGTTACTTAAAGTGCTTAAGGAAGAAGGTGTTACCATAGTAGGAGAGGTAGAGGAGTATAGCTATGGTAAATTTGGCTGGATACTAGATCCAGAAGGAAATAAAATAGAATTATGGGAACCTATAGACAGTGTTTTTGAAAAAGATAATTAGTACGATAATTACGTATATCTTTTTTGTAGTTTTAATGGCAACAAACTAACAACCAATAATATGAGTACAGAAGACAACAAAATACCAGGCGACAAGCCCGAAAATGACGGCAAACGTATGGCAGACGAGGCAAAAGATGCTGTAAATGACTTTGCAGAAGATGCTAAGGAGACTGCAAAAGAATTTAGCCAGAGCGCAAAAGAAGAATGGAATAAAGTAACAGGTAGTGCAGAAAGTAAAAAAGTACTTGCAGGAATTTTGGCCATTTTTCTTGGAGCATTTGGAGTGCATAAATTTATATTAGGATACCAGAAAGAGGGTATCATAATGCTTGTACTAAGTGTTGTGGGCATAGTGCTTTCTTGTGTAGGTATAGGTGTACTTCTAGTTTGGGCTGTAGGCCTAGTAGGACTTATAGAGGGCATCATTTACCTCACAAAATCTGATGAAGAATTTTATAACACATACCAAGCGGGTAGAAAACCTTGGTTCTAGTATAATTAAAAAGCTCAGTATAAAACTGGGCTTTTTTTATTTTCTATTTTAATGTAATATTGCGATATTACATATTCAAATAAAACGTATTATGGGAGTTACAAAGAGGCATATACACTCTATGAGAGCAAATCAAATTGCAGATGTTGCAAAGATTCTTTCTAATCCTGCTAGAGTGGCCATTATAGAATATATAGGGGATTGTGACGGCTGTTTGTGTCAAGATATATCAGATAAGATACGACTATCACAACCTACAACCTCTCAGCACCTGCAGGTTATAAAGAGAACCGGAGTTTTAAAGAGTCAGTTTAAAGGGAAGGCACAATATTATAGTATTGATGCTCGTAAATGGGGACAACTACAGACCTTGTTTAATGACTTTTTTGAGCTTACAAAATCAAAAATGGCAGATAAGTAATGAGCACACCACTACTGCATAAAGCTTATGATAGTGCCCTCTTTAAAAATGAAGGAGAGCAACTTGTTAGTTTGCTAGCAGACTATCTACATACCACAACAACTGGTGGTTCAGATAAAGTGTTGAGATGGACTGAGCCAGAAGATGAGTACACATTTTGGCAACAATATCTCTCAACATCACATAGTACTTCAGATTTTTTTAAAGAAGTACTAGAGCGATCTATACACACCCATCACCCTAATTATATTGGTCATCAAGTTGCACCCACTGTACCGGTGTCTGCTCTTGCAACATTATTGAGCGCACAACTTAATAATGGGATGGCAGTATATGAGATGGGAGCTGCTGCCACGGCAATAGAGCGCCTTGTTATAAACACCTTTTGTAAGGCTATAGGGTACACAAACGGAGATGGATTTCTCACCTCTGGAGGTACCCTTGCAAACCTCACAGGGCTTCTTGCAGCACGCAGGGCTAAGGCTACAGATGATGTGTGGAATGAAGGTCACAGCAAGAAACTAGCCATTATGGTTTCAGAAGAGGCACATTATTGTGTAGATAGAGCCGCTCGTATAATGGGACTAGGAAGTGATGGAATCATAAAAGTACCCGCAGGCGATAATTACCAGATACAGACAGATGCTTTAGAGTCGTATTACACTTCGGCGATAAAAAATGGTTTTGAGGTAATTGCAATTGTAGGCAGTGCGCCAAGTACGAGTACGGGAGTGTATGATGATTTGGAGAAGGTTTACGCTTTCGCGAAAGCAAAAAAAATATGGTTTCATATAGATGCTGCACACGGCGGTGCGGCCATATTTTCTAAAAAGTATAAGCACCTTCTCAATGGAGCCCATAAGGCAGATTCTATAATTATAGATGGTCACAAAATGATGGGAACTAGCGCCATCACTACAGCCGTTATTTTTAAAAATAGCACAGATAGCTATGCCACCTTTGAGCAAAAAGCGCAATACCTATGGGAGAAAAATGACGATGCAGACTGGTTTAATATGGCAAAGAGAACCTTTGAGTGCACAAAGAGTATGATGAGTGTGCGCTTTTATGCTATTATAAATGCATATGGTTTACAGTTTTTTGACGATTTTGTTACTACACTTTATGATGCTGCACAGCAATTTAGCGATCTCATAGCTGCTCAGCCAGATTTTGAAATTGCTCTTGAGCCGGTGTCAAATATTGTTTGCTTTAGATATAAACCTTCTAATCAAGAGGATGTAAATGAAGTAAATAAGCGTATAAGAAGAGTTCTTCTAGAAGATGGAGAGTTTTATATAGTAGCTACCACGCTGCGTGGTGAGTATTACTTGCGCACTACGTTTATGAATCCTTTTACTACACAAAAACATACTGAACGCTTGATAACTATTATAAGAAAAGTAGCAGCTATACATCGTTAAAAATATAATACTTACAAATAATTAACACCTTTGTGATTGTATCAAGTATAATTACTTGTCTTCCTTGCGTTCTTACTTAATAGACTGATAGGTGAAATCTTGTTACCAAAAGGTTGAGGATTAAGTTGGTCTTAGGTTTAAAATAAAATTTCTTACTTTAGTTCCATAATACAATGTTTCTTAGAGTATTATGTTAACTGTGTAAATGAAATTTTTTAGTTCCCCAACGTCGTTATTTCCATCATTTGATGAAAACGCATCTTTATTATTACAAGAAGCGGCCTCAATAGGTATATGGGAGTATAGTGTAAGTGAAGATAAGGTGTATTGGAGTGTTGGTACAAAAAAACTACACGGCGTACCGGAAGATTATGAGCCCACTGTTTCAGACGGGATACTCTTTTATAAAGAGGGTTATCATAGAGAAAATATAGAGAGAGACTTTAATAATGCTATTTCTAACTTAAAGAAATTTGATGGACATTATGTTATTATCACTGCATCTGGCGAAGAAAAGTGGTTTAGATCTGTAGGTGTACCTGTTATTCAAAGTGGAAAATGTGTCAAGATATATGGGGTCTTTCAAGATATTGACTTTCAAAAAAAGGCGCAGATAGAGCTTAAGCAAAAAGAACAAAAATTTAGGAAGACGTTTACAAACGCTCCTAATGGTATGGGTCTTATTTCTCTTGAAGGAAACTGGATACAAATTAATGATCAGATTTCTAAAATATTTGGTTATTCAGAAGATGAAATAAAATCAACAAGTCTTAGTGATTTATGTCATCCTGCAGAAAACCCAATTGAATTTACCCTTATAGAAAAATTACTATCAAGAGATATTGAAAACCATCAAGCAGAAAGACGTTTTATTCACAAAACAGGTAAAACTATATGGGTAGATCTTTCTGTATCATTAGTAAAATCTGAGCTGTCCACTCCAGGGTATTTTATATGTCAGATTACAGACATAACGTCTCAAAAAAATGCAAACCAAAGAATAGAAGATCTTTTAAATAAGACAGAGGGTCAAAACGAGAAATTATTAAACTTCAAGCATATTGTCTCACATAATTTGAGATCACATACCAGTAATTTAGAAATGTTATTAAAATTTTTAAAACAGGATATACCTTGTATAAAGGAGCTCTCTGTGTTTAAAATGCTTGAAGATGCATTTAGTAATCTTGAGGAAACAATTGATAATTTAAGCGAAGTATCTTCATTTGAAAACGTTACTGAAGATGATTTTATAGAGATTAACCTTCTTGAAATAATAAACAAAACACTTGTAGGTTTAAATACATTATTTGATGAAGTGCGAGGTGAAGTAGTAGTAAATGTGCCTAAAGACCTTTGTGTTATGGCCGTCCCAGAATATTTAAGAAGTATTTTTCTAAATATTTTGTCTAATACCATATCATATAGACGAGACAACGAGTTACTTAAAGTCATAATTAACATTACACAAAATGATGATTATTTAATCATTCATTTTGTAGACAATGGTCTAGGTATAAATTTAGATTTACACGGTAGTAAAATATTTGGTTTATATAAAACTTTCCATCGTAAGGAGAATTCGAGAGGTCTCGGCTTGTATATTGTAAAAAGTCAAGTAGAAGCATTAGGAGGTTGTGTTCAAGTAGAAAGTAAAGTAGGTCAAGGATCGACATTTAAAATTTATTTAAAAAAATGAAGCAAATAGATATAGCTTGTATAATAGATGATGATCCGATTTTTGTTTTTGGAGCGCAGCGTTTAATGAAATTGAGTAATTTTTGTAAAGGGTTTTTAATTTTTCACGACGGTGAACAGGCGCTTAATCATCTTGTACCTGTACTTCGAGGAACAGTAAAATCTGCAATTCCAGATGTAATATTATTAGACATAAATATGCCTATTTTAGATGGGTGGCAATTTCTTGATGGTATAATTACCATTGAGGTTGTCAAGGAGATTACTATTTTTATTGTAACAAGTTCAATAGATCCTAGAGATAAAGAAAAAGCCGAAACCTACAGTAATGTAAAGAACTTTATTGTTAAACCTATTACTCAAGATAAGCTCAACGACTTGATGTCACAAATGCCGGACTAGTTTTTTTGCTTTCGCGAAAGCTAGCGACCTAATTGTAGTTTAGCAATATTTTCAAATTGTTTTAGAGCCGGTATCAAAGATTATATACTTTCTATTTTTGTAACCACGCTAAGTAGAAAGTACTACGTTTATGAATCCTTTCAGAAAAAAAAGCTCATACGTAACTGGTTATTAGTAAAATAAGAGCTATTGCAGATGCCAGTCTTTAAGAGCATCTTTATAAGAGATTAAGATGTGATATGTTGTAAAGTTTTATTCAGTGACCATTAGACCGTTATTAAAAGAGGATTATACCCATTGCGCTCAGATTTATCAAGATGGGTTAGATACAGGTATGGCAACTTTTGAGACTATAGTCCCAGACTGGATGAGTTGGGATGCTAAGTTTTTAAAGCAGTGTAGATTTGTTGCAATTAAAGAAGAGGTTATACTAGGTTGGGTAGCACTCACTCCATTTTCTACCCGTGAAGTTTATAAAGGTGTAGCAGAGGTTACCTTATATATTTCTAAAACCGCCAGAGGCAAAGGGATAGGACGAGCATTACTTATGACCGCAATAAAGGAAAGTGAGCGAGTGGGTTTCTGGACTTTACAAGCCAAAATCTTTGCTCAAAATGAAGCTAGTATCGCTTTATTTCAAAAATGTGGTTTTAGAATAGTGGGTGTACGTGAGAAGTTAGCGATGAGAGATGGTATATGGCACGACAATGTGCTTCTTGAGAAGAGGAGTGAGCTGTTTTAGGTAGTATAAGGGAATAGGAGACTCTCTAGAATGGTATTTTAGTTAGGGGTTAAGAATTCATTATCAATGGATTTGTAAGTAATGAGTAACTTATAGGACAAAATCTACCATATGAAAAATACGAACGACTTCTCGGCATTAAAAGCTTTGTACATCAACTGTACTCTTAAAAAGACACCGCGTATGAGCCATACTCGAGCCCTTATGGATGTATCAATGGATATTATGAAATCTGAAGGGGTCGCGGTGGAGCATCTACGCTTTGTTGATCACGACGTTGCTTATGGTGTATATCACGATATGACAGAACACGGTGAGCATAAAGATGAGTGGCCGGCTATTTTTAAAAAAATAGAAGAAGCAGATATTCTTGTAATAGGTAGCCCTATATGGCTGGGAGAAAAATCTTCTGTAGCGACAAAACTGATTGAACGCTTGTATGGAGAGAGTGGTAACCGTAATGAAAAAGGGCAATACTATTTTTACGGTAAAGTAGGTGGTTGTATCATTACTGGTAATGAGGATGGTATAAAGCACGTTGCTATGGGAACACTCTATGCTTTGCAACATATAGGTTACAGTATTCCTCCTCAAGCAGATTGTGGGTGGATAGGTGAGGCAGGACCAGGTGCTAGCTATAATGATGAGGAAAGTGGTGCAAAGAATAATGACTTTACAAATCGTAATACCACCTTTATGACGTATAACTTACTGCACCTGGCAAAAATGCTTAAGGATCAGGGTGGATACCCTGCTTATGGTAATTCTAGAGGTGATTGGGATGATGGGACAAGATGGAATTTTGAAAATCCAGAATATAGATAGAGACTCTTGTAAGGGCCTACTCCTCTTCTGGGATGCGTTGCCCGTACTTTTTTTCTAGCTCTGCTTGAAACTCTTCCATAACAGGTTTTACAGTGCTTTCTGGAAGATCTGATATGCGTATGTACATCAAGCCATCTATAGCATTGTTAAAGAGGGGGTCTACATTAAAGGCTATAACCTTTGCATTTTGTTTTATATACTTTTTTATAAGTACAGGGAGACGTAAAGAACCTGGCTCAACTTCTTCTATAAGCTTGTCAAACTTGTTGAGATCTGCTTTGCTTTCATCAAAAACAAATTCTTTATCTGCATCTTTAAGTTTTACCTTCCACTCCTTTTTTGGGCGTATATACTGTGCCACGTAAGGATCATAATAATGGGACTTCATAAACTCTATCATAAGAGATTTTGAGAAGTTAGAAAACTGGTTTGAGATACTTACACCACCTATGAGATATTTGTGTTCTGGAAAGCGAAGTGTGGTGTGTACAATACCTTTCCACAATAGAAAAAGTGGCATAGGCTTTTGTTGATACTCTTTTGTGATAAAAGCGCGTCCCATCTCTATACTCTCGCTCATCATTTTGTGAAGCTCCGGTTCAAAACGAAAAAGATCTTGAAGGTAAAAACCATCAATTCCATATTCCTTATAAATTTTTGACCCTAGCCCCATTCTGTACGCTCCGGCAAGAGTGTTTTCTTTATTATCCCATAAAAACATATGGTAATAATACCTGTCAAATTTATCGAGGTCTATGGCTTCATTTGTACCTTCCCCAATGGCTCTAAATGTGATCTCTCTCAAGCGGCCTATCTCACGTAAGATGTTAGGTATTTCTTGAGCAGGGGCTAGGTAGACTTCGTAGTTTTTACTTTGTAGTAAACGACGGTCTTTTTCGCGCAAGCGTAAAATTTCATCTTCTATGAGATCACTACTTATTTCGGTTACGATCTTTTTAGGTTCTTTTGTGACCTTAAGCTTTTGCGGGATATCTTTTAGTAAGCTGTTTTTTTCAAAAGAGTTTGCAAGCATATATGTTTTCTTGCGTAAGAACTCTGTAAAATCTGCAAGTGACTCGTGCTCCTTTTGTGCAGCAACTTTTATAGGATTCCCTATACGCACCTTTATGACTCTATGCTTTTGAGTTAGAAGTTCGCTAGGCAACTTTGCGGTACGTAGCGTGTCGCTTAGTCGTGATAGTTGATAAAAAAGCCTGCTGTTTTTTGCGTGAAAATAGATAGGGACAACCGGAACCTCTGCTTTTTTAATAAGCTTCATTGCTGCTTCTTCCCACGGCTTATCTATAATGAGCTTGTCATCTTTATAGGTAGATACTTCTCCAGCAGGAAATACACCTAGAGGGTGGCCGTCTCGCAGGTGTGAGATGGCGCTTTTAAAACCTGCAATACTAGATTTAACGTCCTTTTTATTTTCAAAAGGATTTACAGGCATCACATAAGGCTTAAGTGGCTCAATACGGTGTAATAAAAAATTTGCTATGATTTTAAAATCTGGACGCTGCTCGAGCATAAGTTTGAGCAGTAATATTCCGTCTATGCCCCCTAGTGGGTGATTTGATATCGTAATGTAAGCGCCACTCTTTGGGAGTCTCTTGAGGTCTTCTTCTGGTATTTCAAATTTAATCTTAAACTCGTCTAGTAGTGCATTGAGAAACTCGAGATCGCCTAGGTGCTTATTGCGATCATAGATTTTATTTGCCGTAGAGATTTTTAGAACCTTCATTAATGACCACCCAATAAAAGTGCCTACAAAACCGAATTTATCGACATTGATAGCGCGAGCAACTTCTTTTGCGGTGACTAGACCCATACAATTATTGGTAGTTTATTAAGAAGGCAAATATAACAAATAGGGGTACTGTAATTAAATTTTGTTTAACCTATGGACAAGACTACATTAGTTTTGTGTCACAAGTTGCACTGTATTTTGTGTCGCCTGCTTGAGAAGTACCTCTTTACCTTCTTGAAAGTTATCTAAAGCGTTCTGGTTAAAATGCCTAATAGTGTAAAGATGCACATTAGGCGTAACGGTTACTTTAAATTTTCCTTTGAGTTGATTTACAAGCTTTTCTAAGCCGTTAAACTTATTATCTACACAAAGAGAGAAGCTTATGGCAGAGTTCTGTATAAGATCTACTTTAAGCTTGTATAATGCTAATAGTTGAAATATCTCTGCAATATTATCTTCTACCATAAATGAGAAGTCAAGAGATGATAATGATATTAATATCTGGCTTTTCTTTACAATATAGCAAGGTACTTCTGGCACTAGTGATGCGACTGCGCTTACCATTGTGCCTGGATTTTTTGGATTTAAAAAAGACTTCACATATAATGGTATCTCTTTGCGCTGTAGTGGTTGTAGGGTTTTAGGGTGAATAACTGATGCGCCATAAAAAGCAAGCTCTATCGCTTCCTCATAGGGTATCTGGTGCAAGAGCTCTGTATTGTTAAACACACGAGGATCACCATTTAAAACTCCAGGGACATCTTTCCAAATGGTAAGACTACAAGCATTGAGGCAGTAGGCAAAAATACCTCCCGTATAGTCAGACCCTTCCCTGCCTAAAGTGGTGGTGAAGTTATTACTGTCTGAGGCTATAAACCCCTGAGTGATGGATAGCGCTGTGGGGTCTACAGATTCTTTTATGGCAAGTTGCGTTATGTCCCAGTCTATGCGCCCGTCTCGGTAGCTATTATCAGTTTTTAAAATAGTTCTAGCATCTAGCCAAGTGTTTCTAACTCCTTGATCTGTGAGATATGCACTTACAATTGTGGTGGACAGTAATTCACCATAAGAAACAATCTGGTCGTATACAAAATCATATTTTGGAGATTTGTTCCACGCGAGAAAGCCTTTTAACTCTTCAAATAATGCTTTTAAAGATGTAAAAATAGTATGCCCAGGTGTAAATAGGTCGCTGGCTATCTGCGTGTGATAGTCTACTGTGGCTTTGAGATGTTCTGGCAGTAATATTTTATCGTTAAGATAGGCATTTACAATTGCCTCCATCGCATTTGTAGTTTTCCCCATTGCAGAGATGACCACAAGTTTTTCTGTCACTCCAGTTTCATTAAGAACGGTGGCAATATTCTTTATCCCAGCTGCATCCTTTACAGAGGCTCCCCCAAATTTAAATACCTGCATATTAAAAAGTGTTGTGTTGTGTTTAAGTGCGCTTTCGCGAAAGCGTGATTACCACATTACTAAGATGGCGTTATGGTTTTAATGTATTTATGTAAACGCCCTTCGTCCATCTGTACTAGATACCAGTCTTTGAGGAATTGAGCGCCACTTTTTTCATAAAAGGCTATGGCGTTTTTATTCCAGTCTAGTACGACCCATTCAACCCTTTTAACCCCATTTTCTTTACCAAAAGTCATTACTTGGTCATATAATTTTTTACCTACTCCTTTGCCTCGATATTCCTCTCTTACCACAAGGTCTTCTAGGTGTAGTGATTTTCCGTCCCAGGTAGAAAAGCGATAATAACATAGCGCCATACCGATAACGGTGTCATTTTCTTTGGCTACAAAACAATAAAAAAGGGGGTTGTCACCAAATCCATTTTCTATTAAAATGTCTTCGTTAATCTTTACAGCATCTGGTTCTTTCTCAAAAACTGCCAGTTCATTAATGAGAGATAATACAGCGGGCATATCTTCTGGAGTTGCCTTTTTGATAGCGAGGTTCATAAGCTTCTTGTTATTCTAAAAAGCTAAGGTATATAATTACAGTAACTATTCTTGTGCGAAAACGTTGTCGTAAGTGCATTTTAGAATTACATTTACATAAATTTTAAAAACACTAAAGTGTCACGTAAAAATCAAACTCTAGGCGAATTTATAATTGAAAACCAAGCAGAATTCCAGTACTCATCTGGAGAGCTATCTCGCTTAATAAACTCTATAAGGCTGGCAGCAAAGGTTGTAAACCACGAGGTAAATAAGGCAGGGCTAGTAGATATAGTAGGTGCCGCTGGAGAGACTAACATACAGGGTGAAGACCAGCAAAAGCTGGATGTAATGGCAAATGATACCTTCATAAGAACGCTTACTAATCGTAATATTTTATGTGGTATTGCCAGCGAAGAAAATGATGATTTTATCTCCCTAGAAGGTCAAAATGGTGACAATAACAATAAATATATCTTACTTATGGATCCCCTAGATGGATCTTCAAACATAGATGTAAATGTGTCTGTAGGAACTATTTTTTCAATATATAGAAGGGTTACGCCACCAGGTACTCCTGTGACTATAGAAGATTTTTTACAACCAGGGAGAGAGCAAGTAGCTGCTGGTTATATTGTATATGGTACCTCTACTATGATTGTCTACACAACAGGTCACGGGGTAAATGGATTTACTCTCAACCCTGCAATAGGTACTTTTTACTTATCACACCCTAATATGCAGTTTCCAGAGATGGGTAATATTTATTCTGTAAACGAGGGTAACTATGTACAATTTCCGGATGGTGTGAAGAAGTATATAAAATACTGTCAAGAAGAAGCCGAGGGACGTCCTTATACATCACGATATATAGGGTCGTTAGTGTCTGATATACATAGAAATATGATAAAAGGTGGTATATATATGTACCCAAAAAGTTCAAAAGCTACAAATGGAAAATTACGCCTTCTTTATGAGTGCAATCCTATGGCTTTTATAGCAGAGCAGGCAGGAGGTAAAGCTAGTGATGGTTACACACGTATTTTAGACTTAAAACCTACAGAGCTACACGAGCGTGTTCCCTTCTTTTGCGGGAGCAGATTAATGGTCGAAAAAGCCGAAAGTTTTATGAATAACGATTAAAAAAGAACATAAGACATTATTAAGGGGTAAACGAAGTGTATTTTTTTTATATTTGAAATACAACAATAAGGCTAAACCCTATTATGGCTAAAAATTTAAAAGAAGAACATCTGCAAACAGAAGATGTAACAAACTCAAAAATTGAGGTAATCAAGAACCTTATTTTTGGAGAAAATATACAAGAGTATAATAATGAGTTTGAGTCGTTAAAGTCTGATATCGCTAAGAACCGTGAAGAAATGTTGGCCTATATAGATGATGCGCGCAAGGAAATTATGACAGCATTAGACAATATAACTACTGATGTGAATATACGTGTATCTGACCTTGAACAATCCCTAAATGACAAAACAGAAGCTATAGACAACCAAAAGGTGAGTCTTGATAGTCTTGGAGATCTTCTCGTGCGATTAGGTAAGAATATGAAAGGATAATAGAAATTGGTAACGCTTATTGATGACAACAGATGAACGTCTTGAAATTTTAAAGGAACTTTTACTCACAAATGAGAAAGAGCCTGAAAAAGACGTTTATAAGAAGATCAAAGCACTAGAAAATAGTCAGAAAAACTTATCTGATAGAATAGATCCATTACTAGACGAGCGCTTACAGCAATTTGTGACCACAATGCCAGAGACTCTGGGACCAGTAATCACTGAAACCTTAAAAATAGAGATTAAAAAATCTCAAGAGGCCGTGGCTGAGGCTCTTTTCCCTATTATGGGAAAAATGATAAAAAAGTACGTTCAAGCTGAGGTCGCAAAACTAAGTGACTCCATAAATGAAAAAATAAACGCAACATTTTCTTTCAAAAATATTTTTAAGTCTAAGTCAAAAGAAAGGCCAACGGCTGCAATGATGCTTAAAGAAGAATATAAAGCGTATATTGAACAAGTACTTGTAGTTGAAAAAGGTTCTGGAATACTCAAAGCAAATTATGCTAAGAGCCAGACTATGGATGAAGATATGATGGCTGGTATGCTCACTGCAATAAAAAGCTTTGCAGAAGATGCTTTTGAAAAAGGTGAGATGGAGCTAGAGCGTATAGATTACCAACTATTTACTATACACCTTCAAAATTTTTCAAACTATTATATTGCCGTGATTATAAGTGGTATATATGATGATAAGTTTAAAGATAAACTGGAAGATGTCTTGCTAGACTTTGCTCAATACGTAGTAAATAAGGAAGACCTTGATGATAATATTATATTTGCAAAAAAATTAAAAGAATTTTTTACTGATGAGCGTATCTAAAAAAATTGTATTGTTAGGACATTTTGGTGTTGGTAAATCGTCACTTCTTCGCAGGTTTGTAGAAAATACTTTCTCAGATAATTATGTCGTGACCATAGGTGTTCACATAATGAAAAAGGAAGTAGTTGTTGATACAAGTAATAAGGTAACCCTTATTATATGGGATGTTGAGGGTACAGATGATTTTACTAAGTACAGGCCATCATACCTTATGGGAGCTTCTAGCTTTGTATATGTTTTTGATGCGTCAAGGCCAGTTACTTACAGTGACTTAAAATATAATCTAGCCCACCTAAAAGAAAAGCACCCTAATGTTCCTGTGCACATAATCGGGAATAAAGTGGATTTAGTCGATGCTGAAGAAGTAAAGCAAGCTCTAAATGAGCAAGAAGTTCAACATAGTTATCTTTCAAGTGCCAAAACTGGCGAAAATGTTGAACAGCTGTTTAAGGACGTGGCAGCCCAATTGTTAGAAAATGCTTGATAACCTCAGACAAGATTTTATAAATAAAACTACGCAAGTAGTCGTAATCAATAAGGAACTAGAGGTTATAGACTCTGACAATAATCTTTTTGACTTAAAAAAAAATTCTAATATCACGGATTTCCATCCGTTCTTTTATGCATTAAGTACTGTTTTTGAAGAAAACCTTCAAGATGAAACTTTCTTTTGTGTACAGATGGAAGTGTTAAGTCGCCATTACTTTATAGATATAAAAACTTATCTACAAGAAGATGATGAGAGTCTTGTTCTCATCTTAAACGATCTTACAGATCACTATAAGACGGTACATCAAATAAAGCAGGTTCGTAATGAGTCTATCATAAACTTTAATATATCTCAAGAACTTAACCAGCAGCTAGAGATACAGCGCAGTTTTAAAAATAAATTCTTGGCAAATGTAAGCCACGAGATACGTACGCCTCTTAATAGTATTGTGGGCTTTATATCGGTATTAGAAAATACTGAGATCACAAGAGAGCAACTTGATGTATTACATATTATAAAAGATAGTTCAAAAAATCTTGTGACTATATTAGATGACCTAATGGACATCTCAAAAATTGAAGCTGGAAAGTTAGATATTAAAAAGCGACGTTTTGATTTTAGAGAGTTTGTAGAAAAGCTAGCAAAAACGTATCAAATACGTACAGATGATAAAAGACTGTCATTTGATTTTGAATTGAGTTCTAAGATACCACGTTTTTTAGTGGGAGATCATTTACGTATAAACCAAGTTATTGTAAACCTTTTAGAGAATGCGTTAAAATACACGCATCAAGGTGGAATTAAGTTTAGGGTTACTACGTCATCATTAAATGCACGTCGTATTCCAGTGACGTTTGAGGTTACAGATACAGGTATAGGTATACCCAAAGAAAAGCTAGATAGTATTTTTGACAGCTTTACGCAGTTAGAAAAGCGAGGTCTTTTTGGAGGGTCTGGTTTGGGTCTGAGTATTGTAAAACAACTCACAGACTTGTTAGAGAGTGATCTAGAAGTTAAGAGTTTAGAAGGAGAAGGGTCAACCTTTAGCTTTACTGTATATATGGGAGTTTCTCATAATCAGAAAAAGGATAAAGGCGCAAAGAAAAAAAGAGTAAAGAAAGATCTTAAAGGGTCTAAAAGACCACGTATCCTGCTAGGTGAAGATGTTGAGGTAAATCAACTTCTTATGATGAGGCTTTTCTCAGATTATGGTGCCTACAGCTTAGATATTGCAAAAAATGGAGAAAGAGTAATAGAGTATCTAGACAGATTTCCATATGATTTAGTCATATTGGATTTAACTATGCCTATAATGGATGGTCTTGATGCAGCAGTACAAATAAGAAATAGTAGCAATAAAAAAGTAAGTAAGTTACCTATTATAGCGCTCACAGCAAGAACGTCTCAAGAAGAGCAGGATGCCGCAAAAGAGGCTGGTATGAATGCCTATCTTACAAAGCCTATAGATGCAGATTTACTCTTTTCAACAATAGAGCGACTCTTGTCTAGATATAAGCGTAAAGACAAAGTTCTTGAAGTCTCAGAAGAGGAAGAATAGAAGCTTATTTATTATAAAATAGAAAAAGGGTCAAAATTTATATTTTGACCCTTTTTCTATACACTGTAAACCGCTTTAAAAACTAGCGGTTCATATTTTTAATTTCTTCTTGAAAAGTATCAAGATCTGCATTTTCTTCAACTAGTGTAAGGGCCTTGTGCACAACATAACTTGCATTCTTCGTGTTAAAGCCTAAACCTATAGCAAGACGCTCTAGTAAAGGCTCTTCTTCTTCAAACTCGTGATCTATGTGTACCATACGAGTAAGATCATATAAGCGCTCTAATCTTCTATCATAAGTTGTAGGGGGATTGATAGGGTGAGACATATAATCTTTAAGAATGATTTCATAATCCTCTGCAGAGATAGAGAGGTTACGAGCAAGTCTATCTAAAAACGCTTTTTCTTTATTTGAGATAACACCGTCATCCATAGCGACACGCACTATAGCTGCAAAGTGATCCTCATTTCTTTGGCGGAAACCGCTATCATATAAATCTGCAAAAGACATATTTCTTATGTATTAAAAGTAAGACTCAAAGATAGCTATTTAATCAAGATTTATAATTTGTACATTTGATAAAAACCCCCTAATTTTTTTAGATGGATTCATTCTTGTTTTATTTTAAAGAAGGCCTCTTCCACGTATTAGATTGGAAAGCTTACGACCACATTCTCTTTTTAATTGTACTCACTGTACCCTACCTCATTTCAAACTGGAAAAAACTCTTTACCCTAGTCACCATATTTACTATAGGGCATACGCTCACACTAGCAATGTCTGCCTATGGGATTATACGTGTAAATAGCTCCCTTGTAGAGGTACTCATACCCGTAACTATACTCATTACTGCGTTATATAATATTTTTACAGCTGGTAAGAAAAATAGAAATCTTAAATTAGGGATACATCTCTTTGCAGCATTATTCTTTGGGCTTATACACGGCCTCGGGTTTTCTACCTATTTTAAGATGATGACCGCAAGTTCAGATAGTAAGTTACTTCCGTTACTAGAGTACACTTTAGGTATAGAGAGTGCTCAGATTATTATAGTACTCGTTGTATTAATAGTAAGTTTTATAGGACAATCTATTTTTAGGTTTTCACAACGTGACTGGGTGATGGTTATATCTTCTATTGTAATAGGGGTTGCCATACCAGTATTTCAAAATGCATTATCAAGTATTAATTTCTAGTAAAAATAGTACTTTAGGAGCGTAAAGGGTTTTTAGTACGCTTTCGCGAAAGCGCACTCATAATTACAAAATACACAATGGGGTCAAAACAGCATAAATACGATATAGCATACCTAAGAATGGCTCGGGAGTGGGGAAAACTCTCGTACTGTAATCGCAAGCAGGTAGGGGCAATAATCGTTAAGGATAAGATGATTATCTCAGACGGTTATAATGGCACACCCACAGGATTTGAAAATGTGTGTGAAGATGAAGAAAATAATACAAAGTGGTATGTTTTACACGCTGAGGCAAATGCTATACTAAAGGTAGCAAGCTCAACTCAATCTTGCCACGGTGCAACTTTATATATCACACTGAGCCCTTGTAAAGATTGTAGTAAATTAGTACATCAAGCAGGTATAAAACGTGTGGTTTACCATAGCGCTTATAAAGATCTTACAGGAGTAAAATTTTTAGAAAAAGCTGGCGTTGAGATAGTGCACCTTCAAGATATAGACTCATAATGAAAATTAAGCGCAAGTACATACCCATACTATTTGGTTTAGGCATCGCCCTAGGGATTTTACTAGGGAGTATGTTAGACTTTGGTTATAACGATACTGCGCTCTTTGCATCAAACTCAAAAAAGGAAAAACTCAATAAACTTATTGATTACATAGACTATGAGTATGTAGATGCCATAAATACAGATAGTATAGTAGATGTTACTGTAAACGGTATTTTAGATAATCTAGATCCTCACTCAAGTTATATACCACCAGATGAGTACCGAGCTGTAGAAGAAAATATGAAAGGCGATTTTGTGGGTATAGGGGTTAGTTTTTATCCATATAATGACTCTATTGCGGTAATACAAGCTATAAAGGGAGGTCCAAGTGCTAGCGCTGGAGTAAAAGGGGGTGATCGCATTGTATATGCAGATGGAATAGACTTATCTCAGAACACTATTACAGATGATTCATTATCTCGTATTCTTAAAGGAAAAGTACGCACACCTATTGAGATTAAGATAAAAAGACCAGGAGAAGAAGACTTGCTTACCTTTAATTTTAACAGAGATCGTGTACCTATCTCTAGCGTTATAGGTAGTTATATGCTTACTGATGATTTAGGATATGTAAAAATTAATCGTTTTGCAGAGTCTACTCATAAAGAGTTTGTAGATGCACTTACGGTTTTAAAAAATCAAGGCGCAACTAGTATTGCTTTAGATTTAAGAGATAATCCAGGGGGCTATATCTCGAGCGCAGAGGGGGTAGTAGATGAATTTTTAGAAGAAGATAAGCTCATATTATTTACTAAAAATAAATCGGGTAAGATATCTAATAGTTATACAGATAACGGTGGTCTCTTTGAAGAGGGTGAAGTTTTTGTACTTATTAATGAAAATTCGGCAAGCGCGAGTGAAATCGTTGCGGGAGCACTTCAAGATAATGACAAAGGCATTATAGTGGGGCGCAGGTCCTTTGGAAAAGGCCTTGTACAGCGTGAGATGGATTTGGGAGATGGAAGTGCGGTAAGGCTTACAATAGCTCGCTACTATACACCTACTGGTAGATCAATACAAAAACCGTATGAGCTAGGAGATAAAGATTATTATGAAGATTACCTTAACAGGTATGAAAACGGAGAGTTGCGCAGTGCAGATAGTATTAAAGTAGCAGATTCATTGAAATTTAGAACCCCAAAGGGTAAGATAGTTTATGGTGGTGGTGGTATTATTCCAGATGTATTTGTGCCTAAAAACACAGACTATGAAGTTGAACATCTTAACTACGTACTGAGGTCTGGTTATATGCGCCTCTTTATTTTTGAACAATTAGAAAAAGATAGGCCTTACTATAACTCACTATCTATGGAGCAGTTTAAAAATGAAGTTACCATTACAGATGCTGTAATAGAAGATTTTATATCTTTCGCTCGTTTTAGAAAAATTACGTTAAAGGCTAGTAATTATAAAGAATTGTATAGAAGATATCTCAAAGCTACTATGGCTGGACAGCTCTTTGGTAACAATGCTTTTGAGATGATGGTTAATCAAGAAGACGATGTGATCAAAAAGGTCATTGCTCTTTCAAAAGAAGAATAAACTATGTTAATGGTAGTAGCCGTTTTTGTATATATAATTGCAATCATCTTTAGGTTGATGGATAATAGTGCTGGGCTACTCATACGTCACGGCATATCTGTAAGTCCTTTTTATTTAAAGCCACCAGTCATCTTAGAGCAAATTGAGCAGCTAGATGATAAAAAACTCATACATAAATTACATCGTAACTTATGGTATCAAAAGTTGCACATAGCTTTTACAGTCTTAGCTATATTAACTTTAATAGTTGGCATTATATACGAGATATATAACCCATACATTATTTACCTAATGTAATTACTTACCGTGCTTTTCGGCTATCTTACGAGAGGTACGCAATATTAAGAGTAATAAAATTGCACAAGCACAGGCTATTATGCCTATAAGTGCAATGCTACTATCTCCCTGTAAAGGGTTAGAAAAATCAAGCAAGGTGAGATTGTAAATAAGAAGACCTAGTGCTAGTAAAATACCTATAGGGATAACAAATTTCATACGTCTATTTGAAAAGTTCTTGAATGTTTGCAGTAAATAACTTTACAGCAATGGCTAACAAAATTACACCAAAAACTTTATGTATAATAGCAATACCGTTCTTTCCTAAAAATCGTTCAATGTGTCTTGACGTTTTAAGTACTAGATAAACAAGCAAGATGTTAAGAACGACAGCTATAAGAATGTTCATAAGGTCATACTCTGCTCTTAGTGCTAGAAGAGAAGTAAGAGTACCAGGACCAGCAATAAGCGGGAAAGCTAGCGGAAAAACAGAAACCGTCTTTTTACTAAGTGTATCGTCATCTTTAAAAAGGCTTACACCTAGTATCATCTCTAGTGCAATAAAAAAGAGAATAAATGAACCCGCAACAGCAAACTCATATACATTAATACCTATAACACCTAGTATGCTCTCACCTACAAAAACAAATAAGGTCATCACAATAAGAGCAACTAGCGCCGCTTTCTCACTCTGTATGTGACCTGCTTTCTTACGTAGTTTTAAAACAATAGGGATACTTCCTACAATGTCGATAACTGCAAAAAGAACCATTGTAGCGGTTAGAATCTCCTTTAAATCTATTTTCATTAGTGCTTTTTTTAAGACGGCGCAAAGATACCTCAAATTACACGCTGCATCTTTCACTTTTGGTGTGAATAAATTGTAAAGTTTTAATTACGCTTTCGCGAAAGCGTAATTCTTAATTATCTTTATACAAGATATTTAAAATGAGCAGATTAAATGTTAACTTGTGTGTGAATCTTAATCACCTTAACGTAATAATAGCAGGTCGCCCCACTATGAGTATAGATAAAATCTATTTGAATTAAAATTATTTAAATGATAAACTATAGTTACAGAGCCCCTTTTAAAATACTTTTATAATTCACCTAGAAAATAAAAAAATGAAAAACACAGAGACCTTTGACCTTAACGACCCATCTGCTATAGCAAAATGTCCTTTTTTAGGAGGAGCCCATAAACAATTTGCTGGAGGAGGAACAACAAATAGAGACTGGTGGCCTAATGAGCTTAGACTTAACGTACTACGCCAGAATGCTACAAAATCTGACCCTATGGGTGAAGATTTTGACTATGCAGCTGCTTTTAAAAGTTTAGATTTTACAGCCCTTAAAAAAGATGTTATAGATCTAATGACAGACTCTCAAGACTGGTGGCCTGCAGATTATGGTCACTACGGAGGATTTATGATACGTATGGCTTGGCACAGTGCCGGTACATATCGTATAGGTGATGGTCGCGGTGGATCAGGTTCTGGATCGCAGCGTTTTGCTCCGCTTAATAGCTGGCCAGATAATGGTAACCTAGATAAGGCTCGTTTACTTTTATGGCCTATTAAAAAGAAATATGGAAACAAAATATCTTGGGCAGACCTTATGATTTTAGCAGGTAACTGTGCGCTAGAGTCTATGGGCTTCCCAACATTTGGTTTCTCAGGAGGACGTGAAGATGTCTGGGAGCCAGAGCAAGATATTTACTGGGGTAGTGAAGTAGAGTGGGGAGCAAACGATGCCCGTTATAAAGATGGTGATCTAGAAGCACCACTTGCAGCAGTAATGATGGGGTGGATTTATGTAAATCCAGAAGGCCCTAACGGAAACCCAGACCCTATGGGCTCTGCAGCAAATGTGAGAGAGACCTTTGGCCGTATGGCGATGAATGATGAGGAAACAGTAGCACTTGTTGCTGGAGGACACACTTTTGGGAAAGCACACGGTGCGGCAGATCCAGAGAAGTATGTAGGTACAGAGCCTCACGGAGCTTCTATAGAAGAAATGAGTACCGGCTGGAAAAACAGTTATAAAAGTGGAGTGCTAGATGACACAATTACCTCAGGTATTGAAGGTGCTTGGACTCCTAATCCAACACAGTGGGATGCAGACTATTTTGACGTACTTCTCAACTATGACTGGGAACTTACAAAAAGTCCTGCAGGAGCACACCAGTGGACACCTACGGAAGAGAGCAATGCTAGAATGGCTCCTACAGCAGGAGATGCTTCAAAAAAGCAACGTCTTATGATGACCACGGCAGATATTGCACTTAAAGTAGATCCAGAGTACCTTAAAATTTCAAAAAAGTTTCACGAAGATCATAAAGCTTTCGAAGATGCTTTTGCACGTGCTTGGTATAAACTTACACACCGTGATATGGGACCATTATCTAGATACTTAGGTCCAGAAATGCCTGGAGAGAAGTTATTATGGCAAGATCCACTTCCAGAAGCAAATGGTTATACACTAAGTGATGCACAAGTTGAGATCCTTAAGAGCGCTATTGCAGATAGCGACCTTACTATAGCAGAAATGGTAACAACAGCTTGGGCAAGTGCCTCTACATATAGAGATTCAGATAAAAGAGGAGGAGCAAATGGCGCACGTATTGCACTAGCACCACAGAGCCACTGGGAAGTAAATAATCCAGAGCAGCTCAACAAAGTACTTATCCTTCTTAAGGATATACAAAATACGTTTGATGGAGAGGTTTCTCTAGCAGATTTAATTGTACTTGCAGGTAGTGTAGGTATAGAGCTTGCAGCAATGAAAGCTGGAAGAGAGATTACGGTGCCTTTTACTCCTGGTAGAGTAGATGCTACTCAAGAAGATACAGATATAGATAGTTTTGGGTACCTAGAGCCAAAAGCAGATGGTTTTAGAAACTATGTACAAAGCTCTCAGAAAGCACAAGCTGCCGAGACTATGCTTGTAGACAGAGCACAATTGTTAGGACTTTCAATTCCAGAGATGACAGTACTCGTGGGTGGATTAAGAGTTCTAGGTGCAAACTATGATGGGTCAAAAGTAGGAGTTTTTACAGATAGACCTGGAGAACTTACAAATGACTTCTTTGTAAACCTCCTTGATTTTACATACACTTGGAAAGCATTATCATCAGACGATACGTTGTTTTCTGGTTCTGATAGACGTACAGGTAAGACGAAATTTACAGGCTCACGTGCAGATCTTATTTTTGGATCAAACACAGAGTTAAGAGCTGTTGCAGAGGTTTATGGAGCAAGCGACGGCGAAGATCGTTTTGTAAATGACTTTGTAAAAGCATTTGTAAAAGTGATGGATGCAGATCGTTTTGACGTGAAGTAATATAATTACGCTTTCGCGAAAGCGAAACAAAAAACAAAAGCCGACTTATCATAAGTCGGCTTTTTTATTGAATTTTTTACAAGCTAGAAATTGGTTTCAAAAAGGCCAAGACACACTTTAATACCTTGTCTCATATTACATATGCGTATATTCTCATTAGGATTATGCTGGTTGTTGTCCATATTAACAAGAGGCAAGATAACGGTAGGAAGATTTAAGGTGTTAATAAGCGGTACAATAGGCACCGTACCACCCATCATACGTATCGTTACGGGCTCTTCATTAAAAACTTGTGTTAATCGCTGCCTCATTTTTACACCAAAATCTCCCTGTGGACTTGTTCTAAAAGCATTTACTAGAGTTTTGGTCTTAACTGTTGCTATGCGCTTGTGAGTAAGTCGCTCTTGCGCGGTAGGCAGTCGGTCTAGTACAAAATATCCCTCATTGCTTATGTGCTTTACAATTTTATCTAGCTGGTTATCTCCATTTATTTCTGGTACAAGGCGTACATCAAGGTGTGCCGTTGCCGTGCTAGGTACTACAGTTTTGAGCCCTTTGCCTGACCAAGAGGTGTTGAGCTGTCTCACATTGAGCGTGGGATATTGAAGGGCTTCTTGATAATTTTTACCCACACTTTCGGCGCTGTGTAAGCCTAGTTTTTTATTAAAGCTAGCCGCGGTAAATGGTACAGACTGCATCACAAGAGCTTGTTCTGGGCTTATAGTAACACCGTCATAATAACCCTCTATAAGTACCTTGCCATCATCGTCTTTCATACTTGAGAGTAAATGAGATAGCCTAAAAGCGGGATTAGGCACATAATTGCCATAATGACCACTGTGTTGTGGTAATGTTGCACCATAGGTTGTAATCTCACAAGTGGCAATACCACGACACCCAAAGGTGAGTGTAGGCCTGTTAGAACTATGCGCAGGGCCATCCATCACTATAAAATAGTCTGCAGCATAGCGATTTTTATAAGTGTCAAGAGTGCCTAGTAGAGCAGTAGAACCATACTCTTCTTGAGGATCAAAAATTACTTTGATATTAAAATTTGGTGTTTTGCCTTGCTCCTGTAATATTTCTAATGCGGTTATGAACATAAGGATAGGTGCTTTATCATCTGCTGCGGCTCTTCCGTATATGCGCCATTCATCATTTATTTTTTGGTTTAATGCTTCCCAGCCCATTGCCGTCCAAGTTCCAGATGGGTTTTGTTTTTTTAGCACAGGGATAAAAGGATCTTCTTGATCCCAGACTGCTGGGTTTACCGGTTGCCCGTCTATATGCACATAAAACAAGATGGTTTTAAGCGCAGGGTCGTATACTTTTTCGGTAAGTAGTATAGGTAGTGTCTCGCTTTTAAGACGCGTAGTTGTAAAGCCTAGTGCCTCATATTTCTTTTCTACCCAAGCAATGTTTTCGAGCATAAGCTCTGGACTTTCTGGGAGATTAGGAATGCTTACAAAATCTTTGTGCTGTAATAAGGTTGCTCTAAGACGTTCATCTATAACTGCATCATAGTTGCTTTGGGATAGTGCAAAAAGTGGGACTAGACATAATATGTACAAGAGCGTTTTCATAGGCTTAGATTATATGTTGACATTAGGTTTACGCTTTCGCGAAAGCGTACTTATAACTCTAGAAAGATACACAATAGGACAATGTGTAAAAAGTGTGGTTTCTAAAACTAAGTGCAAATTAAACCAGATGTCAAATACCAAAAGTGGGGTGAAAAATATCTTATAGTTTTAAGCACAAGGCAGTATCTTTGCCATCTATGTTTCAACTCAAAAAAACCATCGTTTCTGAAGACATCATCGAAAAAGATTTTGTCTGTAATCTTAATGCCTGCAAGGGTGAGTGCTGTATAGCTGGAGAGGCTGGCGCACCACTGGAGGAAGATGAGGTGAAGATTATGGCAGACATTTATGAGGAGGTAAAACCTTTTTTACGCCCAGAAGGTATCGCTGCTATTGAGGCACAGGGTACATCAATCGTGCGTGATGGTGAGCTTGAGACCCCACTTGTAAATGGTGCAGAGTGTGCCTATGTGACTTTTAATGATAAAGGCTGGGCAAGTTGCGGTATAGAAGATGCATATAACGCTGGTAAAGTAGACTGGAAAAAACCTATTTCTTGTCATTTATACCCTGTGAGGGTACAAAAGTATAGCTCATTTTCGGCAGTAAATTATCACCGCTGGCCTATTTGTGATGACGCCTGTACACTGGGGCAAGAACTTAAAGTACCCGTTTACAAGTTTACTAAGGATGCGCTTATACGTAAATTTGGCGAAGACTGGTATGCAGAGCTAGAAACTACTGCTGCAGAAATGGGTAAATAAGAGTAAGGTTTCTGTTGTCTTATCTGTAGTATAGTTGTCTTATCTTTAGTCATCATAAAGAAAAAGAGACTGCGATGCACTTTATTTCAAAACTACCAGATGTAGGTACCACCATTTTTACAGTGATGAGTAAGCTTGCTCATCAAGAAGGAGCTATTAATCTTGCTCAAGGTTTTCCTGGTTTTGATAGTGATCCCAAGTTACAACAACTGGTAACTAAGGCTATGAGTGATGGGTATAACCAGTATGCACCTATGCCTGGAGTATATGGCCTACGCGAGCAAATAGCAAATAAGATAAATACATTATACGATAGTGATTATCACCCAGAAAGTGAGGTGACTGTGACCGCTGGGGCCACACAAGCTATTTATACCATTGTATCTGCTTTTATAAGACCAAGAGATGAGGTAATTGTTCTTAAACCAGCATATGATTGTTATGAGCCAGCAGTAACGGTAAATGGAGGAGCTATAGTCCCTATACAACTCAAGGCACCATTGTATAAAGTAAACTGGAGTGCGGTAGAGCGTGCTATAACGCCTAAGACTAAGATGCTTTTTATAAATACACCGCATAACCCTACAGGTACTATACTTGATAAGGAGGATATGATGGAGCTATCTAGAATATTAAAAGGCACAGATATTATCTTGCTTAGTGATGAAGTGTATGAGCATATTGTTTTTGATGGTAAAAAACACGAGAGTGTAGCTAGATATCCAGAGCTACGAGCACGTAGTTTTATTACTGCATCTTTTGGAAAAACCTTTCACAACACAGGGTGGAAAATGGGCTATACAGTAGCGCCTAAGGCATTAATGGAGGAGTTTCAGAAAGTACACCAGTTTAATGTTTTTTCTGTACATCACCCATCACAAAAAGCCTTTGCGACATATCTTAAAGAACCAGAACATTATTTAAGACTCAATGATTTCTTTCAGCAAAAGAGGGATTTATTTTTAGACCTAATTAAAGACTCACGTTTTAAAGTAACACCCGCTGCTGGAACTTATTTTCAAATGCTAGATTATAGCGAGATAACGCAGAAGGAAGATGTAGACTTTGCAAAGAGGCTCACAAAAGACCATAAAGTAGCATCAATACCAACCTCAGTATTTAATCTTCATCAAGAAGATTTTAAAATGCTTCGATTTTGCTTTGCAAAAGATGATGAAACCCTTAAAAAAGCAGCAACTATTTTATGCAACATATAGTTATAAAATACCTATTTGTTATATGGGTTATCCTGTCTTTTACAAGTTGTACAACACTGCAATGGAGAGCCAGTGATAAGGAAATATTAAAAACATTTTCTTCAGAACAAATTCCTACTAAGATTTCCTACTTTAAGATCGATAGTCTTAATTTAAAAATCCGTTTTCAGACTGTTGAGGTAGGTGATAATGATATAAATCTTGTCTTCTTGCACGGGTCGCCCAGTTCCCTTTCTGCCTGGAGTAGATATCTTAATGATAGTACACTTTATAATAATGCAAACCTACACGCTATAGATAGGCCAGGCTACGGGTACTCAAATTTTGGTGATGCCATTACTTCTATAGAACAACAAGCAACAATTATTAATAATTTATTGCAATACCACAATATAGATAATGTGATTGCAATTGGTTCTTCATATGGAGGTCCGCTTGCAGCAAGGCTTGCTATAACTAATCCAGCGATAAAAGGAGTAATTATGATTTCACCCGCTATAGATCCTGATAATGAACAACGTATCTGGCAATCAGATTTTACACAATTTTGGCTTACACGATGGTTAGTACCTACAGGCTATCGCGTTGCTGGAGATGAAAAAACCGTTCACGCAGCTGAGTTACTACGTATTGCAGGAGATTGGTCCAAGCTTACAATACCAGTAATACATATACACGGTGATAAAGATGATTTAGTTCCTTACGAGAATATAAATTATACTAAAAGAGTATTCTTAAATAGTGAAGTTATCACTATACCAGATACTGGTCACGAGATTGCCTGGGCGAGACCAGAACTTATAAAGCCTTATATCTTTAGAATGATTGAAAAGGTAAAGGATAAAAAGTTAGATTAATCATCTAGTCTTCTAGCGACCCAGCCTCTCACTAGCTCTGCAGTTATACCAAAGGCTACGTGAGCCAGAAACTCATTTGCTTGTAACTTTACTGGGATGTCTTTTGGAGCTTCTTCTAGACCCATAAGTGGTAATGATGTCTCGTGTGTAGCAAGATATGCTGTCGTACCAAAGAGGGCGCCCTCCACCACATTAGTCTCTGGTCTGTCGCGTTTTGCATAGCCTAGACTCGCGCCTAGTGTCACTCCTATTGGGATGTTTACCAGTTGTTCTGCTAGATCTCGGTTTGAAGCACTTACGGTTTCACCCGTGAGTTTTTCAGAAATATTATCTACTAGTTTAAGTTGCGCGCTTTCTGTGTTAGGCTGTCTTACTGGTAAAAAACGTTCGATTGCAGATTTTACAATAGTACCTGCAAGTCCACCTAGTACACCAGAGATAACTCCTCTCGAAGCGGTAGATGCCATTGTATCTTTTTCTAGCCAGTTTGATAATGCAGAGTTGCTCATTGTAATATAGTTTTGGTTAGTGTTTTTAAATATAGTTTAGAACTTGAGCTTAGGGTCTTAAGAGAATTGTAATTAACAAGATTTTAGCGAGTCTTCCAGAAGAACAAATTCTTGTGTAAAGAATACCCAAATCATATTATAGGTAAATATTATGACTGCTAGTGAGCGCGATATTTGTTTTGTGATTATATTTATACATTAAGTTAGATAGCACAGCATATTATGAATGACAAACTTTTTGATGCCATACGCAACGGAGATGTAGAGATGGTAAAAGCGATTATAACGGCACACCCAGAGCTTATTAATATAAAAGATCAACGTGGTTCAACACCACTCTTACTTGCGACTTATTATGGTAATCAAGATATGGCAGAGGCTATGCTTAAGCACAAACCAGATCTTAATGCAAAAGATGCTTCTGGTAACACGGCTCTTATGGGTGTTTGTTTTAAGGGTTATGCGGCCATTGCAAAGCTTCTTATAGACCACGGTGCAGATGTAAATGCTAAAAATTTAAATAGTGCAACGGCTTTGATATATGCAGCAACTTTTGCACAGTCAGAAATTGCACAGCTACTTATAGATAATGGTGCAGACACAGGCCACGTAGACGAGAAAGGAAACACCGCTTACGATCACGCAAAAATGCAAGGAGCAGAAAAGCTAATGGCTATTTTAGAAAGTAAGTAGTAAGTTTACGCTTTCGCGAAAGCGTAATTATAAACCTTTACCCACACATTTTTAATCTATCCAAATTGCGAGAGGTCAAAATTTGCATAGTCTTTTACCCAATGCGTGCATCCATTTTTAAACATTGCGTCTTTGTTTTTTATGCCTATGCCTAAAAAGTCTATCTCAAGATCTTGTGCAGCTTTGAGATCCCAGAGACCATCGCCCACAGCAATGATGCGCTCAAAACTAGAGTGACCATAATGTGCCTTAGACTTCTCTATGGCTTCTTTTACAAAACCTACTCGTGATACATTTTCTAGCGAGGTAGCGAGTACTTCTGGTATAAATGGCACACCAGAGCCTTCCATCTTTACCACTGTTGCTTTTGGGAAAGCTCCCGTACCATATGCAAAAGGAATTTTTTCGTTTATGAGAATCTCAAGCAATGTTGTAGCACCTTTTATCTCTGGAACAGAAGGATGTTTTATGAGCTCTTCTCCCAAGAGAGTGTCTAGTGTGTACCGTAAATCTTGTGGTGCTTTCTTGCCAAAATTGCGCTCATAATTATACTCTAGTGCATAGCGGTCTGTATGATGCAGGTAGTTATCATAGTCTGTATCTATATCTTTAAGACCTATATCTGCAAGTACTTTGGTTATTACGGGTAAATAGGTTGGTATGCTGTCTGTAAGTGTACCGTCTATGTCAAATACAATAAGTGTGTCTTGATTAATCATCTAAAAAGGTGTTTTAATTTCATCTCGCCATCGCTGTTGAGTTTATGAACAATTTTTATAAAAGCAAGCGCCGTGATTAAAGAGTCTCCTGCTGCGGTATGCCTGTCGTGTAGTGGTATTTTAAGCGCTTCGGCAAGCTCATCTAGGGTGTAGCGTTTGTCTTGTAGAGGTCTGTTTACTGGGTGTACTAGTCTCTTGTATAAAATCTCTGTATCGAGTTGTCTGTTTTTTAGCCTGCCTAGCCCAGCTCTTTTAAGTGATTGATTTACCACTGCTACGTCAAAGCCTACGTGATGCCCTACCAGAATATCTGTGCCTATAAAATCTAGACACTGGGCAATGGCTTCTTCTTCATTTACCTTGAGGTAATTGCCTTGTTTTAAAATGCCGTGTATTTGTGCGCTGTCTGGATTGTAAAAGTCTTGTTTTAAAAACAGCTCGAGCGTGTCTGCCGCAATAACTTGATTACCTACCACAGCAACACCACCTAGGGAAAGAATGCGATCTTTTTTATAATCTAAACCCGTGGTCTCTGTGTCAAAAACGACAAACCGCGTATTCTGTAATTCTCTGCTACCTACGGTTTTTTTAAAGAAGCGTTTTTCCTTTTTTTCTTTCGCGAAAGCGTCAAGATACTTTATCCAAAACTCTGGTTGTGAGTCATTATTTTTTGAGAATAAGGACATCTAGCTTAAGTTTTGAGTTTGAAATCGCACACGTAGTACTTCTTGCACATCCCGTAAAGGTTTAAAACATCTCTTGAGTTTAAGTCTATCAGATTTTGATAATGACTCTAGTTGTATAAAGCGGCCGCTATCTCCGTTTTTTAAACCTTGTTGTACTCTAAATTTAAGTAGTGCTTTAAATGCATAAGCACAACTTTCATATAACTCGCGGTTTTCTGGTTCTAGCATTGCGAGTTGCTCGTATCTAGTAGAAGTTCTATTTACATTTTTTAGACCGTGATATAGAGAAAGTACTCTTGCCGCACCTATAAGAGGTGCCATTGCTCTGTTTTTTATATCAAATTCATCTTTATGAGCTCCATCACTTTCTACCAGAAAGTTTCTGAAAAAACTCACCGGCGGCGGATTTTTAAGCGCATCTTTTGCCATAAATCGATAAAAAATGGAGCTGTCGCCTAGTAAACTGTAAATATGAGTAGTGAGTTCGTTAACGAGTTGCTGGCTTCCAAAGGTACGCCTGTAATCAAAAAAGATACCCGAGAGTAGCATACTCTCTGGTGAGGGGTCATATATCCAGCCTTTAAATTTTTCTTTCCACTCACTTATGGGTAAACAATACAAAGGGTTGCTCCCCATCATATCTGCAGGGCAATAATCATAGCCTATTTTATGCAGGCGTTTGTTCATACGGTTTGCCAGTCTTAAGAAATAGGCTTTTGTGGCTTCCTCCTTTTCTGCGGGGACATTTTGATAAACAAGGGCATTATCTTGATCTGTATATAACAGCTGTTCTTCCCTGCCTTGACTCCCTAAAGCTAGCCAAGTAAAAGGCACTGGAGGTGGTTCGCTCATTTTGGCTAGTGAGAGTTCCATCGTGCGATATATGAGAGCACCTTTAAGCTCAGAGAAGATATTGAGTATGTGCGATAGTGGTAAGCCTTGGTTAAGGTAGTTGGTAAGTATTACTGTTGCTTTCTCCCAAGACATACGTAGGAGTTTAGTCTTTTCTACTCTTTTGATTTCTTTAATAAGCTCTGCGGGACTATTACCAAATGAAACTACAATATCGTGCTTGCTTAGTATCCCTATTATAGCGCTTCTATCTGTTCCATCTTTTGTAATTACGAGATGATTTACTCCGTACTTTATAAGCATAAGCTGCGCCTGCCCTACCGTTATATCTCCAGGAGCGCACACCACGGGATGAATCATTATATTCTTTGTAAGTGTGCTTGTAGTGTCTGTACCACTTGCAATGGCGTTGCGCAGTTCCCTATTAGTCAAAATCCCAACAGGTAGCTCGTTGCTAGTTACAACCAGACTACCTATCCTGCTAGATTGCATAAGTTGTGCTGCCTCTTGCACAGTAGCACTTGGGTCACAGCTTATTACATTCTTACTGTAGTTTGCTTGTTGCAAGCCTAGCAAGTCTTGATTGCGATCGGGCTCATAGGTGTTAAGTAAGGATCCGTTTTGTTGTAAGGTGTAGGGGTCCTTTATGTTTGAAGCAAAGCTGGCGATGAGGTAATTTGAGATGGCTTTGTTCGCTTTCGCGAAAGCGGAAAACGCTTCTACCGGTATCGTATAGATAATAGTTTCCTCATTTGCCGTTGCTGTCGTACGGTAGGTGTTCTCACTTGTTACTTTAAGGCCAAATAAATCTCCCTCATCACAAATGTCTACCACCTTTGTCTTATTACCAGAAGGTCTGGTGAGTTTTATGGCGCCTTGCTGAACGATATAAAAGCGATCACTATAAAGCTCGTCTCGAGAAAAAAGAATCTGATCTTTATCTAGATAGAGCACAGTTGCCAGTGTAGATATTTTAAAGAGATCATCACTCGCCATAAACTGAAAAGGCGGGAACTGCTTTAAAAAATCATATATACGTGTTGCGATTGTGTTTTGCATAGACAGTGCGATGGTACGTAAAGATAATAATGAGTTGCTAGCTTTTATAATAGTACGGTGGTTTTATATAGGCATACGTTTTATCTTTATGCTATGGAAAGAGATCAACTTAATGTGGCAATGATACAGAGCGATTTAATCTGGGAGCAACCCGCTCAAAATCGCTTAGCCTTTGAAAAGCACTTTACACAATTAACAGAAAACTGTGATCTCGCCATCTTGCCAGAAATGTTTACAACCGGTTTCTCTATGAATCCAGGACCTCTAGCAGAGACTATGGATGGCATCACAGTACAGTGGATGAAAGCACAGGCAAAAAAATATAAAACGGCTATTTGTGGTAGTCTCATTATAGAGGAAAACGATTTATACTATAATCGTTTTGTATTTGTAACTCCAGAGGGTACGGTAGATTATTACAATAAAAGGCACACTTTTAATATGGCAGGCGAGGGTGAAAAATATCAAGCTGGTGATGCCCCCATCACTGTGACCTACCTAGGGTGGAAAATACTATTGCAAGTTTGTTACGATTTGAGATTTCCTGTGTTTGCAAGAAATACCTCAGGCTATGATGTGGTCTTATATGTGGCAAACTGGCCAGAGGCTAGAGTAGGAGCGTGGGATACTTTATTACAAGCGCGCGCTATAGAAAATATGGCCTATGCCATAGGTGTAAATCGAGTAGGTACAGATGCAAATAATCTCAATTATGTAGGTCACACCGCTGCATATGATGTGCTGGGCAAAACTATGGCTATTGCAAGAGTTGAAGAGAAGGTAGTGCTTGCTACGCTTTCAAAAAATCACATTAAAGAGACAAGAGCAAAGTTGCCGTTTCTTCAAGACAAAGATGTATTTACTCTGGGGTAGGAATTTCTTGTGGCTGTTTTTTAGGAAGTAGCTCAAATCGCTCCTTTGCAAACCAGCTAGGCCTCACCTCTATCTCACCAGGGTAGTTAATTATAATTTCTGGCTGTCTCTTTAGTAAGAAGTTACCAGAGTCAAAGACTTTATTGTTATTTGCATCTTCTACAAGGCGCACTTTATACTTACCAGGTTTGAGAAGCTTAAACTCAAATACCGTTTCTTTTGAACTAAAGCGCTCTTCTACCACGTTTTCTTGACTATCTAGCAACTGTATAATAAATGGGAATGCTTGTGCATTTACTAGTGTGAGCTCTATATCACCGTAATCACCTATTTCCTTAGTTTGGGCTTTGTAGCGCAAGGTGTCATTCTTTTGTCCAAAGTAATCTATAATCGCATTTGGTAAGACCGTAATACTATATCTCGTTTTTTCTTCCTTTTTGAAGTCAAAATCAATAGCTGTACTATTCTCTACAAGGGCGTAGTCAAACTCTATTTCTGTAGAGTCTTTTATAACGGTAATAAGCTCTTTGTTTATGCTATCTATAGGGATATTACTCTGTATACGATAAGCTTTATTAAATAAAACTACATTTCGGTACTTAGATGAAAATGAGAGCGAGTCTAACCTTGGTTTTCTTATACGTGCTTGTAAGGTGTCTGAGTATCCAGGAGCAGTAGCGTTAAATATAAGAGAGTCTATTGCCAGCTTAGGCTTGTACCAGTAGTAAAGGGTGTCTTCACCTTTTTTAGTAATTTTTGAGGTGTGCTTGTCTCCTGCATCTGTTAGAAGATTAATAGCAATACTATCTCTATATCCCGTGGTTCCAAAGGCTATTCTACCTTCTGCTGCGTGCTTAGGTCTTGAGACTTTATAAGCAGGGGCCTCTGTAAATAACTTTAAAGTATAAGAAGAGTCTGTAGGAACATTAATAAACTCTTCTACAAAGGCAATTTTATCCTTTTTAGGCTGGAAGGTATAGTTTGCATCCTCATCTTTGAGACCTATAAGCGCATACTTTCCAGGCTTGAGGTAGTCTAGTGTAAAAGTGTCTAAACTATCTAGCGTATTAGTAACATATAGAGGAGGTTTGTTATAAACCGTTGATTCTGTATAAGTACTATCTGCTTCGTAAAGCATTACAGTTACAAAATTGTCTGGCTTTTCTGCCACTGCATCTATAATTTTTCCAGATACTTTAAGGCTATCTATATAGTCTCCAGTAGACATCACATATTTAAATGATGGGAAAGGGTTTCCTTCATTATTATCTACAATACTTAGTCCAAAGTTAAATACATAAGTTGTGTTAGGGGCTAGCGTATCTTGAATGTCAATTTTGATATATTTTGAAGCAGATCCCTGCGGTGAGATGACTCTGTTTACAATAGGAGGCGAGATGATAAGCTGCTTGCGCAAGTCTTTGAGTTTTACATATTCATCAAAGTAGATGCGTATCTCATCTCCATCAAAGTTGGTTGTAAAGTTAGGAGGCGTCGCTTTTACAAACACAGGAGGTAGGCTATCCATAGGTCCTCCATCTGGTGAGCCGCGTTTTGCACAATTTACCAGAGTGAGTGCCATACCCACAATTACAAGAGCAAAAACGGTTGCTCTTTTTAAGTTCATAAAATACCAAGGGTTATCTCTCATCTATTTGCAAAGAAACAATTAATTTACCCAAAACGAAATACCTATTGCGCTATTGCCATAACCGCAATACTTAACTTAATATTAGGGATTTCAAGCAGCTGCAATGCGCAGGCCTCCAGCGTGGCTCCCGTAGTGAGTATGTCATCACATAGTAAAATATGTTTTCCTTCTAGAGAGTTGTCTATCGCCACGGTAAAAGCATCAAGTATCTCGTCACTGCGAGTAAAACGGCCCTTAAAAACTTGAGTCTTCGTGTTTTTAGACTTTATAAGCACATCATCTCTATATGTAGCAGTAAGTGACGTTGCAAGTGCTTTACCAAAACCGGCTACTTGATTGTACCCTCTCGTTTTCTTCTTTTTAGGGTGTATAGGTACGGGTACTATACAATCTATTTCTTTATAGTTGTCAAGAATAGCAAGGTCTGCACCTAGCCAGTTGCCTAAAAAATTGCTTATGTTTTTGTGACCTCTATACTTTAAATTATGTAAGAGTTCTTGTACGGGACCTTTTTTCTCAAAATAAAATAAGGCTGTCGCTTCTTCTAGATTGAGACGTCCGTAAAATACTTTTTTTATTGCAGGGTCGTTGTACCTATGGAAATCTGTAAGAGGGAGTGTATGTCTACATTGTGTGCAAATCATATTTTCTGCTTCAAGAAGCTCATTGTCGCAAGATTTACAACTTTCAGGAAAAAACAGAGATCGTAAAGATTGTAGCAAGGTTTTACTTTTTTTTTCTAATTTAACGCCTTTGAGCGAATAATAGACCATCTATGCGTACTAAAAGTACCAATAATACTTTACTAATTCTTGTTATACTACTATGTCTAGTTGTCGCTGGGTTAGGGTATTATACGTATGATTTTCAAAGTGAGGTTCAAAAGAGAGAAGCACAATTACTCACAGAGAAAGCACAAATAGCTACGCAACTTGAGCAAGAAATATCAAAATATAGCACACTGCTAGAAGAACGTGATGCGTTAAAAGCAAACCTCAAACAAGCACAAGTAAGACTTATAGAGCTCAAAAAGACACTTCAAGGAGAAGATGTTACTAGGTCAAAGATGCGACAATTTCAGCTCGAGATACAAAAACTACGTAGGGAGCGCGAGTACTTTATTACCGAAAATGACAGCCTTACCCTAGAAACCAAAAGGCTGGCAACACTCCAGCAAGAGACACAAAAAGCACTAGATGATGCAAAAAAGTCTCAAGACAGTATTCAAAAATCTAATAGAGAGCTTGCAGACAGGCTCACACAAGGAGCAAAGCTCACCGTGAGTAACCTCGCTGCACGCGGCGTTATACAACGCAACAGTGGTAAATTTGTAATCACCTCTCGCGCCAGTCGTGTAGAGATGATACAGGTATGTTTTACGGTAAATGATAATCAACTGGCAGTAGCAGGTGATAAAATCTTTTATGTGCAAGTTCTTAACGAGCAAGGTAAAATGCTAGGTGTAGAGCGATCAGAAAAGTGGCCTAGTGGAGAAGAGATTGTGTACAATACAAAAACTAAAATCCCTTACTCAAATAAGGCCTATACCATATGCGAGCTAGTGCTTCCCGTACAGCAAATAGATAGAGGTGCATATACTGTGCGCATTTTCCACGATCAAGCAATGTTGCTCTCTACAACCCTTACCTTAAAATAGGTTGCTTGCAATTTCCATAACTACAGATGGATTGCTATTTTTACGCCTAGTTAAATAAGTAAATATTACTCTCAATTATTGAGATTTAAAGGGTTTTTATTACGCTTTCGCGAAAGCGGAAACAGCTCCACATAAATCATCAGTATCATAACCATCTACATACTATGGCTCAACAAGACGATCAATTTAAAAAAGTAATCTCCCACGCAAAGGAATATGGCTACGTTTTTCAAAGTAGCGAAATATATGACGGATTAAGTGCTGTTTATGATTACGGTCAAAACGGTGTAGAGTTAAAGAAAAATATACGTGATTACTGGTGGAAATCTATGGTGCAAATGCACGATAATATAGTGGGTCTTGACGCGGCAATCTTTATGCATCCTACTACCTGGAAAGCCTCTGGTCACGTAGACGCTTTTAGTGATCCGTTAATAGATAATAAGGATTCAAAAAAACGTTACAGAGCAGATGTGCTGGTAGAAGACTACTGCCTTAAGATTGAAACAAAAATCGAAAAGGAAGTAAAAAAGGCTCAAAAGCGTTTTGGGGATGCGTTTAATAAAGAAGAGTTTGTAAGCACAAACCCACGTGTACTTGGGTATCAAGAAAAGATAGATACGATTTTATCTCGCCTAGGTAAGTCACTAGAAAAAGAAGACCTGGCAGACGTAAAACTGCTCATAGAAGAGTTAGAAATAGGTTGCCCACTAAGCGGTAGTAAAAACTGGACAGATGTAAAACAGTTTAACCTTATGTTTGGAACTAAGCTAGGTGCTAGTGCAGAGAGCGCTATGGATCTTTACTTGCGACCAGAAACTGCTCAAGGTATTTTTGTAAACTTCTTAAACGTTCAGAAAACGGGACGTATGAAGATTCCTTTTGGAATTGCACAAACGGGTAAGGCTTTTAGAAATGAGATTGTTGCAAGACAGTTTATCTTTAGAATGCGAGAGTTTGAGCAAATGGAGATGCAATTTTTTATAAAACCTGGAACACAAGGGGAGTGGTATAAACACTGGAAAGAAGCCAGAATGAAGTGGCACTTATCTCTAGGTATGGGAGAGGATAATTACCGTTTTCACGATCACGAGAAGCTGGCTCACTATGCAGATGCTGCGGCAGATATTGAGTTTAAATTCCCTTTTGGGTTTAAAGAGCTAGAGGGTATACACTCTCGCACAGATTTTGACCTTAAGGCACACGAAGAGCACTCTGGTAAAAAGCTACAATATTTTGATCACGAAGATAATGCGAGTTATACTCCTTATGTTTTAGAAACCTCAATAGGTCTTGATCGTATGTTTCTAGCTGTATTTTCTAATTCGCTGGTTGAAGAAGAGTTAGAAAACAACACAACAAGAACAGTACTTAAATTACCTGCTGTACTTGCGCCTATAAAAGCAGCTGTATTTCCGCTTGTAAAGAAAGATGGCTTACCAGAGGTAGCAAAGCAAATTATAGATGATCTTAAGTATGACTTTAATGTATTTTATGATGAAAAAGATGCTGTAGGTAAGCGTTACAGAAGACAAGACGCAAACGGAACTCCTTTCTGTATCACTGTTGATCACGACACGCTAGAAGATAAAATGGTGACCATACGCCACAGAGATACGATGGAACAAAAGCGTGTTCTTATCACAGACCTCGCAGCAATAATTGATAAGGAAGTAAATTTTAAGCACTGGATAGCATAGTGTTTATTATGCATACATTGTTAAAACGCCCATTTAATGGGCGTTTTTTTATGCTTTAAGGTGTGTTTTTGTTATTTTTAGGAATTATTTAACAAATTATTTATATAACCAAAAACTACACAATGAAAAAAATTAACCTTCTGTTGTGCATTGCACTCTTAGCCTTTGGCTTTGGAGTTTCTGCTCAGCAAGTGGAGCCAGTTGGCCCCTTTAGCGTTACCACTGCTGCTACTGTAACCCAAATGCCTTCTATAGCGTCACGCTCAGAACTTATTCCTTCTGTTGATAAGCCAGGGCCTGTCCAAGATGGACGTGCGTCTAAATATGAAATAGTGCCAGGCAAAGGATCTACAGGAGACGATGTTCTTGCTCAAAGCCAGCATAGAAGTACAAACACGATACAAGGTAGAACACCAAGTCTCGTGCTAGAAACGGCACTTTCTAACTCACAACCTACAGACCCGTCTGGAGCAGTAGGTCCAAATCATTATTTTGCTGTATTTAATACAGGATTTAGGATTTTTGACAAAGATGGGACACCATTAACAGCACAATTAGGAACAGGCAATATATTTCCTGCTTCTGGATGTTGTGATCTTACTGTGTCATATGATAACCTTGCAGATCGCTGGGTTGTTTCATTTTTAGGAGGAGGTGTACAAGTAGCAATCTCAAATGGACCAGATCCAGTTACCTCTGAATGGACCGTTTATAACTTCCCAAACATTTCAGATTATAATAAATTATCAGTTTGGAGAGATGGGTATTATGTGACTGAAAATACTGGAGGCTCAACTAAGCTATGGGTTCTTGAGAGAGCCTTCTTAGGAGATGGAACTCCAGATCCCGCTGCACAGATGGCTGGTTTTGAACTGCCAGGCATTGTAACTAGTGGTTTCCATAGTCCGCAAGCACTTAATATTACAGATGATAATCACCCTACAACAGGAGGATGCCCTATTGTATATCTTCAAGATGACGCTTGGGGCGGTGTTACAACAGATCACGTAAAACTATGGGAGGCGACAATGGACTGGGATACGCCAGCAAATTCTACAGTTTCGGCTCCATTAGAAATATCAACCGCTCCTTTTATATCTGTATTTGATAATGGGTCATTTGCAAACCTAACACAGCCTGGAGGTCAAGATATTGATGCTTTACAAGCTACAATTATGAATCAAGCACAATTTAGAAAATTTGGAGACCACAATTCAGCGGTATTTAACTTTGTAGTAGATACAGATGGTAGTGCTGCAGAGCTAGCTGGTATAAGATGGATTGAGCTTAGACAAGATAGTGATGGTGGTGCTTGGTCTTTATTCCAAGAAGGAACTTATACGGCTCCAGACGGAAAACACGCTTGGCACGGTAGTATGGCTATGGACTCTCAAGGAAATATAGGTTTAGGGTATACAGCTATGGCAGGACCAGACACACCTACAGATGGAAGTGTGGACTTAGTATTAAGTTCATATTATACAGGAAGATATGCTGCAGATGCTCCAGGTACAATGAGTGTTGAAGAAACACTAATAGCAAAAGGATCAGGAAATATACCTGGGTCTGAACGTTATGGAGATTACGGAAAGATGGATGTAGATCCAGTAAACGGTAAAGAATTTTGGTTCTTAAATGAATATGTAGGAGCGAACGGACGTGCTAATGTATTGGGTGTTTTTCAAATTGCACCTAACTTTCCAAATGATCTAGGAGTAACTAGTATTGATACACCGGTAACGGGTACACTAACAGCAACTGAAGACGTTACTGTAACTATTTTTAACTTTGGCGAAAATGATGAATCAGGGTTTGATGTAACTTATCAAATAGATGGAGGAGCTTTAGTGACAGAGGCATTTACCGGAACAATTGCATCTGCTACTTCGGCTACATTTACTTTTGCAACCCAAGCAGATTTATCTGCAGTAGGTCAAACGTATTCTATCGTAGCTTCTACATCATTTGCAGCAGATGAAGATAACTCAAATGATTCTACTACTAAAGAGGTGACTCATCTTAATCCGGTAGATACTGGTGTTATAGCTATTACAACGCCAGAGTCAGGTTCAGGATTGTCGGATGCAGAAGTTGTAACGGTAACTATACAAAACTTTGGAGGAGAAACACAAACTTCAATACCAGTGTTTTATACCTTAGATGGTGGAGCTGCAGTACAAGAGACTTTTTCTGGATCTATAGCGAGTGGTGAAACAACAACATATGCTTTTACTGCTACAATAGACCTTTCAGAACTTGGAGATTATACAATAGTTGCTGGTACTGAGATGGCTGCTGATGCAGATGAGACTAATGATGACTTTACATTTGAAGTAAGTAACTTTATATGTCAACCAGAATCTGATTGTGATGGTTTCAATGATGGTGTAACACAATTTCAGTGGGCAGATCAAGATATTGCTGTAGATTGTAGTGCAACTTCTGTAGGTTACAGTGATAATTCTGATATTGTATTTAATATCATATTAGAAGAAAATCCATTTGTAGGTACCTTACAAATGGGGTTTGCCGATTCTATTTATGCACTTTGGATAGATTTTAATGATAATAATGCTTTTGAAGATGATGAGCTTATCTCAAGTGAGCAAGTAGCAACAGCAAATTCAGATTTTGAATTTACTGTTGATTTTAACGATTTTCCAGCATTAACAACGGGAATGCATAAAATGCGTTTGCGTGGCGAAGATGAAAGTACAGCAGGAGATGTGACAGACCCTTGTGGTGACTTAGCATTTGGAAGAACAAATGATTTCACGGTTAATATAAGCGGGATGCTGTTAGGACTTCAAGACGAAGAATTTGCACAGGCAGATTTTACTATTGTTGAATCATCAAAGAATAATTTTGACATCAACTTTATTACAAGCTATGAAGAGCTAGCTGGCCTAAGAGTTTACAATATGCTAGGTCAAGAAATTCTTTATTATAATATGACTAAGCAGGGTGACCGTTACACGTATAACCTTGATATGAATTATGTATCTAAAGGTGTTTACATTGTTCAAGTAGGAACAATTGACGGAACATCTGTTAGAACTCAAAAATTAGTAGTAAAATAAGCTAGTAATTTTTAATTATTAAAAAAGCCCCATTGTTTTTACAATGGGGCTTTTAAATTTAATGTTAAGATTACTCTCTTAACTTTATTTCACTTATCGCTACAGGACTCGCCTTGTCACAACGTTGCATACGTCTTTGTGGTAAAAACTTGATCCATACGGTAGCACCGTCTTTCATAAAATCTTTATCTATAGCCATAGGGTCTAAAAAGCGACCGTCTTTAAGCTTTATCGTCCACTCACAATCACCTTCTGCCTTAGATTGTACAATTGTTCCAGATGTGTATCCTGTAGTATCAAATGACATAGTAGTTTCTTCTTTTGCTTTTTCCTCAGTAGTAGCTTTTTGACCGCAGCTCGCGAGCATAAGCCCTGTCACTAAGATAATACCGGTAATAAATAGCTTCTTTTTCATAAATAGGTTGTTTTTAGTGCTTTAAATATCGTAAAAAATTAGAAGAACGCTTTTATCTGTATGTTACCAGTGTGAATTGTTCTAGTTTCTTCACTCTTTCTTCCAAAGTAAGAGACATTAAGATCTAAAAACTTCGTAATTCTTTTTTGTGCGATTACATTCCACGTAAAATTTGATCCTGGCTGTAGTCCTTCTAAAATTTGATAGGCTACCGGACTAAATGCGCTTCCGCGAAAATCATTATTTATAAATCTCATCTCACCCGAAACAGATATCTTTTCAAAATCTGCTAGTGCAAATGAGATGCCAAGATTTTGCTGATCTAATCTTTCTTGTCCCTCGCTCTGGTTTTCTTTGTTTTGAAATTCATAAAACAATGATACCCTAGATTGCTTTCCAAAAAGGTATGACACCTTAGGATTAAAGCCACTATTATCAATGTCAAAGTTACGAGAAACAAAATTTTCGGCGATACTCTGTGTACTTCCCACGCTACTTTTAAAATTAAAAAGCCAGCTCTCCTTAATCTTATGTAAAAAGTTAAGTTGATGTGTGAGTAATTTCCCTTCTTGCAACCCGGTAGAAAGTAATGTTTTTGAGGTGTTAGATAAAAAACTATATGAGGTGGTATACCGCTGTTTACCTCTGTTAAAGAATAGCGTGTTTCTCAAGTTTATGGTGGCACCTATCTCGTTTTCATCTTCGTTAAATGGGTTCAGACTAAAATCGTTAGAAAGGCGCAACACCTTTTTGTCAAGTATATAACTCGTCTGGTTATAAAAATGTGACAAGAATTTTTTAATACCCTTCTGTCCAGACCACTGGCCTGGCTGCAGTGTGAGTTGCTGGCTTAACCTGTTTTGATGTGTTCTTACAAAAACCTGATTGGGTAATAAAACTCGTACATAATCTGCCTCATCTTGAAACTGTGCAATCTCAAACTCATCTAGCTCTTGCACACCATCAGCATTATAATCATTCCAGGTGTGTGTGCCTTGTCCCTCATCTACCTGTATATAGGTAAATTCTTGTTGAGGTTGGGTGCCACTATTTGTTTCATAAACAGTGTTTAACCTAACGATATCATTTGCAAATCGCTGGTCATAAAGTAATCGTGAGTTAAGTGAGTTTTCACTCTCTCGCTGGTCTGTGTATACGAGGTTTCTGTAGTTTACAAAGATGGACAGGTTTGTTTTATCGTTTTTAAGAAGCTGTGACTTTAGGTAATACGTTTTTGAAGTATTAACACGCTCTATTTTGTTAAGTCGTAAGCTGTCATTAGTACGGTATTTAAAACCTCCTTCTACATAAATATTTGTGCTGTCTCCTACACCTGTGTAGAGGGCATACTCATTAAAGCGCTGGCTATTTGGTGTGATAGAGTCATTACTTTTTGCAATACGTAAGTTATCTTCTAGTTGCAGAGAGCCGCCTACCCAGGCATTTTTTAAGTCATAAATAGTTCGTGCATTCACCCGTGTAAAGTTCGTACTGAGCAGTAAATCTTCTGTAGACAGGAGACTTGCGTTTGCGGTAGTTTTTAGACTTCCTAGTTGCCATCTACCTAAAAGACGATGGCGCAAACCGTTATAGTATCCATCAAAATGTAGATTTTGAAAAGTGTACGTAAGTGCGCCATTTTGTACATCTGTATAGTCAAGGCCTATTGTGCTATAATTTTGTGTACCTAGCAAGAGTCCATTTGCATTTGCTAGCGAATTTTCCAAATTCCAATCACGATTGAACTCCACATTATAAAGCCCCTCTACATTTATAAAGTCTTCTTGGATATAATCCCAATCTACAAATGCTTTGAGAAGCCTTGTGCTATCTTTTTTGATAAGCTGTTGATTTACATCAAGGTGTAAAGCATAGCCGTTATTATCACCATCATCTTGAGTAGAAAATGTGTTAGTGTCATTTTTACTCCCTGCAGCTTCAAAATTTATGATGGTCTTCTCAGATGGTGTATAACTACCGTTTACAACACCTAGTTGCAGTAACGTGGGTGAAAATAATTGTACTTCTGGTGCAAAAGACCCCTGTGGCACTCCATTTACTGGAGCTACGTACTCAAAGGTGCGTTGTAATGTGTTTGTAGTACTTAAAACATAGTCACCCTGGTTAACACCTACATTAGTAAATCGCACTTGAAAAAGGGACTCATCTGGGTCTGTGCTAAACTCAAAGACCTCTACACCATTTACTATAATCTGCCGGTATAGTATTTTATTAGTATCAAAGGTGTCGGGTACCGCGCTGGGTGCTACCATTTCGGCAGTGTTATCTCCTGCGGCTTCTAGAATGGCAACTTGTTCGGTGGTTAGGTTTTGTTGTAAAGGTTGGTTTTTTATGTCACTTTCAGAATATACGTGAGCAGCAATTTTTAGGTTATCGCTTTCGCGAAAGCTTCCTCCCGCATAGGCTAGCACACGTGTATATCTACGCTCAGAAAATTGATACTCTACATTAATACGCATCTCACTTGTGATGGGATATGTAGCGTTAAAACGTATTTCTCCAGCATTGTAATCTATCACATAATCTTCATTTTCTCCTCGTTGCAGCGGGATGCCATTTACATAAACTGTCTCGCTACCAGAGACCACGAGTACAAAAAGTTCGCCATTAGGCCCTGTGAGTTTATAAGGTCCTTGATTACCCTCTTGACCCGTAAATGTACTTTGTGTAAATACTCCACGCACGAGCGCTCCGGAGCCAAAAAGGTCTGTGCTTTTTGTTTCAGAATGATTTATAGTGCCGCCCAAAGCGAGCCCCTGAATCTTTTTTGTAAACTGCCCAAAGTAGGAATCTGTGTTTTGAAGATTTATATCTCCTGCTCTTATATTCCAATTGTCTGAAAAGAGCTCAATAAATATTTGATCAAATTCGTCCAGATTTTGAGAATACCCTCCTTGCTGGCTTGGGATGTTTGCATCTTGTAAAGAAGCGCGTAAAGTAACTTTCTCACTAAGCTTACCACTTATTTGTAAATCTAGTTCGGAGTTGAGCGTACTGTTTTGACTATTACCCACGGCGACTCCTCTTAAAATGCTTCCGCTCACGTTAAGACCAGAGAAGGGCAGAGCGCTATTTTTTCTTTTATCAACACCAAGGCTTACAAGTTTATCTAGAGCGCCAGTGCTTTCTACGATTTGACTTTTGTCAAATTTTGAGTAGCGGCGAGTGAGAAAATCTGGATACAGTTTGTATGTAATCTCTAGACTGTCTGGGAGTGTGGTTTTTTTCGCTTTAAGCGAAAGAATACTCTTAGCATAATCTATAGTGTAAAGAGAACTGTCTACTGTCTTACCCGTGAGTGATTTTATACTAAAAAGGGATGGATTAATACTTACAGAGTCTATTACAATAGTATCTCTAGTCGCAACTTTTACTGTACGAGTTTGTTGAGCCAGTAGCGTGCTGGTAAATAGAAAACATATGATGACGTAAAATAACCGCATTTATAGTAAAACTCCATACTAGGCTTAATAGTGCCTACTCGTAAAGGTAAACTTTATAAGGTTTTTAAGAGGAGTGAAAAAACCTAATTTATAACTTAGCACTTTAATAAAGCAACGTATGAAAATAGTATCTTATAATGTAAACGGAATTCGTGCTGCCTTGCGCAAAGATTTTGCACTCTGGCTTAAGCAAACAGATCCAGATGTGGTCTTGTTACAAGAAACTAAAGCTACACCAGATCAAGTAGATGTTGCCGTTTTTGAAGAACTGGGATACGAGCACTACTGGTTTAGTGCGCAAAAGAAAGGATATAGTGGAGTAGCCGTACTTACTAAAAAGACACCAAAGCATATAGAATATGGTACTGGTATCGCCTCTATGGATTTTGAGGGGCGCAACATACGTGTAGATTTTGATGACGTGTCTGTGATGAGTATGTACCTGCCTTCTGGTACTAATAGTGCCCGTCTTGAGCACAAGCTGGAGTATATGGATTTACTACAAGATTACGTAAATGAGCTCAAGCAAGATAAACCTAATCTTGTGATAGGTGGAGATTATAATATTTGTCACGAGGCTATAGATATACACGACCCAGTGCGTAATAAGAAGGTAAGTGGATTTTTACCTGTAGAGCGCGAGTGGATAGGTAATTTTATGGAGAGCGGTTTTGTAGATTCTTTTCGTCATCTTAATAAAGAACCAGATAACTATACCTGGTGGAGTTATAGAGCAAATGCTAGGGCAAACAATAAGGGCTGGCGTATAGATTATAATATGGTGAGTGAACCTCTTAAAGATAAAATATCACGGGCAATCATACTCTCTGATGCAAAACATAGTGATCACTGCCCTCATATGGTAGAGCTTGACTTATCATAAAGATCACTAAATTTTACACAAAAAAATAAAGTTATAAAATGAAAAAAATACTGATATGCCTTCTGGCTTTGAGTGCGCTAGTATCTTGTGTACCTGCAAAAAAGTTTAAAGATCTTGAGGCAAAATATAGCCGCCTTAGAAAAGATAACCGCAATATGTCTAAGGAGCTCTCCGAAGCAAAAGCTGCTCTCGAAAAAACTAAAGAAGAGCGTGATCTTGCTCTAGTAGACCTTGATGCACTATCTAATAAATACAATGAGGTAAGTGGAGAATATGATGCTGCAAAGGCAAATCTTGCACAATTACAAGATAGCTATAATGCCCTAGAGACTAACAGCAGTGCCTCAATAGCAGAAAACTCAAAGAAGAACAGACAACTGCTCGCAGAACTAGAATCAAAACAAAATGACCTTGCCGAAAAAACAGCAGCTCTTGAAGCAGAGCGTAAGCGACTAGAGCGATTACAAAAAGATCTGGCAGATAGGTCTGCGAGAGTAGATGAGCTAGAAGGTCTTATTGCGGCAAAAGATGCAAAAATGCGAGGTCTTAAAGATGCGATATCTAAAGCGCTCACAGATTTTGAAGGTAAAGGCCTTACTGTAGAGCAACGAGATGGGAAAGTATATGTCTCACTTGAAAACAAACTGCTTTTTGACTCAGGTAGCTGGACTGTGGGTACAAATGGAACAAAGGCAGTAAAGCAACTAGGTAGTGTACTTGCAGATAACCCAGAGATTGCCGTGCTTATAGAAGGACACACAGATAATGTGCCTTATGGAGGAAGTGGTAACCTACAGGGTAACTGGGACCTTAGTGCAAAGAGAGCAACATCTATTGTAAACATACTGCGCCAGAATAAAAGAATAGATCCCAAAAATCTTACAGCAGCAGGTAGAGGAGAATATGCTCCAGTAGCCGAAAATGACACGCCAGAAAATAAAGCCAAAAACAGAAGAATAGAAGTAATCCTTACACCAAAACTTGATGAGGTAAAGGCTTTGTTACAAGAGATAGATTAATAGTAAGCTAGTTTTAAGACACAACAAATGCAATACAATAAAATACCGCATACAGATATAGAAGTATCAAAAATATGTCTAGGCTCTATGACGTGGGGACGTCAAAATACCGAGGCAGAAGGACACGAGCAAATGAGCTATGCGCTTGATAATGGAGTAAACTTCATTGATACTGCAGAGATGTATAGTGTCCCTTTCAAACCCGAAAATCAAGGGTCTACAGAGACTATTATAGGGACTTGGCTTGCAAAAAATAAGAATCGTGATAAGATTGTGCTGGCATCAAAAATTACGGGTCCTAGTCCTACTTTTAAGCCTATAAGAGATAACCTAGGTTTTTCAAAAGAAGCTCTTGAAGATGCTTTACACAAGAGTTTAAAAAGACTACAAACAGATTACCTAGATATTTATCAATTACACTGGCCTGAGCGCAATACAAACTACTTTGGACAACGAGGATACAAGCACGACAGTAGCGAGCAGTGGGAAGATAATATTGCAACCATTTTAGAAAGTCTCGACACCTATGTAAAGCAGGGTAAAATCAGGCACATAGGTCTATCAAACGAAGGGCCGTTTGGGACAATGCGATTTATGGAAGAAGCTCGTAAAGGAGCACCTAGAGCCGTAACGGTACAAAACCCATATAGCTTACTTAATCGCACAGACGAGGTAGGTCTTACAGAGGTGTTACATAGAGAAGGTATAGGCTTACTACCATACTCACCTCTTGGTTTTGGACAACTTACAGGTAAATACCTTGATGGTTATCCAGAAGATGCGCGTGTAACTTTGTTTCCTAACTACAGTCGTTATCATAATGATAACTCATTTGAGGCTACAAGACGTTATAAAGCAATTGCAGATAGTCACGGTTTAAGCCTTACACAAATGGCGCTTGCCTTTGTAAACGATAGGCCATTTGTTACGGCAAATATTATAGGAGCTACCAGTATGAAACAACTTAAAGAAAACATAGGAAGTGCATCTGTTTCCCTTTCTGAAGAGGTTCTTAAGGCTATAGATGAGGTACACGAGGTGATACCAAACCCTGCACCATAAGTCTATTGTACATATTATTAAGAAGCGCTACCCTAGGGTGGCGTTTTTTTTACGCTTTCGCGAAAGCGTAATTACCCAAATAAGTGTCTCACTACATCGTGCACCTTAGCCACTTTTATCACATTTATACGATACGCATTATCTGGTATTTTGCAATATTTTGAAATAATAATACTGGTAAAGCCTAACTTTTCTGCTTCAAGAATGCGTTGTTCTATGCGGTTTACGGGTCTTACCTCGCCTGCTAGCCCAATCTCTGCAGCAAAGCACATTGCTTTATCTACAGGGATGTCTACATTACTTGATAATACGGCTGCTACCACGGCAAGATCTATTGCAGGGTCATCTACAGAGATGCCTCCTGTCACGTTAAGAAACACGTCTTTTGCACCTAGTTTGAACCCAGCTCGTTTTTCAAGTACGGCTAGAAGCATATTGAGCCTCTTTACATTATAGCCCGTAGAGCTACGTTGTGGTGTTCCATATACTGCGGTGCTCACAAGTGCTTGTATCTCTATCATAAGGGGGCGCATTCCTTCCATTGTGGTGGCAATGGCTGTACCGCTTAATTCCTCATCATTTTTTGATATGAGTATCTCGCTAGGGTTACTTACCTCCCTAAGGCCTGAGCCTTGCATCTCATAAATACCAAGCTCGCTGGTACTCCCAAATCTGTTTTTGTGTGCTCTAAGTATGCGATACACGTGGTTGCGATCTCCCTCAAACTGTAGTACGGTATCTACCATATGCTCCAGTATCTTTGGGCCAGCTATATTACCATCTTTTGTGATGTGACCTATAAGAATCACTGGCGTTGCTGTCTCTTTTGCAAAGCGTATAAGCTCTGATGTGGTTTCTCGTATTTGAGAAATACTGCCTGCTGTACTCTCTATATGATCTGAGTGTAGTGTTTGTATGGAGTCTATAATCACGATATCTGGCTGTACCTCCTCTACGTGTCTAAAGATGTTTTGGGTTTTTGTCTCAGTGAGAATATAGCATTGATCACTTTCTGGATGTATGCGCTCTGCCCGCATTTTTATTTGTTGCTGGCTTTCTTCACCAGAAACATATAGTGTTTTATAAGGTAGAGCAAGACTTATTTGTAACAGCAGTGTACTCTTCCCTATGCCTGGTTCTCCACCTAAGAGTGTAAGCGATCCTGGTACAAGCCCACCTCCCAGCACACGGTTAAGCTCGCCGTTTTTTGTATTCATACGCGCTTCAGAGGCGGTAGAGATATCTGCTACTTTAAGTGGCTTGCTTGTTCTTGTAAGTCCTGAAACTTTGGTAGTGCTGCTTTTCCAATCTTTCTTGTCGGCTTTTTGTACTACTTCCTCTACGATGGTGTTCCATTGTTTACAGGCGTTGCATTGCCCCTGCCATTTGGCATATTGGGTCCCGCAGTTTTGACAGAAAAAGGTGGTTTTAATTTTGGCCATTGAGAGAAAAGCTTTTGGCTAAATTAGGAAATCATTTGATGTAATACTGGTGATGCGACACTAAGATATACACAAGATGGTGGGTAAGGTTTTAGAGGGTGTAAGTACGCTTTCGCGAAAGCGTAAACATATTAGGTTACCTTCTCTATTACTTCTGACCTATTAGACACATCTAGTTTTGTATAAATATTACTGGTGTGAAATTTTACTGTGGCTATAGAGATGTGTAACGCTTCTCCTATTTGTTTATTTGTGTAGCCTTTAGATAGCTCTAAGAGTACTTCGGTCTCGCGCTTAGAAAGATTGTGACTTGTACTTATTTGATCTACACTCTCTTGGAGTGTTTGCTCTTTTGAGGAGGCTACATTTTGTAACTCTCTTACGTAGTGCTCTAGCTGGTTACGTATGTCGTGGTTTTCTCTTTTTATAAATTTAAAGCGATATAATAGTGCTGTGCCTAGAATGAGCATTTCTATAATACCACCAAATTTTACTTGATTTGAAGTAATCTCAATAAATTGATACCCCGTTACTCGCAGTGCAAAGTGGCCTATGGAAGAAAACAGTAGTATAAGGTATGCTATTACAAGTATATAGGCATAACTGTATTTTGTAGCGATATACCAGCATAATAACCAGCAGCCTATAAGTAGAGAAGACATCAAATAACCAGCAGATCTAAAAAGATAGAAATTATCAAGTAACAAGCTCCCTATATAGAGTCCTGCAGCTATAAATAGAGCGATATAAAACCACTTTTTTATGTGTGGCATTACAGAGTTTATTCTTAAAAATGTAAAACTGAATAAGGCAGCTGTGACACCACATAGCCAGTGTAAAAGCATCTCTATAAAGTCATAATATTTAATAATCCCCGGAAAGAAATAGGAGAAAAAGCCATCATCATAAAAGATGCTTGCAGAGGTGGCAAACAGAAAATAAACATAATATAAATATACCTTCTCATTAAAGGTGAAATACATAAATAGATTCAAGATGATTACCAGAAGGGCAAACCCAAAATAACTACCAGAAAAGGCAAGCGTAGATATATTGTTGCGCTGGTATGTGATATTATCTACAACGGTAAGAGGGAAGTAAGCCTCGTGCCAGAAAAAAGTCTGTATATAAAATGTGTTTTCTCCCTTGTTAAATTTTGCAGGGACACTGGTAAGCCTCTCAAGTTCTGGTTTTTCTATAATATGAATGTCATTTCCAGAAGTGCCTAGGTATTTTATAGAATCATTTGAGTGTTGAAACAGAGAGAAACTTTTAATGTGTATAGAAGGTACTTTGAAGTGGTAAACACCCTCTTCACTTTCTTTAAGATCTAGCGTAATTTTAAACCAGTACCATCCGTTTTCGCTTCCCCAGTTTAGGTCTTTTTCATCTATGGGCTTAAACTCTTCTTTGAGTAGTGTGCTACTAGATATTTTATTTTCTACGTCTCTTATAAATTCAAATGAAGTTACCGTTAGGTCATCTGCTACTTTTTGGGAGTGAGCAGCAAGGGTGGAAATAAATACAAGAAGTATAAATGATATTTTTTGTTGTAGGTTGTTCAAATCAAGGGGCTTGTTAGTAATGGTTACTTTTTTTGTAAAAAAGTGGGGTTTTTGTACAAAAGACAGTGGTTTAGGTAAAAACTATACCTAAAGTATAGGTCGATAATTTGTGTTTTTTAAGATTTTTAGGGTATACATTTCATTTGAGGGACTGAAGTGTATGTGTAAAAAAAAAGCTATTCATTAATAGTGGGTAGCTTTTTATTTTTTTCGCGAAAGCGTTATTATTTTTTACACTACTTAGTATCCGAAATCCTCTTTTATTTTATCAGCTCGATCAAGCATAAGATCTTTAGTAAGAAAAGAAACTTCTTCTAATAGGTATGCATTTTGATAAGTGCGCATCGCTTTCTTAGGTTCCCCAGCCTTTTCAAGAGATAAAGCTAGGTAGTAATTACCTAGCATAGTCTCTGGATATTGTTTTCTAGCTAGTTGCCCCAGGTTTGCAAGCCCCGTCCAGTCTCCTTTCTTTTCTAAGGCTGTTGCAGTCGCAACATAATCATTGATTCGTATAGGGTCATCTAGGCCAAAGAGGTCTTTTACAGTAGTGTATTTATCTATTAAATAGTCATACGGAGCGTCGCTTTTGAGTAAGCGTTCTTTGTATTCTGTCTTGCTTATAGGTCTATACACAGAAAACATTTGCTCTAATGCCTTTGGTATAGCTCTACCCACAAGAGAATAATGGGTTGCTCCTTCAAAATTATCAAAATTGTATTGCAAGCTTTCATTCTTAACTTGTTTAATCTGGCTGTCTAGCTGGATAATAGAGTTGCGTAGGGCTCCTATATCTTCGGTTCCAGTAGCTAAGTAATAAAAGAGTTTTTGATCGATAGCTCCTAACCTAGCAGTAAGTCGTTCTTCCATTTGAGGAGCGATGTCTGGGCTAAGAGATATATATCCTTGAAAGAGTGCTGGATCTTTCATAAGGTAATAGTTCATAAAATTTGCTGTGAGATCGTGGCCTACTGCAATTCTAAAAGTACTTGTTCTATAATTTTTATCTAGGTAAGGCATTAACTCTAGGCCTACAAATTCAAAAAACGAAGCACCTGTGTCTGATGGTAAGTTGCTTACCTCGTCATAATAGGTATCATCATTGCGACTTTCTACTTGATTAATGCCCACAACTATTACTTGAGGCATTTCTTCCCAGTAGCTATAGTAATCTACATTACCAGCGACAGGCTCAAAAAGGTAATCACCATCCATAACAATGATAATAGGGTAGGTTTTATCTACATTACCCTCATAATTACGAGGTAGTTGTATTTTAAGCTGTCTCGTCTCTCCTAGAATATCTGAGGAAAGCTCTTTATAGTCTATTTGTGCAAATAGCGGTAGGCTTAAAAAACTGATAATGAGTGTGAAAAAACGTAATTTCATTTGGGGCTTGTTTTAGATTACTAAGCCCTAATGTAGTAAAAAAAATCAGCCTTTATTAAATATGAGTACTATTAAGGCACAAATACCTCCTACTACCACGTTAAAAATAGTTTGAGTACCCCAGAGTAACCATCCAAAAATGATCCCTCCTTCATAACCAAAGAAGCTAAAAATTGCACCCATTGCTATAGGGTAAACACCCATACCAGCATTAGTCGCGCTCATAGCAAAAGCTCCTATTACAAAAGATGCAAGAATTACTCCTAGTGGTGCGCTTGCAATGCCGGGTACTGTAAATTTCATTACCCAAAACATTCCTATATACATAAACCATATGAAGAGCGTGTGAAAAATAAAAGCACCATTATGCTTCATCTTAAGTATGCTTTTGATGCCATCCAAAAGCCCAAGACCAAAATCTCTTATCTTTTTAATAAATGAGTGAGAGGAAGTTTTAAGTAATCTTAACCCTATGATACCCGTCGCAATCCCGACAATGAGAAGTATAATAAAACCAATAGGATTTGCATTATCTCTAAAATAAGAAACAAGAGCAGTAGACTGTAAAACCACAGCAGTTGCCATAACTAGTAAAAGTACAATTAAGTCTGCAATGCGCTCTGCTACAATAGTTCCAAAGGCTTTTTCAAACGGTATGTTGTCTGTGCGTGAGATGGCAACTCCCCTTAATACTTCTCCAGATCGTATAATAAATGTATTTGCAAAGTAACCTATGAGAATTGCCATAAAGCTCGAACTAAATCTAGGCTTGTAGCCCAGAGGTTCTAGCAAAAATTTCCAGCGATAAGCTCTTGAAAGATGACTAAATAAACCAAAAAGTAATGAGATAATTATCCATATCGGGTCTACTGTTTTTATAGCCTCCCACATATCGCTGCGCTCTGCACCACTCATTTTACTAAGTTGATACCAGACCAAAAAAACTCCCACGAGTGGGAGTATAATTTTAAGCGCAAGGCTTGTATGTTTTTTTGTAGACAAGGCTTACTTAAGTAAGTTAGTCTCTTCGTTAGGAAAACAAAGCGTAGGTTTAAATTCCTTAGCTTCGTCTAGCTCCATAAATGCATAGGTGATAAGGATAAGGATGTCTCCCTTTGCAACCTTACGAGCAGCTGCGCCATTAAGAGTGATCTCACCGCTGTTACGTGGTCCCGGTATTGCATACGTTTCAAGGCGTTCACCGTTAGTTACATTTACGATTTGAACTCGTTCTCCTTCTATAATTTTTGAGGCATCCATAAGATCTTCATCTATAGTGATACTTCCTATATAGTGTAGTTCTGCACCCGTTACTTTAACGCGGTGTATTTTTGATTTTACAACATTTACTAGCATAGTGCAAAGGTAATAATAAGGTGTTTAATTTAAGGCGATGTTATCTATAAGTCTCACCTCGCCAGCATAAACGGCAAGGAAAGCGCGATATTGTTGATTTTTACGCTTTCGCGAAAGCGTACGAAGATTTTTGATATTTACAATCTCAAAATACTCCAGCTCTAGTCCATCTTTTTCTTTGTAGATAGACTCGATATATCCTTTCAATTCTCGTGCCGAAAGTGAGTCAAAATTATTTTTGGCATATAAAAGAGATTCATAAATAAAAGGTGCAATTTCAAGTTGATGCTCTGTAAGCCTAGCATTGCGACTGCTCATAGCAAGACCATCTTCTTGGCGATGTATGGGGCAACCTATAATTTCTAAATCAAGATTTTCTATATCAACGAGCTTGCGCACAATGGTGAGTTGCTGGAAATCTTTTTCGCCAAAATATGCCTTATGAGGATTAACTTGTCTAAAAAGAATATTTAAAACGGTACCTACACCATCAAAATGTCCTGGGCGATGCTCGCCTTCCATTACGGTTTCTAAATGGCCAAAATCATAACCTTTTGAGGATACATTATTGCCATAGATTTCTTCTGGTGAAGGATTGTAAACAGCGACTTTAGACCCGTAGTGAGATAAGAATGCGAGATCCTTTTCTATTGTTCTGGGATACTTTTCTAAATCTGTAACGTTATTAAACTGCGTGGGGTTTACAAAAATACTTACCACAATAAGGGCACAGTCTTTGAGTGCATAGTCTATTAGTGAGGCGTGCCCCCTGTGCAATGCACCCATTGTGGGTACAAAACCTACGGTTTTACCTTGCGCTTTTGCTTGACTGACGATTTTAGAAATCTGATTATGAGCTGTGATTGCTTGCACTTTACCAAAATTTTAACGGGGTGCAAACTTACTAATATTAACCCTAAGTGCGTAAAAATTCGTACTTTTGCGTGTTTTTTGAATAGAATAACAACCTAATTTTACATATATGAAAGATAAGAGGATATTGTACGTGTCATCTGAAGTGATTCCTTATCTACCAGAGACCGAGATTGCCTCTATGTCGTTTGAAGCTCCTCAAATGGTTAATTCCAAGGGAGGGCAAATACGCATATTTATGCCTCGCTACGGCAATATTAATGAGCGCAGGCACCAGCTACACGAAGTGATTAGGCTATCAGGAATGAATCTTGTGATCAATGATTTTGATATGCCACTTATAATCAAAGTTGCATCTATACCTAAAGAACGTATTCAGGTTTACTTTATAGATAACGAAGAATATTTTAAGCGCAAAGCTACGTTTACGGATGAAGATGGAAATCTTTTTCCTGATAATGACGAGCGCGCTATTTTCTTTGCAAAAGGAGTGGTCGAGACGGTTAAGAAATTAAACTGGGCGCCAGATATTATACACGTTCAAGGGTGGCTAGCATCACTGTTGCCTTTATACTTAAAGCAATATTATGCCAGCGAGCCACTTTTTACGCAAAGTAAGATTGTGACATCTGTATATAATCAAGGTTTTGAAGGTTCATTAAATAGTGAGTTGCTCAACAAAGTTGCTTTTGATGGAGTAGATCCGGAGACTATAAAAGAGCTTGAGGATCCTACTTACGAGAACCTAATGAAGGTGACCATTAGAAATAGTGATGCAGCCATTGTGGGGTCTCAAGACTTAAACGAAAACTTGCTTAAAATTTTAAATACGACCAAAATCCCTGTTCTGCCGTATAAGAAGAAAGAGGAGTTTCCTCAGGCATACGAAGATTTTTACACTACCCAAGTTTTAGAAGAATAGATAGTTGCTATGAAGTTGAACAAATTATTTAAGCAAGCACTTGCAGTAGTGGGCCTTGCGTTATTGATTATATCTTGTGAGGATGAGTTTGGTTCTATAGGGACAGACATTGTAGGGCAAGTAAATTTTGAAACAGAGGTAGCTCAAGATTTTGATATTGCAGCATATAGCCGCAACTATGCAGATGCATCTGGTTTTAATGGAGTGCAGACTAATGGCGCTCAGATTGGTGTTGTAGGCTATTATAACGACCCTACTTATGGGTCTACGACTAGTAACTTCCTTTCACAAGTTGCTTTGTCTCGTACTAATCCGGATTTTGGAGATAATACCGTAGATAACCCTACTGTAATTGATTCAGTAGTATTTTCACTAGCATACTTTGCTACTAATGAAGGTACAGATGATGATGGGGCTTCTACGTATACAATAGATTCTATATTTGGAAATACACCTGGACAGATGAAATTATCTGTATATAGGTCTAATTTCTTTCTAAATAGCTTAGATCCAAATTCAGATTTTGAAGATGCCGCATTATATTTTTCTAATGAGATTGGAGATTTTGCTGGTGTAGAGGGAGATTTGCTATTTGAAGTAAGGGATATTAACAGTGCTGGGGAGTTGGAAGAAGGTTTTGTGCCAAGTGCAGAGGAGCTTGTTCTTACAGAGCCAGTTCTTGACGATGATGGAAACATACCAGAAGATCCAGAGTTTGAAGTTTCTGACAGGTTGAGCCCAAGAATTAGAATGGCTTATGATAATACAACAACAACAGGTGCAGAGGTTATTGCTTACTGGCAAGAAGCTATTATTAATCAAGAAGACACAGGAGTTCTACTTAATAGCAATACATTCAACGATTATTTTAGAGGTCTTTATTTTAAAGCCGAGCCTATAGATGATAAGGGTAGTACTATTCTATTTAACCTAACAGGGGTAGATGTAACCATATATTATAGCTTTGAAGGAGATGATGACTCAGGCGAACCAGGAGAATCTACAGATGATGGTGTAGGGGATATATCACTCTCTTTAAGTGGTGTACGTGCTATTGGGTATACAAACGATTTTGGAATTAGCCCAATAGGCACAACAACCTTTAATGATAACCAGAATACGGTAGATGGTGAAGAAAATTTATATCTGAAAGGTGGTGATGGTTCTATCGCGCTTATAGATTTATTTGGAGCAGATGCAGATGCAGATGGTATTGCAGACCAACTCGAAGCTTTGCGTTCTTGTAATATCCTAATAAATGAGGCAAACTTAACTTTTTATGTAGATCAAGAAGATCTTAATGATGCAGGAGCTGGCCAGTTAGAGCCAGAGCGTGTTTTTATTTATGATTATGATAATAATAGTACACTTTTAGATGCTGCCATAGATGTAACTACAGGAACAAATGGTCCTGTTGATACGCGCGTAAATCATTTGGGAAGACTTACTAGAGAAGTTGAAGATGATTTAGATAGTGATGGTGTAAGCTATAAAGTTAGAGTGACTCAGCATATCAATAATATTATCCAAAATGATTCTACAAATGTACGTCTCGCGCTAGCGGTTTCTCAAAATGTAACTGTTGAAAACACTGCACTTATTGGAGGTACGGGTGATTCAGAAGATGGGCAAAGAATTCCATTGTCTTCTGTTATCTCTCCAGAAGGAACGATATTGCACGGTAGTGCGAGTCCAAACGAAGAAAAGCGTTTGAGATTAAGAATTTTTTACACATTAACAGAAGAAATAGATCCTACTAGCCCTTGCGGTATAGCATTAGGACTTTAAAATATATTAAATATGTGCGGAATAGTCGGATATATAGGTCATAGAGAAGCTTATCCTGTAGTTGTTCAAGGTCTAGAAAGGCTTGAATACAGAGGTTATGATAGTGCAGGTATAGCACTATATGATGGAACTGACGTTAAGTTTTCTAAAACAAAAGGAAAAGTCGCAGATTTACGAGCTAAGCTCGAAGCTGATATCACTACAACTGGTGGTATAGGGATAGGTCATACAAGATGGGCCACTCACGGAGTGCCTAACGATGTGAACTCTCACCCTCACTTTTCAAATTCTGGAGATTTAGTAATAATACATAATGGTATTATTGAAAATTACGATCCATTACGTCAAGAACTTATTAAGCGTGGCTATACTTTTGAGTCTGATACTGATACAGAGGTCCTTGTTAACTTAATAGAGGATGTCAAGAAAAACGAAGGTGTAAAGCTTGGTAAAGCTGTGCAGATAGCGCTTAATCAAACTATAGGTGCCTATGCAATAGCTGTGTTTGATAAAACGAAGCCAGACGAGATTGTTGTGGCAAGATTAGGTAGTCCGCTGGCGATTGGTGTGGGAGAAGATGAGTTCTTCATAGCATCAGATGCGACTCCTTTTATTGAGTATACAAAGAAAACCATCTATCTTAAAGATGGTGAAATGGCGGTAATACGCAACCATAAAAAATTAAAAGTACGTAAGATTAAAGATGACTCTTTAGTTGATCCGTATATAGAGGAGCTTCAACTTAATCTTGAGCAAATAGAAAAAGGTGGCTATGATCACTTTATGCTTAAGGAAATTTATGAGCAGCCTCAAGCTATTAAAGATACCTTCCGTGGGCGTATGCTTGTAAAAGAAGGTATAATTAAAATGGCAGGTATTGATGATAATATCGAGAAGTTTAAAAACGCTCGCCGTATTATCATTATTGCCTGTGGTACTTCTTGGCACGCAGGTCTAGTGGCGGAGTATATTTTTGAAGAATTTGCTCGCGTTCCTGTGGAGGTTGAGTATGCATCAGAGTTTAGATATCGTAATCCTGTTGTCTTTAAAGATGATGTAGTAATTGCTATCTCACAAAGTGGAGAAACAGCAGATACAATGGCGGCTATTAAACTTGCAAAAAAGCAGGGAGCATTTGTATTTGGTATTTGCAACGTAGTAGGCTCATCTATATCTAGAATTACAGATGCTGGAGCATACACACACGCAGGTCCAGAAATTGGGGTTGCATCTACAAAGGCGTTTACAACACAGATTACCATACTTACGCTTATCGCACTTAGGCTAGCGCAAGCTACAGGTAAGATGGCAGACTCAGAGTTTAGAAGTTACCTTCAAGAACTAGAGAGAATACCTGGAAAGGTAGAGAAAGCTCTTAAGTGTAATGATCAAGCCGAGCTCGTAGCAGCGCAATATAAAGATGCGCCTAATGCACTTTACCTAGGTCGTGGATACAACTTCCCAGTAGCGCTAGAAGGAGCATTAAAGCTCAAAGAAATCTCATACATACACGCAGAGGGATACCCAGCTGCAGAGATGAAGCACGGGCCTATCGCCCTTATTGATGAGATGATGCCAGTTTTTGTAATCGCTATGAGAAAAGGGCATTATGAGAAAGTGGTAAGTAATATTGAAGAGATTAAAGCACGTAGTGGTAAAATTATAGGTATTGTTACAGAAGGTGATACAGAGGTAAAACGCCTTGCAGATCACATTATTGAGATACCAGAAACACTTGAGCCACTCACACCTATACTTGCAACCATACCGCTGCAGTTACTTTCTTATCACATCGCTTTGATGCTTGATAAAAACGTAGACCAGCCACGTAACCTTGCAAAGTCTGTTACGGTAGAGTAGGTAGTAAATAATTAGAATTTTTTAGAAGGATATTTTGAACTTGAGTTTAAAATATCCTTTTTTTATACACTACATTTTTGCTGAGCTAAATAGTTTTTGGCATAGAAATTATCACGGGTAATAACCGTAACCCCTAGTTTTTAGTACGCTTTCGCGAAAGCGTAATCACCACTAAAAAAAGCACTTCAAAAACTTACACTTTACACTTTTGCATAAAAAATTAAACAGTATCTTTGCACGACGAAAAACGACAAGTTTTTCGCTATTATTTTGCTAAACATTAATATAGAGACTAATGTCACAAGTTACAGGTAAAGTTGCACAAATTATAGGCCCAGTAGTAGATGTCGCTTTTGAGAGCGGAGCTGAGTTACCTAAAATTTACGATTCACTAGAAGTTACAAACTCAAACGGAACAAAATTAGTTCTTGAAGTACAGTCACACATTGGAGAGAATACAGTACGTACAATCTCAATGGACTCTACAGACGGATTAAGCCGTGGAGTGGATGCTGTTGCAACAGGATCTGCTATACAAATGCCTATTGGGGCAGATATTTATGGTCGTCTATTTAATGTAATAGGTGATGCTATTGATGGTATGGATGATCTTCCTAAAACTGGAGATGCAGGTTTACCTATACACCGTAGCGCACCAAAATTTGAAGACCTATCAACATCTACAGAAGTACTTTTTACAGGTATTAAAGTAATCGACCTTATTGAGCCTTATGCAAAAGGAGGTAAGATTGGATTATTTGGAGGAGCAGGAGTAGGTAAAACAGTACTTATCCAGGAGTTGATTAACAATATTGCAAAAGGTCACGGTGGTCTTTCTGTATTTGCAGGAGTAGGAGAGCGTACACGTGAAGGAAATGACCTTTTAAGAGAGATGCTTGAGTCTGGTATTATCAAATACGGAGATGACTTTATGCACTCTATGGAAGAAGGTGGATGGGATCTTTCTAAAGTAGATAAAACTGCGATGAGAGACTCAAAAGCAACTTTCGTATTCGGACAAATGAACGAACCACCAGGAGCACGTGCACGTGTGGCACTTTCTGGACTTACGATAGCTGAGTATTTCCGTGATGGAGCAGGAGAAGGACAAGGAAAAGATGTACTTTTCTTCGTAGATAACATCTTCCGTTTTACTCAAGCAGGATCAGAAGTATCTGCACTTCTTGGACGTATGCCATCTGCCGTAGGTTACCAGCCTACACTAGCAACAGAGATGGGTGCGATGCAAGAGCGTATTACTTCTACAAAGAGAGGATCTATTACATCTGTACAAGCGGTTTACGTACCTGCAGATGACCTTACCGATCCAGCACCAGCAACAACCTTTGCTCACCTTGATGCAACTACAGTGCTTTCACGTAAGATTGCAGAGCTTGGTATTTACCCAGCGGTAGATCCACTAGACTCTACATCACGTATCCTTACTGCAGATATCTTAGGTAATGAGCACTATGAGTGTGCACAAAACGTAAAAGAGCTTTTACAGCGTTATAAAGAACTTCAAGATATTATTGCCATCTTAGGTATGGAAGAATTATCTGAAGAAGATAAAATGGCAGTAGGACGTGCACGTCGTGTACAACGTTTCCTTTCTCAACCATTCCACGTAGCAGAGCAGTTTACAGGTATCCCAGGAGTACTGGTAGATATTAAAGAAACTATCAAAGGATTTAATATGATTATGGACGGAGAGTTAGATCACCTTCCAGAAGCAGCATTTAACCTTAAAGGAACTATCGAAGAGGCAATCGAAGCAGGAGAAAAAATGCTTCAAGAGGCTTAAGAGATTTTTAATTACGCTTTCGCGAAAGCGTACTATAAATTATAAACTATGCATTTAGAAATTGTAACTCCAGAGGCATCTCTAGTAAGCGGTGAAGTATCATCGGTTACCGTACCAGGTGTTAATGGTGAATACCAAATGTTAGATAATCACGCAGCAACTGTTTCTTTACTAGTAGCAGGTACTGTAAAATTTGAAGGAAATCCTACGATAGCCGATGGTCAAGAAGGTAAATTTACCAAAACACCAGACGGTAAGTGGTCACTTGTAATTGCTAGTGGTACTGTAGAGATGAACAACAATAAAGTGATTGTGCTAGCAGATTAAAGCGCATTTACATACATCATTAAAAGCCCAAATTCTTATGAGAATTTGGGCTTTTTTATTGTTTGGGAAATAGATTTTAGAGCTTCTATGAAGAATACTCCAGTATATCGCCAGGTTGACACTCTAAGGCCTTACAGATGGCCTCAAGCGTAGAGAAACGCACTGCCTTTGCCTTACCAGATTTGAGTATAGAAAGGTTTGCTGTGGTGATGCCTATGATTTCTGCGAGTTCTTTGCTCTTCATCTCACGATCTGCAAGCACCTTGTCTAAGTTTATCGTTATAGGCATAGGTTATATAGTTAGATCGTTTTCAGATTTGAGGATGTGTGCATCCTTTAATACCGTAGTGATTGTTATGATGGCGAGTCCTAATATGATAGTGTAGCTATTCTCAAAGGCATTAATAACCATTTGAGGAGCTATATTACTGCTTACTTCATCAAAATAGCTCATTAGGTATAGTCTCCAGCAAAGAGAAATAACACCATATACGATAAAAGCAACAGCTCCAAAATTGAGCACCTTGATACTTCTCAAATTAAAGTATCCATATTGTATCATAAACCACAGTCCCTTAGCGACAAGCAAGTGAGCGGCGCATAAGACGATGATAGTTGCTACATATGTTATGATGAGTAAATGACCTTCACCATCTGCGTTGAGAAGATCATCTAAGGAGTTATAAAAAGTGATGTTGAAGATGACCTTAGCTAGGTTTAAAATAAGTAAACCTACAATTACGCCCAGAAGTAGTTTTATGTTTTTCATAATAGAAAATTATATAGTTAAATCGTTTTCAGATTTGAGTTGGTAGCCCGTTCGAGCCATATCTGCTATGATAAGGACTATGAAGCCAAGTAGTCCTACTAGCAATCCTATTAAAATATTGTTTAGTAGTACTCCTCTCAGGTTACCTACAAAGAACCGTATGCCGTCAAGAATGGCAGAAATAGTTCCAACAATTAAAAAAATATAACCTGCATATTTCATATGCTTTTTAGAAATAGTTGTAAAAAACCCCTTCTTTAAAATTTCATAAATACACTTAAGGCAAATGATGAGGCCTGCACAAATGGATATAATCAATAACTTATCTATGAAGTAATCAAATTCACCAAAGATTATTTCACTTTTTCTAGCATCTACTATTAATTGATAATTATCTAATAGAATAATACTCTGTATAATTCCTAAGGTGTAGCCAAAAAGTAGTAGTGCAATTATGCCAAATAATATTTTAAGTTTATTCATCAGATTTATTTAAATAGTTTTCATTTAATTATCGTTTTACAATAACAAATATATAAAAATTATTGAAGAACAATAATTTTATTCAAAAATCACACATAAAAAATCCCCAGCACTAAAAATAGTGCTGGGGATATAACCTTTAAGGATGGCCCTTTACTTTTCTTGTAGCCAGTATTTTTTGAGCTTACGAGCTTTTTTATCTGCCTTTTCATCGGTGGTGATGGTGTAGGTAGGATCTGCGCTTACTGTTAGGTTTGTGGTTGCGTCGCTATCAAAACGTTTATAGCTCACTGCAATCGTTTGACCTACTGTGAGCTTTTTAACTAGCGCATTATAGGCATCTACAGTCGTTATCGCTGCTCCATCTACTGCAGTTATAAGATCTCCTTTATTAAGCTTTGCAGCATATGCAGGCGAGCCTTTTGAAGTTGGGCTAGCAATACGTAATCCGCTTTCAGAGGCGTTTACACGTAGTCCTAGATAAGGTTTGTTTTTGTCTTGTGTTATTGTAAGTCCCGCATTTGATAGTAGGTTTTGATAATCTGGCATCTGACTATCATAAATGTATTGAGAGAAGAACGCTTTCGCGAAAGCGTCACCCGCATACCCAGAGAGTACATTTTCAAGATCTTGAATACTGTATGAGACCTCCTTTTTTCCAAACTGATTCCACACTGCTTTAAAATAGTCATCTAGATTAAGTCCTTGCTGGCGCAGTGAGAGGTCAAGCGCTAGACCCAGCACACTTCCATAAGAGTAGTATGAGATAAAGGTGTTGTTTCTATTTACAGGATCTACAGAGGTCGCGGCATCTACAAAAGGTGCCTGGTAGCTCATCTCAATCGGGTTAAAATAATCGCGGGCAGGTGAGTTCCATACATAGTTGAACGTTCGGTTGAGTCCTTTTACATAATCTTCACTGGTGATAACGCCTGTGCGAGCAAGAATTAAGTTAGTGTAGTAGCTTGTAAAACCTTCGGCAAACCATAGGGATCCACTCATATTTGCTGCAGTAAAGTCAAAGGGCTCGAGATCTGCTGGGCGTATGCGCTCCACATTCCACGAGTGAAAAAACTCGTGAGAAACCGTTCCTATATTGCCTTCCATACCACCAGCTGCTAGCGATTCTCTATCGGTAAGAATCGTACTGTTGCGGTGTTCCATTCCATCACCAGATACGTGAGGAGCGTAACAGGCAAGGAAGGTGTACTCGCCAAAATCATAGGCAGGCAACTCTCCAAACACTTCTTTTTGTGCAAGAACAATGGCTTTTACCTTTTTCCAATACGTATCAAAATCTTGTGCGCTGTCATCACTATGTAATGCAAAACGTATGTTTTGACCATCTACCATAAACTCTCGCAACTGGTAATCACTTACCTCGGTAGGGCTGTCAAAAAAGTATTGTAAATCTGGTGCTGTAAATGTTGTTTGTGAGACTTTTTTGAGTTGGCTAGCAACTTTCCAGTTTAAGTCTCTCCTTACATTAAAGTCTATCTTGATAGGGCGATGCTCTTCTCCCTCCATAAACATAAATGTAGCAGGCATATTGAGGTGTGCGTGTGACTCATCTATTTGTGAGTACGTACCATCTGCCCTATTTGCAAAGAGTGTGTAGGATACGTTTATTTCTCCATCGTGATTTTTAATCTCCCAAGAGTAGGGATCTGGTCTGGTTGCCTCTAGTACTTCTCCTTTACTGTTTGTTGCCTTAAAGTCAAATACATTTTTTGCAAACTCGTGTATGGCATAACGTCCCGGAGATGATCTACTCATACGTACGGTAACGGTTTTCTGTTTAAGTTCTGGGAAGGTAATCGCAATGCTAGCCTCGTGATGTACGGCATTCTCAAAGGAGATGCTATACTCATTAGTTTGAGCGATACAAAAGGAACTTAAGAGTAATGCAATAAGAAGTAATCTCATAAAGGAAAGTTTAGATTTTAAAAGTAAGAAACTAACGGCACTTCTATCCCTACAAAATGTCACATTGGTGAAGTATCTTTACCATATGTTACCAAAAAAATTACAGAAAAAACTAGATGCTCGAAAAGCTATGCAAGCACTACGAGCACTCAGGCCTGCGGCAAATCTCGTGGACTTCTCGTCCAACGATTATCTAGGTTTTTCTAGTGATAGTAACTTAGCCCAGAAAATTACAGCGCGTGCTCAAGCTATTTTGAAAGAAGAGCAGCTTATTGCAAATGGAGCCACAGGGAGCAGATTGCTGTCTGGTAATCACAAGCTATACGCTCGCACGGAGGAGAGGCTAGCAGATTTTCATAAAGCAGAGAGCGCACTTGTTTTTAATAGCGGCTATGATGCAAACGTAGGCTTTTTTCAGAGTGTGCCGCAGCGTGGGGATCTTATATTGTACGATGAGTATATACACGCGAGTATACGAGATGGCATACAGATGAGCCTAGCGAGAGGTTATAAGTTTAAGCATAATGATATCGCCAGTATAAAAGAGCTGGTCTCTAGATTGCGTGAGATACATCACCTAGATGATCAAGAAGGTGCCATCGAGCTATACCTTGTGACCGAGTCTGTTTTCTCAATGGATGGTGATACGCCAGACCTTCTTGCCATTGCAGACATCTGTATAAAATATGGCATACACCTCATTATAGATGAAGCACACGCAACCGCTGTGCTGGGACCTCAAGGCGCAGGACTTGTACAAGAACTACATCTAGAAGATAAAGTTTTTGCACGCATTGTCACCTTTGGTAAAGGGATAGGAGCTCACGGAGCCGCGATTTTAGGTAGTGAGGCTTTAAGGAGCTATCTAGTAAATTTTGCACGCTCTTTTATTTATACCACTGGGCTGCCTCCACATTCTCTTGCTGTTATTTTAAGTGCTTACGAGCAATTGTTAGAAAGCACAAATGAAGATGCGCCAGAGGTTGTGAACTTGTGCAAACTTATAACTCATTTTAAAGACGAAATACAGAGGCTAGCTCTAGATGAGCTCTTTATAGAGAGTAACTCTGCCATACATTGTGGTGTAATACGTGGTAATGATGCGGTAAAGACGCTTTCGCGAAAGCTAAAAGAAAACAACTTTAACGTTAAGCCTATTTTGTCACCAACAGTTCCAGAAGGTCAAGAGCGCCTGCGTATTTGCTTACACGCATATAACAGTAAAGATGAAGTTACTCAACTTCTAGAATTAATAAAAAGCCAATTATAGCAAGAAACAAGCTTAGTCATTAAAGAGCTTTGTTTAACTACAAAAGAATATAAGATGAAAGATAAACAAGCAACATATTTCATTACTGGGATTTCTACAGATGTGGGGAAGACGGTTGCCGCAGCCATCGTAACAGAAGCCCTACAAGCAGATTACTGGAAGCCCGTGCAGGCCGGAGATCTTGATAATAGTGATACTCATAAAGTCAAGCGATTAGTTAAAAGTGAAATATCGCAATATCACGATAACAGCTTTGCTTTAAATACACCTATGAGTCCGCACGCGGCAGCAGCTATAGATAATGTAACCGTTACCGTAGATAAAATCAAAAGACCAGAAACTACAAATTCGCTTGTAATTGAGGGTGCAGGCGGCTTACTAGTCCCTATAAATCAAACCGAAACCATTGCAGATGTAATAAGCCCTACAGATAAAGTGATTGTAGTATCGCGTCATTACCTAGGAAGTATCAATCACACACTGATGACTATTGAATTACTCAAGGCACGTAATCTTGAGATAGGTGGTATTATATTTTCTGGAGATGAGCATCCTACCACAGAGTCTATAATTAAGAAAATGAGTGGAGCAACCGTAATAGGTCGTATTGATGAAGAACCCTACTTTGATGAAAATGTTATTGCAGAGTATGCAGAGCGCTTTCGCGAAAGCGTAATAAACCTCTAGACTTTTTTTTAAAATCCTTTCTAACTAAGAAGGCTATTACCTTAACTAACTTTGCACTAAACTTATAATTGTGACTATATTAGAAAAAGACAGCAAGCACCTCTGGCACCCACTCACGCAGCATCAAACGGCGAGAGAGCCTATTGTGATTACACGCGCAAAAGGAGCCGTGATGTATGATGATGCGGGTAATGAGTATATAGATGGTATTGCATCTTGGTATACCGCAATGTATGGTCACGGTAATGAGTACATCACTAGCGCGATGCATAAACAGATGCAGCAGTTGGATTTTGTAATGTTCAGCGGGTTTACGCATCCTCCAGCAGTTACCCTTGCCGAAAAGTTGGTAGAAATTTTACCGGGTAACCAAGAGAAGGTGTTTTTTAATGATAACGGCTCTACAGCAGTAGAAGCGGCTATCAAAATGTCACTACAGTACTATCATAACAAAGGAGATAAAAGAGATACACTTATCGCTTTTGAAGACGGTTTTCACGGCGATACTTTTGGGGCGATGAGCGCCTCTGGTTTGAGTTCGTATAACGGTCCTTTTGAAGATTTTTTACTTAAAGTAGAACGTATCCCAACTCCACAAGAAGATAACCTTGAAGAGGTAATGGCCAAGCTAGAGGCGATACTGGCATCAAATAAATGTGCGGCCTTTATTTTTGAGCCCTTAGTACAAGGAGCTGCTGGGATGAAGTTTCACTCCGTTTCGGGTCTTGATGCGCTTGTACAAAAATGCCGTGAGTCAAATGTACTCACCATTGCAGATGAGATTATGACCGGTTTTGGAAAGACAGGAACCGTCTTTGCCTGTGACCAGTTAGATAATAAGCCAGATATAATGTGTCTCAGTAAGGCACTTACTGCGGGAATGTTTCCGCTTAGTATCACAAGTTGTACTCAAGAAATCTTTGAAGGCTTTTTAAGTGAGGAAGTACATAAAGGGTTTTTTCACGCACATACCTTTAGTGCACATCCCGTAGGTTGCGCTGCGGCTATTGCCGGAATTGAAGTGCTACAAACCCAAGAAATTACACAAAGTAGAGAACGTATCAATGCAGCTCATCGAGCATTTGTACAAAGGGTAAAAGCACATCATAAAGTGAATAATGTGCGAGTAAAAGGTGTTATAATCGCCATAGATCTTACTATAGAGATGGCGCGCTATGGCAACCTGCGCGACGAGCTTTACCAGTTTTTTATGCAACGAGGCGTGGCACTTAGGCCGCTAGGTAATACTATTTATGTGCTACCACCTTATGTAATTACAGATAAAGAGCTGGACAAAGTGTATGGCGCAATACAAGAAGCGCTAGATCATTTCTAGTTGTCTTCTAGCAGTAGTGGCGATAGGTCAATCACTTGGTCACTGTCATCTATGGTGACATTATAAACTTCATATACCTTCTCGTCGCCTTCTCCGCTGGTGATAAGATGTATCACGCCAGTCCCGTTTGGGCCTTTTATGGGAGTTGTCGCATTAGTTCTTTTTTCTCCATTATTAAAAGAGATATTAAAACTCCCAAAACCGTCACTTTCTATGGGTTCACCTAGCACAGCGATCACTTCTTGGTTAGATTGTACTTGAGCCAGCGCCTCATCACTTCCAGAAGCTGTTTTGATTTTATTTGCAAAAGCAAAGACGCCACCTACTATTAATATGACTCCTATTACGACTATAGATAGGCATCCTCCTACGGGTACAGCCCATTTCCAGTTGCGTTTCCACCAGCTAGGCTGCTCTATAAGTTCATTTTGATTATCCATTGTGATTGATTTTTAGATAGGTAACAGTTATGAGGTGAAAGTTACACTTCTTTTTAAGAAAACTGGAAAATAGATGGGGTACGCTTTCGCGAAATTGTACTTTTGTAAATTCAATTTTTAAACAAACTTATACTTTGAAAACTCCTATAGCTATAACCGGTCTAGGTTCTATCTCTCCATTAGGTTCAAATGCTGAAGAGCAGTGGAACGCATACCAAGAAACAACTACAAAAATTGCTTGGGAAGAAGAGCTAGAAGCATTTACTGCAAGGTTAACACCAGAAGGCCAAAAAGCTATTCAGGCTATACGTCGTGAAGATAAAAACTATTTAAGAATTGATCCATCTGTACTATATGCTCTTTATGCAGGTAGAATTGCAGTAGCGCAAGCAGGGTGGAAAGATGGAGATTTTGGTATAAACGTAGGTTCTTCAAGAGGTGCAACACAACTTTTTGAAAAGTTTTTTGAAACTTATAAGGAGCGCAACATTGTCCCTACACGGGCATCACCGTCTACTACGCTAGGTAATATCTCATCTTGGCTAGCAAACGATTTAAAATCTACCGGACCAGACATATCACACTCTATAACGTGCAGTACTGCTTTACACGCTTTATTAAATGGCGTGGCGTGGTTACAATCTGGAATGGCAAAAAAATTCTTAGTAGGAGGTTCTGAGGCGGCACTTACACCGTTTACTATTGCACAAATAAGAGCAATGAAACTCACACCTACAGAAGAGGGTACGAGTGCATATCCTAATATGGCGCTTAACCTCTTTAAAAAGAAAAACACAATGGTGCTAGGAGAAGCTGCAGCAGTAGCTTGTCTTGAGTTAGGAAAAAAGAAAAACGCACTTGCATATGTAACTGCAGTAGGATATGCTACAGAGATGCTAGACCACGCAGTATCTATATCTAACGAGGGTCTTTGCTTCCAGAAATCTATGAAAATGGCACTGGGCAAAACAGACCTTTCTGAGATAGATGCTATTGTAATGCACGCACCAGGTACACTTAAAGGTGATACCTCTGAGATGGGCGCTGTAAAGGCCGTTTTTGGAGAAGAGCTACCTATGCTTACCACAAACAAGTGGAAAATAGGCCACACCTTTGGGGCAAGTGGACTGTTAAGTTTAGAGCTTGCTATAAATATGTTGCAAGAGCAACGTTTTATAGGTGTTCCATACCTCAAGGATAAAACAAAAGATCAAGCGCTTAACAAGATTATGGTAAACGCCGTAGGTTTTGGTGGTAATGCCGTGAGTATTATCGTAGAGAAAGCTTAGGGTGGTATTACGCTTTCGCGAAAGCGTACCAAAAGAACTTTTAACACATAAAATTATACCAGTACGGGCTACATTTTTTTAAAAACTTAGTAATAGCCATTTACTTGCTTAAGACTATTTCATATTTTTACGTTATGACAGAAATAAGACACAACTGGACCAAAGAGGAAATACTCGCTATTTATAATAAACCTATGATGACGCTTTTATATGAAGCGGCAACTACACATCGCGAGCATCACGATCCAAATACGGTACAAGTTTCTACCCTTTTATCTATAAAAACTGGAGGATGTCCAGAAGACTGTGGGTACTGCCCGCAAGCGGCAAGATACCATACAGATATAGAAGGTAATGACCTTATGTCTGTACAACAAGTAAAAGCACAAGCATTACGTGCAAAGGCGTCTGGAAGTTCACGAGTATGTATGGGAGCAGCCTGGCGTAATGTAAAAGACGGACCAGAATTTGATAACGTACTAGAGATGGTACGTACCATAAACAAGCTAGATATGGAAGTGTGCTGTACCTTAGGTATGGTGACAGAAAATCAAGCAGAGCGTCTAGCAGAGGCTGGATTATATGCATACAATCACAACCTTGACACCTCAGAAGATTATTATAAAGATGTCATTTCTACGAGAGCTTTTGAAGATCGTCTAGATACGATTTCTAACGTGCGTAAGACTAACGTGACCGTATGTTCTGGAGGAATCATAGGTATGGGAGAAGCTGTAGAAGATAGAGCAGGAATGCTTGCAGCACTTGCAAAGCTTGACCCACAACCAGAGTCTACACCTATTAATGCACTAGTGGCAGTACCAGGTACACCTATGGAAGATATAGAGCCTATATCTATCTGGGAGATGATACGTATGGTTGCAACTACAAGAATCGTATTACCACAAACGCAGGTGAGACTATCTGCAGGAAGAACAGAGATGAGTAGAGAAGGACAGGCTATGTGCTTCTTTGCAGGAGCAAACTCCATCTTTGCTGGTGATAAACTACTTACTACGCCTAATCCAGATGTAAATGAGGATATGAAAATGTTTGATCTATTAGGTCTTACTCCTCAAAAGCCTTTTGTTAAAAAAGCACAACCAGAATCTGTAGAAGCAGTAGATTCTAAGTTTGAATCACTTGGAGAAAAACCAAAATGGTCACGCCCAGGACATAAAATAGAGCGCAACGAAGAGGCAAAACTTGCCGGAAAAGCGCTCAAGTAGGCAGAACCATATTTGAAGTAATATCGTAGATATACGCGAGAGTATATCAACAAAACACTAACTCCCTTTTGGGAGTTAGTGTTTTGTGTTACTACAGCTTTACATAATTTAAGGTCATCTTATATGCAGTTACAAGAAATCACAAGAGTACATACTATAACCAAAAAGGAATTTTTACGTGACTACGTAAAGCCGCAGAAACCCGTGGTTATAGAGCACCTTATAGATGACTGGAAAGCTTATGATAAATGGAACCTGACCTATATAAAAGACATAGCTGGAGATAAGGAAGTGCCGCTCTATGATGATAGACCCGTAAAACACGACGAGGGTTTTAACCAAGCGCACGCGACAATGAGTATGAGTGCATATGTAGAGTTGCTCAAAAAGCAGCCTACTAACTATCGCATTTTTCTATATAACTTGATGAAAGAAGTTCCTTCATTAAAAGAGGATTTTAAGTTTCCAAAAATAGGTTTAAGATTGCTCAAGCAAATACCTATGCTGTTTTTTGGTGGAGAGGGGAGCAAAGTCTTTATGCATCACGATATAGACTGGGCAAATATTTTGCACTTTCACTTTGAGGGTAAAAAGCAATGTGTGTTATTCCCTCCTAGTGAGACGCCACATCTTTACAAAGTACCTTACTCTCTCATCACCCGCGAGGATATCAATTTTGATGATCCAGATTATGATAAGTTTCCAAATCTCAAAAAAGCAAAAGGTTTTATTTGCCATCTTAATCACGGCGAGACTCTGTATATGCCAGAAGGATACTGGCACTATATGAAATATGAAACTCCTGGATTTAGTATGAGTTTACGTGCGCTTCCGCGAAAAATGTCTAACCTTAGGAAAGCGTTATACAATGTGTTCTATATGCGTCACTATGATAACTTTATGAGACGCCGAAAAGGACAGGCTTGGATAGATGAAAAAAATGAGCGTGCAATGAGCGTTTCAAAATAGTAGGGCTTCTTGACTTATTCTTTGGTATTGTATACTAAATCTTAAAATATCACTAACACAATACAATGACTTAGCATTGAGTGTGTTGTTTGTCTATCATAAAAGCTGTTATATCGATAATTTTTCATTTTTAACAGTAACGTTGTATTAGGAGTAATGTTTTTTTGATATTTGCTTTATACCCAACCCCTAGAATATTCAATAATGAAGAGAGTCCTCTTGATAGATGACGATAAGGCTGTAAATTTCTTTAATAAGCGAGTAGTCGTAGGCCACTCGGGATTTGAGCACATTAAAACAGTGCAAAGCGGAAAAGACGGGCTGTTATTTTTAGAACAAGTGCTATCTGGCGATGAGATAAAACCAGACATCATTTTTCTAGATATTAATATGCCAGCTATGAATGGCTGGGAGTTTTTAGATCACTATGAACTTTTTAATGAAGATTTTAGAAGTGACATACAAGTGATTATCCTTTCTAGCTCTTCAAACCCAGAACACGTAAAAAAATCTATAGTAAATTATGAAGTTCTCGACTTTATAAATAAGCCGCTTTCAATCAGAATACTAGATGGCGTTTTAGAAACCGTAAATGACGCTTCCCTAAGGCTCGCAAATAATAAATAACACAACTTGGAGTATAAAGCCTTATTGATTGATGACAGTAAACCTGTATCCTATTTTAACAAAGTTGTATTAGAAAGATCTGCTAAATTTTCTTCCATTGAAGTAGCGAGAAATGGGCTTGAAGCTATTGAAGCTTTAGATGCTGGTTACCTAGCCGATATTATTTTTTTGGATATTAATATGCCAGTAATGAATGGTTGGGAATTTTTAGAACATTACCAGCAGCGAGCAAATCATAATATCCCTATTATATTGCTTCTTGCAACGATGCCGAGACAGGCAGAACAAGATAAACTAGCGACTTACCCATTTGTAAAAGGGGTAAAGAAAAAAATGCTTTCACCAGAGATGCTTGAAGAGGTGATCGATCAAATGATCTCAGTTTAAATAATGTGTAATGTTATAGCTATAATGCCTAAGTATACTAAGTCCTTACTATTTCTTTTCTTTATAATTTCAACAGTAAGTTATAGTCAAACTAGAGCAAAAATTGTTGGTGTAGTTACAGATAATTATGGCGTGCTTCCTGGAGCATTAGTCTCAATAGAGGGCTATAATAAATCAACACAAACAGATATAGATGGAGCCTTTAGTTTTGAAGTAGATGAGGGAGAGTATGTCTTATCTGCAAGTTTTGTAATGTATAATGTACAGTACAACACCGTCGTTTTAAAAGCGGGGGATATTAAGGAGATTAATTTTAAACTAGAAACTGGTTTTTCGGCAGATGAGCCTATTTCTCTTGGTACTAGATCAGACCCAGTCTCTTCGTTTCAAAACACAGCCTCTGTAGATATTATTTCGCCACAGCAAATTTCTAATTCTCCGCAAATAGAGCTTAGCCAGATCCTTCATTATCTCGCTCCTTCATTTTATTCAACACATCAAACCATAGCAGATGGTACAGATCATATAGATCCTGCAACACTTCGTGGTTTAGGTACAGATCAAGTACTTGTATTAATTAATGGTAAGAGAAGGCACAATAGCTCATTACTTAATGTAAACGGCACAATAGGCAGAGGAGCTGTAGGAACAGATTTTAATGCAATACCAGTAAGCGCAATTGAAAGAATAGAGATTTTAAGAGATGGGGCAACTTCTCAGTATGGATCTGATGCTATTGCTGGTGTAATCAATATCGTATTAAAGAAACAGACCAATGCAATCACACTTGATAATTTAGTAAAAATTAATCAAGAGGGTGATGGTCTTACTCAGTTTGCGGGAGCAAATTTTGGGATGAAAATAGGTAAAGAAGGATTTTTAAATCTAACTGGAGAGTACAGAAAGAGGGAAGCAACAAACCGAGCTGGTAATTATACAGGCAGTGTTTATGTAGATAATGCAGAAGAAGACGCTAGTCTCATTGAAGAGAATAATTTTTATACTCAAACAGGTTACTCAGACAGAAGGGTAATGCAAATAGGAAATGCTGAGACTCAAAATCTCGCAATTCATTTTAACGGCGAAATTAAAGTCTCAGATAGTGCGAAGGTTTATCTTAATGGTGGTAGAAATTATAGAGAAGGAAAGAGTGCTGGTTTTTATAGATTTCCAAAAGATCAGGACCGTGTGATAACAGATTTATTTCCTAATGGATTTTCGCCTCAAATTCTTACAGATATTCAAGATGATGCGGTTACGCTAGGCATAAAAGGTGTCAAACGCGAGTGGACTATAGACTTTAGCCATTCTATAGGTACAAATTCTCTCGATTATACGGTTAATAATTCTAACAATGCATCTATGGGTGTGGCTTCACCTACAACTTTTTATGCTGGAGGGTTTTTATATAGTCAGAACACATCAAATCTAGATCTATCTAAGTCTTTTGAATGGCGTTCTGGGCTTAATTTTTCTTTTGGAGGTGAGCTTAGAGTAGAAAATTATCAGATAGGCGCAGGAGAAGAAGCCTCTTATATAGATGGAGGAAGTGTCTTTATAAATGAAAATGGAGAAGAAGTACCTAGAATTGCTGGAGCTCAAGTTTTTCCTGGTATACAGCCAGACAATGAGCTTAATAAGTTTAGAACAAATAGCTCTTTTTATGTAGATGTAGAGGCAAATGTTACAGACCAATGGCTAGTACAAGGAGCAGCGAGAAATGAAAATTATAATAACTTCGGGAATCAAATTATCTGGAAACTCGCCTCACGTTACAAGGTATATGAAAATACCAGTATAAGAGGAGGCATCGCAACAGGCTTTAGAGCACCCTCATTACATCAAGTTTTTTTTCAGAATATAAGCACACAATTTATAGATGGAGATATTGTGCAAGTGGGTACATTTAATAATGAGAGTGCCCTTACCGCACAGGCTTTTAATGTAGATAAGTTAAGGCCCGAGCTCTCTAACCACTATAGCGCAGGTTTAAGTAGTAAGATTAATGATTACCTATCTGTCTCGCTGGACTACTATTATATTTCTATACAAGATAGAATTGTTCTCTCTGGTAGAATTGCAGAGGGTTATGAGAATATTCTTGATCCTTTTGGAGTAGGAGCAGCTCAGTTCTTTACAAATGCTATAGACACAAAAACCTCAGGTTTTGATGCCTCTGTCGTATTTAAAAAATCTCTAGGGTTAGGTTATATAGAAAGTTCTCTAGGCTTCAACGTAAACAATACTAAAGTAGGGAGCGACATTAGAGTTCCAGAGGCTTTTGAGGGGGCAGAAGAGGTTATTTTTAATAGAGAAGAAATAGGACGCCTTGAAAAAGGACAACCCGGTTATAAGCTTAGTTTTAGAAATTTTTATGACGTTCAAAAACTCCGTATTCAACTTAATAACACATTGTTTGGGCCAGTAACGTATTTCCATCCAGAAGATGGCAACTCAAATAATTGGGTTCTCAATGAGTTTACTGGCAATATAGAGTCAAGAGATCAAAAATTCTCGCCAAAGATCATTACAGACCTTTCTATAGATTATCAGTTCAGCTCTAGAGTAAGAGCAGCGATAGGGGGAAATAACATCTTAAATGTGTATCCAGATGAGCATACCCATTCTTCAAATACAAGTAATGGAAACTTTATTTATAGTAGGAGGGTAGGTCAGTTTGGTGTACAGGGAGCAAATTATTTTATTAAAGTCGCTGTGAAGCTGTAATAGGTATATGATGAGGTCGGTTTCATTTTTTAAAATAGTTATTAACTACCTCTTTATAGGGGTATCTATTATTCTAAATGCACAGCAACAACCCAGCCAAGTCTCGAGAGTACAAAGAGCCATTTATATATTTAATATAGCGCAGCAAGTAAGCTGGCCAGAACCGCTAGAAGAGCAGTTTGTAATAGGCGTGCTGGGCCCAGACAGAACGCTTATTGACCTCAGAGCAATGGCTCAACAAAGAAGAGTACAAGACAGACAGGTTGCTGTAGTAAACTTTTTATCCATAAAAGATATTCAAGATGTAGATGTACTTTATGTAAATAGAAAGTACAATTACCAGATGCCGTATGTCTTACAATCCCTAGAGAATAAGGGAGTGCTAGTTATTGCAGAAGACTACCTATTTAATTCCTCAATGATTAACATAGTGCGGGTAGGAGAAACTTTTAGACACCAGATTAATCAAGGCTTATTAAGCCAAAATAGCTTTAAGGTAGCCCCGTCACTACAGTCATATGCAATTGCAAATTCAGAAAAATGGCAAGCACTTTTTGAAGAGGCGCAAGATTCTCTCCAGACAGTTCTTGCAAATGCAAAAGAAAAGGATGAGGTAATTAATCGTCAAGAACGTGAGTTGTTAAGTCAAAACGAAATTATAGATACCATACAAGAAATTGTAAAGTATAAAGACAACTCTATACAAGAGTTGAGAGAAGTAGATAAACTACAAAAGAAAACTATAGAAGACAAAAGGGAGATTGCACAGCAGCTTGAGATCAAAATCAAAAATCAATTAAGAGAACTAGATAAGCAAGAAGTTGTTTTACAAAATAGCAAGAGAGAAATCAAGCTTAGGCAAGACAGTATTGAGGTGCAAAAAGTAAGTATAAGTGATCAAAAAAAGGTGTTGCTCGAGCAGTCTTCAGAGTTAGACCTAAGAGCTACTGTAAACTGGTTACTTACAGGTATAGCCCTATTATTTCTTATTGCTGGTTTTGTACTATACAAGAATTATCGCACAAAAAAGATACTTATAGAGCAACTCACTATTCAGAATGCAACCATACTTAAGCAAAAAGAAGAATTGAGTCAAAAAAACGAAGACCTAGAACAATTTGCATACATAGCCAGTCACGATTTACAAGAACCTCTTAATACTATTTCAAGCTTTATAGGCCTCATAAGAGGAGATTATGGAGAACAGTTTGATGAGGTGGGTCTACAGAGTCTAGAATTTATAGAAGAAGCAAGCGATCGTATGGCTAAGCTTATAAATATGCTTCTTGAGTATTCTAGAATAGGTAAAACAAGAATTTTTACTCAGGTTGACACACATAAAGTATTACAAGATTTAGAGAAAGACATTACATCACTTGTATCACGCACAGGTGCCACCATAAATTACACACAACTGCCAGTGGTATCTGGTTCTGAAGTAGAGCTGCGCTTGTTGTTCCAAAACTTAATTACAAATGCACTCAAGTTTTGCCCAGAAGACAGGCGCCCCATTCTCAATATAAGCACAACAAAAGTGAGTAATGTAGATAACCCATCAAAAGGTATGTGGCAGTTTTCTTTTTCAGATAATGGTATCGGTATACATCAAGCACATCAAGATCGTATTTTCTCCATCTTTCAGCGACTACATACTAATGATGAGTATGAGGGAACCGGTATTGGTCTTGCTCACTGTAAAAAGATTGTAAGTATCCATAAGGGAAGCATTTGGCTAGACTCAGAGCTTGGTAAAGGGACCACCTTTTACTTCACAATACCCTACGGTATATAATTAGGGTTGTATTACGCTTTCGCGAAAGCGTAACCACAAGCAACACAAACTAAATTTAAAACTTGCTACCAGTAATTTACTTAAATTGCTGAGCACTAGATGTTGTTTTAAAACTAAAGCCTAAATGATGGAACTCACGTCAACCTATTGGAATAATCGCTATGCAGAGGGAAATACAGGTTGGGACTTAAAAGAGGTCTCTCCACCTATCAAAGCCTACCTCGATCAGTTAGAAAATAAGGAGCTCAAAATTTTAATCCCTGGTGGCGGTTATAGCTATGAGGCCCAGTACTGCTGGGAGCAGGGGTTTAAAAATGTGTATGTAGTAGACTTTTCTCAGCTCGCATTAGAAAATTTGAAACAGCGAGTGCCAGGCTTTCCTAGTGAGCAACTCATACAAGAAGATTTCTTTACATATGATGGGCAGTTTGATGTCATTATAGAGCAAACATTTTTCTGCGCATTGCAACCAGATTTGAGACCTGATTATGTTGCACATATGCACGCACTGCTTAAGCCTGAAGGAAAACTCGTAGGCTTACTTTTTAACTTTCCTCTTACTGAGAAAGGTCCGCCATACGGAGGAAGCACCACAGCATATGAAAGTTTGTTTTCAAAACACTTTGATATTCAAAAAATCGAGACTGCCTATAACTCAATAGCTGCTCGTGCAGATAAGGAGTTATTTATCAAAATGGTAAAAAAGTAAACTAGAATATTACAAAACAATGATCGTACAACTCGCCGAAGGAACTATTAAAACCAAATATGGCACCTACAAAGAGATACTCTTTTATGACGGTATCAAGGAGTCTCACGCGCTAGTGATGGGAGATGTGAGCGGAGCAGAAGGTGTGCTTTGTAGGGTGCATTCCTCGTGCATTTTTGCCCACCATTTTAATAGTATAGAGTGTGATTGCCGTGAGCAAATGGAAATATCCCAGCAACTTATAGAACAAGCAGGAAAGGGTATTGTAATCTGGCTAGAACAAGAAGGAAAAGGAAATGGTCATTATGCACTCCTCAATACATTACCGCTCAAAAAACAAGGTATGCCTCAAGCAGATGCGTACGAGGCCGTAGGTTTTCATAAAGACAATAGAGACTTTTCGGCAGCAGCAAAGATTTTGAAGCATCTAGAAGTAAATTCCATCACGATGATCACGGGTAATGAAAAGAAAACCAAAACACTCACAGAACTGGGGATACGTGTAAGTGGTATTCAACCTACGGAGCTATGATACGAGTACGCTTTCGCGAAAGCGTGATTTTAAAACAATACCGGTATCACATAATATGCCAGCGCAAAGAGTAAGCCCACAGAAATAAGATTTAAAACCACGCCCACACGTGCCATCTGGTCTACGCGTACGTGACCACTAGCAAATACAATCGCATTAGGCGGTGTAGCCATAGGGAGCATAAAAGCACAACTAGAAGCAAGGGTTACGGGAATGACCATCTGTAGCATAGGCACATCCATCCCGATGGCAATACCTACCACAAGAGGTACGAGTATGGTCACGAGGGCTACATTACTCATTAACTCGGTCATAAAAAGCATTAAGAAAATAAGCACGGCAGTCACCACCCACATACTCCAGTCTTCTTGCTGTGAGATGTAATCTCCTATCATATCTATAAAACCAGATTGCGATAGTCCAGAAGCGAGTGCAAGACCACCGCCAAAGAGAATGAGAATTCCCCAAGGTAATCGCGAAGTATCTTCCCAATTGAGCGGAAAAGAACCTTTCTTATAATCAATAGGTACTATAAACATAAGTAGTGCGGCAATGACAGAAATGGTTGTGTCTGTAAGGGTAATATCTGGTAGCAGGTTGTTTAAATACGAGCGCAACATCCACGAGATTGCTGTAATGAGGAATATGGCTAAAACTACTTTCTCACCCTTTGAGATAGGACCTAGTTTATCCAGTTCGGTTTGAATAATATTTGCAGACTTCCCTATGGTGCCTAGCCCGTTGCGATAAAAGACGCGGGTAATCATAAAGTGGGTAATAGTCATCAATAAGATAGAAAAGGGAACGCCCATTTTCATCCATTGAAAAAAGCCTATATCTACATTATAATTTTTATTTAAAAAGGCAAGCATTACAGAGTTAGGTGGTGTGCCTATCAAGGTCGCCATCCCACCTATGTTTGCGCCAAAGGCGATGCCTAGCATAATACTAAGCGCAAAGTTGCGATCGTTTTTTGTAAATCCATCTTCGTCATCTATGAGAAGCTGTATAACAGATACAGCTATGGGCAGCATCACTACAGTACTTGCCGTGTTTGAAATCCACATACTCATAAGGCCAGTGGCAATCATAAAACCTAAGATGATACCGTTTGCCTTTGTGCCCGTAATTTTAAGAATAGATAACGCAATACGCTTGTGCAGTTGTACTTTTTCTAGTGCTAGAGCAATCACAAATCCACCAAAAAATAGATACACAATAGGGTTTGCATAGTTGCTTGCAACTTCTTTTATAGTACCTATACCAAGTAGTGGAAATAGTGCTAAAGGAATTAACGCCGTTACAGAAATAGAAACAGCTTCTGTAATCCACCAGATAATCATCCATAAGGCAATGGCAACCACTTTATCTATCGCTGGGTTGATAATATCAAAAGGTAATGCCAGTATGATGATGCAAAGTAACGGGCCTGTGATAAAACCTATTTTTCGCGAAAGCGTAAATTCTTTCATAGCCATAAAAATAGGTAAAAAAGAAAACTACCTACCCTTTAAAAATAGCGCTAGCCTTATTTTCCAGTACGGCATCTCCTCTTTGAAGTATTCATAAAAAGATTTGAGCTTGTCTGGATCTGCCACTTTTAAGATGGCGTCGTGTACTTGCTTGACCTCTACGGGCTGTATGAACTGGTAAAAATCTATCTCCATTCCCTCTTCGTGCAGCTTTATGAGGTGATTATACACAGAGCCTATGGTGAGCTTGCGAGTCTCTGCAATTTCTTCAAGTGAGAGGCCTTGCTGGATGAGGTTTTTAGTCTCAAGATACGTTTTGCTACCGCTTTTAGGTTTTGATTTTTTGAGGTGTTCTTTGATGAGTTTTAAAAAGTCGGCGCCATATTTTTCCATTTTAGCCTGGCCTACACCTTGTATGTCTAAAAACTGTTTTTGAGTCACAGGTTCTTGGTCTTCCATATCTTTAAGAGACGCATCTGAGAATACAATATAAGCCGCAACATTTGCCTCTCTAGCTAGTTCGGCTCTTAGCTCTCGTAGTTTTTCAAAAAGAGAGCCTTTTGGTTTTTTAGGCTTACGTTCTTTAGTAATCGGTTCGGCTTTTGCCTTGCTAGGTTTTGCGAGTTGTATCTTTTTACCGTCGTATAAAACTTCTTTAGAAAGCGGTGTGAGGAGAAGTCTTCCGCTTTCGCGAAAGCGTATTTCTAACAATCCTTGATTAATCATTTGTATCACATACTGCTGAAGATCTCGCCAAGAGACATCCTTTGCAGCGCCGTAAGTTTTTATATTCTGATACCCTTTGTCATACACTTGGGCGTTTTGAGAACCTCGTAAAACGTCTATCACGGTACCCATTGCTTCCTTTTGTTGCATACGCGCCACCCCGGAAAGTACTTTTTGAGTAAGTACAGTGCCGTCAAAATATGCGGGTGCATTTTTACAAATGTCACAGTTTCCACAGTCTTGCGATAAAAACTCGCCAAAGTAGTTTATAAGAACCTTACGCCTACAGCTTAGGGCCTCTGCATATTGCTGCATACGGTCAAGCTTAGCCATCTGGTAGTCGGCATTTTTTGCTCCATCTATAAACTGGCGTAGCTGCATCGTGTCTGCATAGCTGTAAAAAAGCACGGTGTGTGAGGGTAAACCATCACGGCCTGCTCTTCCTATTTCTTGATAATATCCTTCAAGATTTTTAGGCATATTATAGTGTATCACCCAGCGCACGTTACTCTTGTCAATACCCATCCCAAAGGCAATTGTTGCACAAATTATAGGTGTGGTATCGTTTATAAAATCTTCTTGCACTTTTGAGCGTTGCTCTGCACTCATACCTGCGTGGTAGGCGGCGGCGTTGTGCCCGTTACTCTTAAGTTTGGCCGCGAGATTTTCTGTGCTTTTTCTTGATAGACAGTAAATGATTCCACTCTCAAAAGGGTGATCTTCTAAAAAGTCAAGAATTTGCTCGTTTCTTTTTTGACCTGGACGCACGTCTAGATAGAGGTTAGGTCTGTCAAAAGAGGAGATGTATTTTTTTGCTTGTGGGATACTAAGTTGTTGTGCAATGTCATCTTGCGTAGACCTATCTGCAGTTGCCGTGAGTGCTACAAGTGGAGTCTCTGGGTAACGTCTTTTTAAATAGCCCAGTTGTGTGTAAGCGGGTCTAAAATCGTGTCCCCAAGATGAGATACAGTGCGCCTCATCTATGGCAATGAGTGATATCTTTATTGTAGAAAGTACGGGGTCTAATAGTTGTAAGCTTTCTGGAGCCACATAAATAAGATCTAGCGCATTGTGCTGTAGGTCTGCTAGTACCTTTTGCGTCTCCTCTGGTGGTTGTGTACTGTTATAATAGGCTGCCTTAATGCCATTTGCTCGCAAAGCATCTACCTGATCTTTCATTAAAGCAATGAGCGGTGAGATCACGAGGGCAACCCCATCAAGCGCCAGAGCTGGCAGTTGAAAACACATAGATTTACCACCACCCGTAGGCATTATGACTAGTGCATCTTGCCCATTACAAATGGACTCAATAATCTCTTGCTGGTTAGGTCTAAAACCATCATAACCAAAGTGAGTTTTGAGTAATTTATGTAAATCTTGTTGTGTGGGTAGTGCAGAATTTGTCATTGTGACAAAGGTACTCAATGTATGATTTTAATACCCCTATTTTATAATGGAGACTTAAGTTACAGCCAGACATATAAATAAAATTGATGACGCATATATCTGACTGTAAACTAAGTGATAAGCTACTAGTTATTCTTACTAAGCATTAATAACTCATTGCACACAATTTCTGTTGTGTACCTTTTTATACCATCTTTATCTTCCCAAGAGCGGTTAGTAAGTTTTCCTTCTATGGCAATTTCTTGTCCTTTTTGTACATAGCTCTCTACAACTTTTACAAGGCCACCACGTACTACGATGTTGTGCCAGTAAGCGCGCTCTATCTTTTGCCCATTCTTGTCTTTATAAGAATCATCTGTAGCCATAGAGAAGTTGGCAATTTTGTTTCCGTCTGGAAAAGTTGTGATTTGTGGATCTTGACCTAAACGGCCGATAAGTTGTACTTTGTTGCGTAATGCATTCATAATAAAATAGTTTTCTTGAGCAGGTTAAGCCTGCCAAATTGGTTTCTATTCTTTCTTGAGTCACTCCCAAGAAAATCATCGTTCTTGTGAACAGTGCAAATATGAAACATAAAACAATCTCCATACATAAGGTAAACGCTTACTTACGTTTATAGTCGTTTGTAAATGATTGTAAGCATTTGTAAATGGCTAGTGAATGTGGCAAATCATAAGACTAAGTACATTTTACTATAATGTTTTAGATTTTACGCAGTTCTTTAACCGCTTTATGATAAGTGATGTACTAGGAGGTTAAGAAGCTTTTCGGTCTTATACGGTTTTAATATACTATCATTTATACCGTGTTTGCCCAGCTCATTAAATCCATTATTATAGTTCGTTGCAGTTAATGCTATAATAGGAGTTGTGGTATTAAATTCTCTTATGGCTACACTCGCATCTATACCGTTCATCACTGGCATATTTATATCCATAAGGATAAAGTCATACGTGTTTTCTTGTACCATAGATACAGCTTCTAGGCCGTTACTAGCGGTATTGTTTTTTATACCATATTGCTCGAGAACTTTTTTGGTAACTACTTGATTGATTTTATTATCATCTACGATCAGTATTTTTTTCCCTTTAAGCTTATCATAACCAGAGATTTCAAATGGAGCTTCTACGTGTTCTTCACTCCCGGTTTCGAGATCTATTTCAAAGTAAAAGTTTGAACCCTTGTTAGGGCTACTTTCTAATGAGAGTTTACTCCCCAGTATTTTTAAAATCTTATTTACAATGGGTAACCCTAAGCCTGTTCCGTCTTGAGTAGTTAAGTTTTCTGCTTGGGCAAATTCATTAAAGATATTTGCCTGTTCTTCTTCTGGTATACCTTGACCGGTATCTTTTACTTCAAACAGTATGCTGTTTACTTTGCCTACTTGTTTTTTAAGAGTTGCCTTTATGGTAATGCTGCCATCTTCTGTAAATTTACTAGCATTACTCATTAAGTTCATAAGCACTTGTGATATCTTGGTTTTATCTCCATACAAAGTGTTAGGAATCTCTGGAGCGATAATGCTATGAAAACTATTGTTATTCTTCTTATTAATAAATTCTAGGTTTTGCCCTATGTGATGTATCAATCTATCTAGGCTAAAATTTGACATCTGTAGGCGCTCCCCTTCCTTAGAGCCATATTTATTTAAACTCAGTATGTCATTTACCAAAGCAAGTAAATAATCTGCCGAAAATTTTAATGATTTGAGGTCGTCATTATGCGATTTAAGCGTAGGATCTTCTAAAAAAACAGAGGATAGACCTATGATTCCATACAGGGGTGTTCTTAACTCGTGGCTTATTGTAGATAGAAATTTAGTATTGCTACTTGCTAGCTTTTGGGATCTCTTTTTTGCTTCAAGATACTGTCTGTTTTTTGCTCTCAAATTTTGTAAAAGCTTATTTCTTTTTGATCTACCATATAAAAGTGAGCCTATTAGTATGAGTAGAATAGCCCCTATAGCTAGTGTGGTTTTAAGGAGCAAATTGTTTTGTTGAGCCGTTTGTGCCGCTAGATCATTTTCTAACTTAGATGCTCTAAGTTCTTGTTTGTATTTGTTGAGATTAAAACGCGAAGTAGCATTTTTTTCTTGTTTAATTTTATTGGACTCATATCGTTTTTCAACAAGAGCATCATAAACTTTGCGCACCTCATTAATCTCTCTGTACATCCCTAAAGATTCATAAGCCTGCATTAAATTTTTATAGTTATTAATCTTATAATTATCATCTTGCTTCTCACCACCTATTTCCATAGATTTTTTTATCGCAGTAATAGCTTCTCGTGGTTTATCTTGTAATAGGTGTATAGCGCCTTGTACATAGTAAACGGTACTCTCAAAATTTTGTTTTCTGCCATTAAAATCGTGAAGCTCGAGAAGGTTTTTTGCCTTGTTTAGATACGGTTGCGCTCTATCTGGCTTGTTTATAGTAACATATAGTTCGGCTAGGTTATTATAGGCTATAAAATATGCTATCGTATTGTCTGCAACCTCTTGACTAAGTTCTAGTGACTTTTCAAAATACTCAATAGCCCTTTGCGGTTCTTGCTCAAAAAAAGTATTACCCAGATTGATATAAGCACTCACCATTCCAAAGGTGTCACTAGCTTGCCTGCGCTCCTCAAGACTCTTTGTAAATAGCTCTTCTGCTCCGTGTATATTGTCTACTTGTATAAAGGCGTTACCTAAAGCGCTTCGTAGTCTAGCCGCAAGAGCTTGCTCTTCGAGACGTTGTGCGTTTTCTATAAGATAAGGTGAAACCTCAATGATTTTTTCATAACTAGATTCATTAAATAGCTCTAATATGAGAGGTAGATATGAGTTAATTTCATCTTTTGTAAGCTCCTTTTCTTGAAGCATTAAAATATCTTCTTGAGAAAATTTTTCTTGGCTATAAGAAACGGCTGGCTGTAGGATTAAAAAAAAAAGTAAAAATAAAACGCTTTGTCTTACCATAGTATATGATTTGGGACTGTTAAAGTAGCTCTTATCAATTTTTTATACTCAGAATAGATGTAATTGATTGATTTTTTATTTATATCTTGAAAATAATACATTTTATCGATAAAATTTGAGATTTTTTAATTTTTTGTAAGTATTTCAATAATAGCAACTTATTTATTGGCGGGTGCTTTAGGATATTGAGATGTAAATCCTGTTCCATTATAGTGTTGTGTGTATAGAGATTACGCTTTCGCGAAAGCGTACTTATATCTTTTTCTATTAAATAATTCCTTGCTATCTTTTATCTGTAATTAGAAAGCTTATGAGTAACTACCACATAAAAGGCCTCGAGGAGTATTTTCAAGTCTACCGAAAGTCTGTAAATACCCCAGAAAAATTTTGGGAAGAAATAGCCGAAGAGAACTTTGTCTGGAGAAAAAAGTGGGATACTGTACTGCAGTGGGATTTTACAAAACCAGAGGTGAAGTGGTTTGAAGGGGCGCAACTCAACATCACAGAAAACTGTATAGATAGGCACCTGTATACTAAGGCAGATCAAACGGCTATCATTTTTGAGCCTAATGATGGAGATGAGCAAGCACAACACATTACTTATAAACAACTGCACGAGCGCGTGTGCAAATTTGCAAACGTGTTAAAAGATCAGGGCATTGAGAAAGGTGATCGTGTATGTATATATCTACCTATGATACCAGAACTCTCTATAGCCGTACTCGCCTGTGCTCGTATAGGTGCGGTACACTCTGTAGTGTTTGCTGGTTTTTCTAGTACAGCACTTAGTACACGTATAAATGACGCTTCTTGCAAGCTAGTAATCACGAGTGATGGCTCTTATCGAGGTAAGAAAACCATAGATTTAAAAGGTATCGTAGATGAAGCACTTTTAAAAACCCCTTGTGTAGACAGTGTGCTCGTTGTAAAAAGAATACATACAGAAGTAGCAATTAAAGAAGGCCGTGATCACTGGTTACAGCCCTTACTAGAAAAAGCAAGTGCAACCTGTGAGGCAGTCCTTATGAATGCCGAAGACCCTCTCTTTATACTTTATACATCTGGATCTACGGGTAAGCCTAAAGGGATGGTGCACACTACAGCGGGATATATGGTATATAGCGCATATACGTTTAAGAATGTTTTTCAATACAGACAAGGAGATGTATACTGGTGTACGGCAGATATAGGTTGGATTACGGGTCATAGCTATATCATTTATGGACCACTGGCAAATGGGGCAACTACAGTAATGTTTGAGGGTGTACCCACCTATCCAGACTGGGGTAGATTCTGGCAAATTGTAGAAAAACATAAAGTGACACAATTTTATACAGCACCTACGGCCATACGTGCGCTGGCCAAAGAGAGTCTTGATAATGTTACTAAGTATGACTTAACAAGTATTAAAATTTTAGGAACCGTAGGAGAACCTATTAATGAAGAAGCGTGGCACTGGTATGATGAAAATATAGGTAAAAAAGGAATCCCAATAGCAGACACCTGGTGGCAAACCGAAACTGGAGGCATTATGATAAGTCCTATTCCATATGCTACACCTACGATACCCACTTTTGCAACATTACCACTGCCAGGGATACAACCATCACTTATGGATGAAAATGGCGCCGAAATTAAAGGAAATCAAGTAGACGGACGTCTTACTATCAAGTTTCCTTGGCCAGGGATGGCACGCACCATATGGGGTAATCACCAGCGATATAAAGAAACCTATTTTACCGCCTATGAGAACAGGTATTTTACGGGTGATGGCGCCCTAAGAGATGCAACAGGTTATTATAGAATCACTGGTCGTGTAGATGATGTTATTATTGTCTCTGGGCACAACCTAGGTACCGCACCTATAGAAGATGCCGTAAATGAGCACCCAGCTGTTGCAGAGAGTGCCATCGTAGGTTTTCCTCACGATGTAAAGGGTAATGCTTTATACGGTTATGTAATTCTTAAAGAAACGGGAGAGAGTAGAGATCAAGATAACGTGCGTAAGGAGATTAACCAACTTATAACCGAACGTATAGGCCCTATTGCAAAACTGGATAAAATTCAATTTACACCAGGATTGCCAAAAACAAGGTCTGGTAAAATTATGAGAAGAATACTCCGTAAGGTTGCAAGTGGCGAGAGCGAGCAGCTAGGAGATATAAGCACACTGCTTAATCCAGAAGTTGTAGCGACTATAAAGGATAATGCATTACTATAAAAAAAAGTCCTAAGTAATGGTACTTAGGACTTTTTATAAATTCTAGTTGTTATCATTGAGGTTATCTCTAGGTTGTACGTACTCTTTTTTATCTTTTACTTGATGATTTATTGCTTTACCGTGAGTAGCTTCTAGATTAATAGCTTGTTCTTTTTTACTAGTTTTCTCGGGGTTAGGTGTTGTCTTGCTCATAATTCTTATTTTTTATTTACCTCAAGATACATTCATAAAATAGTGTATGCCATACTTTTAAAACTCTTTAACCTCTACTTGTTAATAAGTGTAAAAGTAGGTGAGTAAGTGTGGTTGTAATAACTTAGATTAACTTTGTACTACTAAAAACATTTGCTATGAAATCTTCATTTTCTGATATCATAAATTCTGACACACCTGTGCTAGTAGACTTTTTTGCTACTTGGTGTGGGCCGTGTAAAACGCTTGGACCTATTTTAGAACAAGTAAAAGACACCCTAGGAGATGGTGTGAAAATTGTAAAGATTGATGTAGATAAAAACCAACCGCTGGCAGCAAAGCATCAAGTGCGCGGGGTACCTACAATGATATTGTACAAAAATGGAAAACAGGTCTGGAGACAGTCTGGTGTACTAGACAAGATGGCACTGGTTGATATCATTAATAAATCATAGTATGATTTTATTAATTTCTCCAGAGCATACCACCCCAGATGAAATAGAGATGCTTCACCAGTTATTTGAAGCAGGATTAACCCACTATCATTTTAGAAAACCAGAGGCAAGCCTTGATGATCATATTACATACCTAAATCAAGTAGAGGCTCAATATCACAACCGCATAATGACGCATAACTATCACGGGGAGCTTTGTGAGCAATTTGACTTGCGTGGTGTGCATCTTGAAGAAGCAATGTGGAGAGCTCAAGAAACTCGGTTAAAGGGGTATGTTTCCGCTTTCGCGAAATCGAATAAAAAAGTATCATCATCATACCACGAGTTAGAAGATCTAGAAGCTCAGGCTGTAACTTTTGATTACACAATTCTAAGTCCCGTTTTTGCAGCCATTTCAAAAAGTGATATGCAAGGTCGTGGGTTTGATGTACGAGCTAGTGAGAAGTTTATTGTAGGGATGGGAGGTATTAATGCCGTAACCACCCCAGAGGCAGTGGCACTTGGCTTTAAAGGAGTAGGCGCTCTGGGAGGTATATGGAATGCACAAAACCCTGTGGCTGCATTTGTAGAAATGCAAGAAGCTTTTAAAGAGGCAAATACATAACCTATAGTATATTTGCAGTATGGCAAAGAGAGGAACACCAAAAAACACAAAGAATAAGGCAAAGCATTCTAAACTTATGGATCGCAAGAAAAAGAAAGAGCGCGAAAAAAGAGAAGCGAGCCAAGAGCGACTTAAAGTTGCCAAAGAAAAAATGAAAGCTCTTAAAGAGAGCTAAGAACAATAAAAAACATCCTACGGGATGTTTTTTATTGCTGATAGTTAATTGCTTAAGTAACAATTAGGCTTTTATAGCGTCTTTATAAAAACTTAGGCAACCATTTTAATTTTTGTTGCGTCTATATATAAAACAACAATCTTATGACGGCACTTATAAAATTTATCTTAACACTCCTTATAGGTACATATGCAGCTGCAGCAGTTGCACAATCATTTAATGCAACAGTACACGACGCGCGTACTAATGAACCTATCCCGTTTGCAACCGTAAAGCTGTCTAAAAATACTGGTACTATTACAAATGAGGAAGGCATCTTTACTATAGGAGAACGTAAACTAGCAAGTCTTAAAGACTCTGTATATATCTCTTCTATGGGATATGAGGAGATAGCTATTTTACCTAAAAAAGTAGGAGATACAATTATAAAATTAAAGATAAAGACTAACGAGCTAGACAACGTTTTTCTTACCAATAATCCGCTAGAGGCAGAAGATGTTATAGCGCGTGTAAAAGAAAATATTGCCACAAATTATCCTAACACACTTACCGAGAAAAAAATATTTTTTAGACAATCTGCGTCTAATACTATGGATAAAATGGATGTTGAGGTAGAAAAGACAACCATTCCAGAGTTTAATCAAGCATTTATGGACAGCCTGGTGGGAGCGGTCGAAAAGAAAAGTGATTATTACAGCGAGTCTGTAGGTACGCTTGCTGGCAACTACAATAAACAAAAACTTGTTATTGATAAAGCGGCAAAGCTCTATGATAAAAGTAAGAGGGATGTAGGTGTAGAGAGTTTTGGTAAAAGACTAGAAGAGATTGTTGAGAAGAATGTAAAAGCAGATTCATATTTTAAAATTAAATCTGGGATTATAGGCACAACCATAGAGGTAGACGACTCTACAAAGATGGGTAGCTCAAACGGCGGACTCAAAATTGAGGTAGATACAGAGCAAGATGAAAATGATAAAGAACAGGCCATCACAGCGAGTATAAAGTCTGATCTTTCAGATCTTTTTGAAGCTATGTTTTATAAAGAAGATACAAAGCTAGATTTTTTAACAAAGTCTAACCGTTACCGTTTTACAAAAAAGGAGTTTACATCTATAGGAGATGCTATTGTTTATGTGATAGATTTTGAACCTAAGGGAAGAAAAGATTTTAAAGGCACCCTGTACATTAATACAGAAGACTATGCTGTAATGCGTCTAGAGTATGAGAATGTGCGTAAACTCTCTAGCTTTGGGATGTTCGGGATAAGCTATAAGAAGTACTTGTATAGAGGCAAGAGCATCTATGCAAAAGATGAAAATGGAGGCTACTCACTACGATATATGGAGCTAGAAGATGGTGAGAAAGTAGGGATAGATAGACCACTTAAAATCATCGAAAAAAATAAAAACGTTGCAGGCCGAAGAAAACAAAATGAAGTTGCAATGGAGATAGAGTTTGCAACTACGAGTTACTCAAAAAAAGAGCTTGTCGTGTTTAACTCTGTGGTAATAGACGAGCCTACTTATAAAAATGTAACAGAGAGTGAAGAGATAGAAGCCACCTACTTGCCTAACTATGACCCCAATTTTTGGCAAGGGTACACTATTATGGAGCCTAATGCGGCCATACAGAGCTTTAAGTCAGAAAGTAAGTAACAATTCACCTCCCATATCATAATTAAGGTAATGCCAGCATACTATCGCGAGTAGCTGGCATTTTTATGTATACAGGTCTAAGGGGGCTTTTAGTATCTTTACTTTATGGAATTAGTATTTATAGGGCTCGCAATAGGAGCGGTACTCTCATATTTTTTATACAACTGGTTTTCTGGTAAATCAAAAACTCCAGATGCTCACGCACAATCTGTAGTGCTTATGGAGCGCATACGCACGGTGTGCAAGTTCATAACCGTAGAAGGTGATTTTGCCGAAATATACCACTACGAAGGCCTCAAAAATAAATGGATGAACCTCTTATTGGGATCAAAAAAAGCCATTGTACTCATAGATGCAAAGGCGCATATAGGTTTTGATCTTACTAAAATAAAGATGGAGGCAGATGATAAGAATAGAACCATAAAACTCTTTGGATTTCCAGATCCTGAGTTATTATCTGTAGAGACAGATTTTAAGTATTATGACAAGAAAGAAGGCTGGGCAAACCCTTTTACCAGTACAGATCTTACCGAGATTAATAGAGAAGCAAAGCAGCACATACGTGATAAAATACCACAAAGCGGCTTGTATGAAGAGGCAAAATCTCAAGCATTTGAGACGGTGCAATTAATGCAAAAGCTGGTAGAAACCATAGGGTGGAAACTAGACTACTCATCACTAGAAATATCAGACACTACAACGAGTAAACCTAAAATAGAAGCCTAGTGATACATCTCATTACAGGTAACACTGGCGCGGGTAAAACAACCTATGCCCTCGCTCTTAAAAAAGAGGTAAAAGGTGTCATATTCTCTATAGATTATTGGAACAAGACGCTCTTTCTAGATGACAAGAAAGAGACAGATGGTGTAGACTGGTTTTTAGAACGTATTAACCGTAGCGATGAGATGATACAGTCACTTATCATCCAGTTACACGAGGCAGGTACGCCAGCTATACTTGATTTAGGATTTGCAAAAGCAGATAGGAGAGCACGTTTTTACGCTTTCGCGAAAGCGCAACAAATCCCTTTCCAGTTACACTTTTTAGACATAGATAAAGAAGTTAGACAGCAGCGCGTGACGCATCGCAATCTAGAAAAAGGGACGACATATCAATTTGACGTCTCACCAGCCGATTTTGAATTTATGGAAACTTGGTTTGAACCGCTCACAAGTGCTGAGCGTATAATCGCATATATCAAAAAAGGATGAATATAGAGGCCTTTAGAGAATATTGTATGAGTAAAAAGGGCGTAACAGAAGCGTTTCCCTTTGATGCAGATACGCTCGTTTTTAAGGTAATGGGTAAGATGTTTGCCGTGTGTGGACTAGAGCGCGTGCCTCTGGCTGTAAACCTTAAATGCGACCCAGATCGCGCTGTAGAACTGCGTGAGATGCACGACGGCGCCATTACTCCTGGCTGGCATATGAACAAAACACACTGGAACACCTGCGTACTAGAATCGCTACCCGTCTCGTTACTTATTGAGCTTACAGACCACTCATATAACCTAGTGGTTTCAAAAATGACAAAAAAACTTCAAGCCGAGTTAAAGGCGCTATAATATGAATACACCTACTACCTTTTATAAGGATCAAATAACACAACACAGTCAAGAATTATCTAAAGTCAAGACAAAACTCAATGTGTCAAGTACTGTGCGTCTTGCCGTTTTTATAGCTACTGGAGCTGGTATATACTTTAGCCTCGGTAATACGCAATTGCTTATAGGTTGTATACTATTGGGTATTGTTGCATTTGTAATACTAGTGGGGCGTCATAGTAAGTTACAGCACGAGCGAGATCTCCTTAAAGCACTAATAGCGCGTAGTGAAGTAGAGCTTAAAGTACTAGAACGAGATTTTACAGATTTACCAGATGGGAGTGAGTTTCATAATCCGGAGCATTTATATAGTCAAGATATAGACCTTTTTGGCCGTGGTTCTTTTTATCAATATTTTAATCGTACAGCGCTACAGAGTGGCGCTGCAAGACTTGCAGAGATGATGCTCTCTAATGATACACTAGAGATTAAAAAGAAGCAAGAAGCCGTAAAGGAGCTTAGTACACTTGCCAGCTGGAGACTTAGATATGGAGCTATTGCATCGCTTGTAAAAACAGATGTCTCTGCGCAGGCTGTTGTAAGCTGGTTACAAGAGTATACCACTTTTGTACCTAGTATGATGAAAGTTTTTACAAAGGTCTTTTCTGTAATTTCGCTCGCAGTAGTTGGAGCTTATTTTTTAGGATTTATTGCCGGCTGGTGGGTATTTGTCATTTTTGGTATTGGTTTATTAATAAGTGGGCGATATGTAAAAAACATAGGGTTACTTTCGGCGCATACAAGTGCTATACAAACTACATTTACTCAATATGCAAGTTTACTTGCAGAGATAGAAACTCAAGAGTTTACGAGTACACTTCTTAATAATAAAAGAAAAAAAGTCATTACAGAAGTACAAGCAAGTTCTGGTATTTTAAAAAAATTCTCAAGACACCTTGATGCCCTAGATCAACGTAATAACATATTAGTAGGGCTTATAACTAATGGGTTTTTTCTGCGTGATATAGGTGTTGTGTGCAAGATAGAAGACTGGATTACTACAAATCGAGAGGCGGTAAATGACTGGTTTGAGGTGATATCATTTTTTGACGCTTACAATAGCTTGGGTAATTATACCTTTAATCATAGTCATCACGTCTTTTCAGAAATTGTAGCAGCTGGAGAAACCTTACGTGTAAAAGGAGCGGCACACCCGCTTCTAGATCCTGCCATTGCTGTGACTAATGATATTACTATAAAAGATGATGAGTTTTTTATAGTTACAGGAGCAAATATGGCTGGTAAAAGTACTTTTTTACGCACCGTCGCTTTACAAATTGTAATGAGCAACATAGGCTTGCCTGTTTGTGCCAGTGAGGCAGTTTATAAACCCATAAAACTCATCACTAGTATGCGCACTACAGATAGCCTTACAGATGATGAGAGTTACTTCTTTAGTGAGCTCAAGCGCCTTAAGTTTATAGTAGATGAGATTGTAAACGAGCGCTATTTTATCATACTAGATGAAATTCTAAAAGGAACAAATAGTACAGATAAAGCTGCTGGCTCCCGTAAGTTTATAGACAAGCTGGTAGGTAATGGGGCAACGGGTATTATAGCAACACACGACTTAAGTCTTTGTGAGGCCGCAAACGATCTTGCAGAGGTAAAGAACTACTACTTTGATGCACAAATTATAGATGACGAGTTATTTTTTGACTATACCTTTAAGGAAGGCATTTGTCAAAATATGAATGCAAGTTTTCTTCTTAAAAAGATGGGTATAGTAGATTAATACAAATAATGCAAAAGTGGATAGTCTAACTCAAATAGTACTAGGTGCAGCGGTAGGAGAAGCTGTTTTAGGTAAAAAGGTAGGTAATAGAGCAATGCTCTGGGGAGCCATAGCTGGTACCATACCTGATCTAGATGTGGTGTGGAGATATCTTACAGATACTATTACAGCAACAGAGATGCACAGAGGCTTTAGCCACAGCATCATTTTTGCACTCATAGCCGCACCGTTTTTTGGGTGGCTTGTCCATCAGATCAAAAAGCGACCAGACGTAGGTTGGACTGGGTGGTCAAAACTTTTCTTTTGGGGCCTGTTTACACATCCGCTTTTAGATGCATTCACCACTTGGGGAACACAAATATTTTGGCCCTTTCACTGGAGAGTTGCTTTTAATAGCATTTTTGTGGTGGACCCTTTATACACACTGCCATTTCTCATATGTGTTATTGCAGCTGCTACAAGGGGTAGAGATACGCTTTCGCGAAAGCGTACTAACAACCTAGGTATTTATCTCAGTACGGCTTATTTATTATTTACAGTTCTTATAAAATTTGCAGTAAACCATAAAGTAGAAGCGTCATTGCAAGAGCAAGGAATTACGTATACTAAAATCTCGACCAGACCTGCGCCGCTCAACACGGTTTTATGGAATATTAATGTTGATACCCAGGATGCTTACCTTATAGGTGACTACTCATTTTTTGACTCTCAGCCTATAGTTTATAAAACGTTTCCTAAAAAAAGAACGCAAGCCCAAAAGTGGATTGAGAGAGATGAGGTGCAACGCCTCATTGCCATTTCTGAAGGATGGTACATTTTAGAAAAAGAGGAAGAGAGCTGGGTGTATAATGACCTCCGTTTTGGCCTTATTTCAAATGATGAAAATGATAGTCAGTTTGTGTTTAGATACCTTCTTACAGAAAACGATGGCACCATAACCGCCACCGAAGACCGGCCTACACCAAAAAATGGAAAGAAGCTACTCATAGATTTATGGCAACGAATTAAAGGTAACTAGTCATCAAATCTGCCTGGAAATTGCTCACGCAATATCTTCATAAGACTTTCTTTTGTCAGTGGCTTGTTATCAAAGTGACACAGTAAAGGATACTTCTCTGCCTTTTGCTTATCTACTGGTGATGTTGAGGTAGTGAGCATTGCGATAACAACACCTGCTTTCTGATTAATTTCTAGCTTCTCATAATGTTCTAAAAATTCAAATCCATCCATACCCGGCATATTAATGTCTAAAAAGATGAGGTCAGGTTTTGGGTAGTCCTCATCTATTAACGTTTTAAGGTAATCGAGACCTTCTTCACCAGAGTATTTTATTGTCACTTTTGCGGTAACTTTTGCTTTTTTTATGACTCTAGAGTGTACAAAGTTATCAGACTCAGAGTCATCTATAAGTAATATCTCTCTTAGTGGTTGCATATGGTTATTTTTTTAATGTAAAGGTAAAAGTACTCCCTTCACCTATAGTAGATGATACGCTTATTTTTCCTTTATGGAGTTCTACAATTTTTTGACAGAAAGCGAGACCTATACCAGTACCTTCATAATCTTTTGCACTGTGTAATCTGGTAAACATATTAAACACCTTCTCAAGGTGTTCCTTTTTAATACCTAGACCATTATCTATAACTTCAAATCTATAATATAGCTTAGTCTCGCTAAGTCCTATATGAATTTTTGGGGTACGCTCTGGAGGTGTAAATTTAATTGCGTTAGTAATAAGGTTTGTAAATAGCTGCCTTAGTTCTACAGGGTAACCAGGTATAATGGGTAAGGTGTCGTGAGTAATGACAGTTTGTGTTTCTTCTATTTTTGGGCCTAGGTCTATCTTAATCTCTTCTATAAGTTGAGAGAGCTCTACTTTAGATCGTGATCCAGATCTACCTAGTCTACTATAGTTAAGGAGACCCGTTATAAGTGTTTTCATACGAGAAGTAGCACCTTTTATAAAGCCAAAGTAAGTGGCAGCCTCTCCGTCTAGCTTGTCTGCATAATCTTCTTCAAAAAGGTCTATAAAATTATCTACAGTACGCAAGGGTTCTTGTAAATCGTGAGAGGCAATGTATGCAAACTGGTTGAGTTGTTTATTCTTATTTTCCATCTCGTGTATGAGATCCTCATTCATTGCCATTTGTGCCTCTTTGAGGGCAATCTCATCATCTCTAGAGTGAACAAGTTCAATAAGTTTATCATTGTTTTCGGCTAGTCTTGAGAAGAGAGGTATAAGACGCTTCTTTACAGCATATACATTATATAACATAAGTAATAATGCTATTACGAGTGCTATAAGACTTAAAACATAGATGTTATCGTATGTAGACTTGCGATCTTTTAAAATTTCATTTTCTTCTATGAGCATTACATTCTTCATACGCTCAATATCTTCTATAAGCTGAAGCGTTTCTGCTCTACCAGATTTTTTTCTGTTTTCTTCTGGAGTGCGTAGTATATAGTTGTCTAGATTATCATTCATTCCCATAATGCGCTGGTTAAGCAGGCTGCGCATTTTTTTTAGGTTTTTAACCTGTACGGAATCATCTTCTATTTTTTCTTCTAGAGCATTTAAGCGCTCATTGAGTTTTGCAACTTCTACCTTGTAGTCTACACGATAGTCGGGATCTTTACTTATGAGATAACCCCTTAACTTAGTTTCGGCTTTAAGTATGGTTTCTGATACGCTATGTATTTGAGCTTTTACTTCATTAGTATGCACAATCCATTTTTGTGAGTATTGTGATGCCAGGTAAAGCGCGCCTATAAGCAAGATGACTGCTAGGGTAGAAAAAAAACTAAGGTATAGGGACCTTACGATATTTTTAGACTGAGAGCTATCCATTAGTCTAGTGATAAAAGCTTAAGTACTTTTTCTTTAAGTGATAGAATGGCTTCCTTATGCTCATAGGCTTCAAAATCGTGGTGGCGTAGATAATCTGTAAGCTCTTTTTCTCTTGCATCTTTCTCGCGTTGTCTCTCTAGGCGTTTAATAAGGTCTTGCTTTTCTGAAATAAATTTTTCAAAAAGAGGGAGCAATTTTTGCTGTAAATTCTGGAGATTTTCTTTTAAGAAAAAACCAGAAGCGCCACTCATAATAAGTTCGGCGGCTTTTTCTTCATTATTAAGATTTCCAGTGATGATAATAACTGGAATCTCTTTATTAAATTCTTTTACCTGTTTTATAACGTCAAAGCCCGTAAAACCCTCGAGGTTAAAATCACTTATCACGATGTCTGGTAAAAACTGCTTAAGAGCCACCGCAAGCGAGAGTTCCTTATCAGAAATACTTATTTCTACATTTGTGCAAAACTTCTTTATTTGCTTCTGGACTAAAAATGCGTCAGACACTAAGTCTTCTACAATAAGTATGCGCAGAGGAGTATCTATCATCTGTATGTGGTCTTGGTTGTTAACGTAAAGATATGTGTATTTAACACTTTATCGTCTTAAGATAATTATAAAAAACACAAGCGCCTAGATTAGAGATATATCATTTGGCTTTTCTAAAAACTGTGGGAGTAATTCCTTTTATAGATTTAAAGCTTTTATTAAAATGAGATAGGGTTTTATAGCCGCATAGGTCTGCTATGGTACCTATGGTAAGATCGCTATCTGTAGCGAGATAAGTACAGGCCTTTGAGATACGTACTTCTGTAAGAAATGTAAAATACGTCTTATTTGTGCGCTGTTTAAAATATTTACAAAACCCGTGTGGCGTGAGTGCTGTGAGAGCGGCAAGTTGTGCTAGAGTAATGTCTTGGTGATAGTTGCTTAAGGTAAAGTCAAAGATGGCGCTCATACGCTTTCCATCTTTTTCAGAGATATGGCGTTCGTATATAAATTCAGATAGGGGAGTGTGCTTTGCGACTTTGAGCGCGGTTATAATATCTATAAAATAGCCCAGTTTATAGATACCTTTCGCTGTAGCGATGTAGTTAAAAAGCGCAGCGATATCTGGTGTTATGGAGGTTTTAAATCCCGCTTTCGCGAAAGCGTAAAAATCTACAATCCCTTTGCCCTCATCTAGTGCCAAAAATGTATCTCCAAAGGAGGCAAGACTAAAAAACATCGTATGCATTTTCGCCTGCTTACCATCGCTATTAAAAACGTGCGGCTGGTGACTACCCAAAACTATAATGTCTCCCTTTGCAAAAGAATGGATGGCATCTCCCGCAAAGAGTGTCCCAGACCCCTCCTTTATAAAACTTATTTGCACCTCTTCGTGATTATGAAGCGAGTTGTATAACACGCCTTCATCAACTTGAAAAAGTATGGCAGCATTAGTGGGCTTGGGTATCTTAAAAGGCAGCACTTTCATAGAGCTAAGATACTTTTTTGCTTGATAATGACATAAGAGCTTAATATTTGGATAATATACAGTCAGTAATGGATAAAACAGTATTTAATCTAGAGGTTGTCGTACGGCTATCTTTGATAAAAAATTTAAAGTATGGCGATAGAGTGGAAAGGTGTAATGCCAGCTGTTACAACCAAGTTTACTGATACTGATGAGCTGGATATACCAGCATTTAAAACAAACATAAAAGTACAACTTGATGCTGGAGTACACGGCATAGTACTAGGAGGTACGCTAGGAGAAGCAAGTACGCTAGAAGATCACGAGAAGCGCACACTTACAAAAGAGACCGTGGCTTATGTAGATGGTAAAGTGCCTGTGATGATAAATATAGCAGAGCAGTCTACAAAGGGCGCTATTGCCGCTGCTCAAAAGGCAGAAGACGACGGTGCAAGCGGCCTTATGATGTTGCCACCTATGCGATATAAGGCGGGAGATCAAGAGGTAATACAGTACTTTAGTGACGTGGCTAGTAGTACAAAACTGCCCATTATGATTTATAACAACCCTGTAGATTATAAAATTGAGGTTTCCTTAGCAATGTTTGAGGTGTTACTAAAACACGATAACATACAAGCAGTTAAGGAGAGTACAAGAGATATATCAAACGTGACGCGCATTAAAATTAACTTTGGCGATAGGCTTAAAATTATGACAGGTGTAGATACACTTGCTCTAGAGTCATTACTTATGGGTGCAGATGGTTGGGTAGCAGGACTTGTATGTGCTTTTCCAGGAGAAACGGTCGCTATTTACGAGTTACAAAAAGCAGGAAAGATACAAGAAGCACTTGCTATCTATAGGTGGTTTTTGCCCTTACTAGAGTTAGATATAAATCCTAAATTAGTACAAAACATAAAACTCGCCGAGGTACATACAGGTATAGGTACAGAAAATGTGCGAGCACCTAGGTTACCGCTTTTTGGAGAAGAAAGAGAGCACGTGCTCAAGATTATAACAGAAGGAATAGCCACAAGGCCTACGTTACCTAACTATAAAAATCTTTAATGCTTGCGCTAAGATCTTCTTGTGAACATTGTAATGTGCCCTTGTCACCAGAATCTGGTGAGGCAATGATTTGTAGCTTTGAGTGTACTTTTTGTATTACTTGTGTCACAGAGCTATTAAAAGAAGTATGTCCTAACTGTGGTGGAGGATTTGAAAAACGTCCCGTTAGGCCTAAAGAGTTATTAATAAAATATCCAGCATCTACAACCGTGGTTCATAAACCAGTAGCTATTGTAGCGCACCATAAAACCATAAAAGCATAATGATTACAGGTAAAAATCAAATAGGGTATAAACAATCTGCAGAGGGGGCAAAAAAGTACAAGACGGCAAACCCCGTGACCAATAGCGATAACCCAACAGTTTTTTATGAAGCCACCCAGTTAGAAATAGATGAGGCTTGTAGCCTAGCAGCTCACGCCTTTAGTACATATAGTAAACTCCCTGGTGTAAAACGCGCAAGCTTTTTAAACGCCATTGCAGATGAGATTGAGGCATTAGGCTCAGACCTTATAACTATGTATATGCAAGAGAGTGGTCTCCCAGAAGGGCGCGCTCAAGGCGAAAGGGGTAGAATGCTAGGCCAACTAAGAATGTTTGCAGAGCTTGTAAAAAATGACACTTGGAGGCTACCGTTATTACAAGATGAAGGTGGTAATTTAAAAAAGACATACATACCGCTGGGGCCAGTAGTTGTTTTTGGTGCTAGTAACTTTCCACTGGCATTTTCTACCGCTGGAGGAGATACGGCAAGTGCACTTGCAGCAGGATGCCCAGTAATTGTAAAATCGCACCCTATGCACGCCGGCACAGGTGAGATGGTGGCGACAGCAATAACAAAAGCAGCACAAAAGACGGCAATGCCAGAAGGTGTCTTTTCTAACCTTAATAGTAGTGGTAAAGAGGTAGGAGAGCAACTTGTAAAACATAAGGGTATAGCAGCAGTAGGTTTTACAGGTAGTCACCACGCAGGGAGAGCATTATACAATCTTGCTGCAGCTAGAGAGACTCCTATTCCGGTTTTTGCAGAGATGGGAAGTATTAATCCAGTTGTAATAACACAACAGGCAATCTCAAAAAGAGCAGGTCAAATAGCCGAGACCTATACCGCTTCTATCACGCAAGGCGTAGGACAGTTTTGCACAAATCCAGGGCTTATTATAACAGTAAAGAGCGAGGAGACAACACACTTTATAGAAATTCTAGCAAAACATCTTGAGGCCACTCCCGGTGGCTGTATGCTTCATACTCGCATACAAGAAGGATATGAGAAAAGTAAAAATGAGATAAAAGCACAAGAGAGTGTATCTCTTAAAGTAGTAGGATCTTCATCAAAACCTAACCATACCACTGCAGCACTAGCCGTAGTAGATGGAACTTCTTTTATCGCAAATAAGACACTACATAAAGAGGTATTTGGACCATTTTCTATGGTTGTACTTGCAGAAGATAAAAATGAGCTTCTTAATATAATAAACAGTCTTGAGGGGCAACTTACCGCCACAATAATTGCAGAAGATAGCGAGACTATAGCCCTACAGGACATTACACTAGCATTACAAAGCAAAGTGGGTCGCATTATATATAACGGTGTGCCTACTGGTGTTGCTGTGGTAGATGGGATGACACACGGAGGTCCTTATCCCGCAAGTACAGATAGTAGGTTTACGGCAGTGGGTAACCATAGTATTATGAGATGGGTGAGGCCTTTTAGTTTTCAAGATTTTCCAACGGCTCTATTGCCAGATTATTTAAAATAATATGAGATATTTAGTGTGGGTGATGGCCTTTTTTATGTCTATAACGACTATTGCACAAACTGCTACAGAGCAGCTCAAGCAATGTATTGAGGCGTCACAAAGTTTTAAATGGAACGAGGGTAGCAAGCAATTGCATCCACTTGGGGTGTTTTCAAAAGAGCGATTTGAGAAGGAGTCCGCTTTCGCGAAAGCGCAACTCAAAAAACTTAACACCATCTCGCCAAAAACCTTGTCAGAAACCGAAAGGATATCGCTCGAGCTATTAAAATTTAAGCTGCAAGAAACCGTAGACTACTATGAGTATGAACGCTTTTTAAATCCGCTACTGTCTGATTCAGGTTTTCATAGCAGTTGGAACTATATGGTGCGGCCCATCACCTCATACAAGCAAGCTGTAAAGTATCTTGACAAGTTAAATGCTTTACCAGAGGTGGTAAATCAATATGTGCCATTACTAAGAGAAGGAATAAAAAAAGGCGTGTCGCAGCCGCGAGTGATTTTTGAGGGATATGAGAGTACCTACAACTCACAAATTGTAGCAGATTATAAAGACAGTTTTTATTACACACCTTTTTTAAATCTTCCAGAATCAATCACAGAGGAGCAGAAGGATTCTTTAGAAACTGCAGCAAAGCTAGCTATAGAAAACAGTGTAGTTCCTGCATTTAAAAGTGTAAAGGCTTTTTTTGAAAATGAATATTTCCCAAACACACGTACTACCATAGGAGTGTCTGAAACCCCTAATGGAGACGCCTATTATCAAAACCGAATACATTATTATACTACATTAGATATCACGGCAGATGCTGTTCATAATAAAGGACTTGAAGAGGTTGCTCGCATAAAAAGCGAGATGGAAAAGATTATAAAAGAAGTAGCTTTTAAAGGAAGCTTTGCAGATTTTTTAAAATTCCTGCGTGAAGATGAACAGTTTTATGCCAAATCTCCTGAGCAACTTTTAATGATTGCACGTGATATGGCAAAGCGTGCAGATGCGCAACTGCCTAGATTTTTTAAAACATTGCCACGCAAGCCCTATGGTGTAGCACCAGTACCAGATGCAATTGCGCCTAAGTATACTGGAGGGCGTTATGTAGGTAGCCCAAAGGGAAGCACGAGCCCAGGTTATTACTGGGTAAACACATATGACTTACCTAGTAGAACTCTATACACATTACCATCGCTTACTGTGCACGAGGCTGTGCCGGGTCATCACCTACAGGGAGCACTTAATCAAGAGTTAGGTGATAGTATTCCTCAGTTTAGGCGTAATATGTATGTAAATGCCTATGGCGAGGGCTGGGGCTTATATTGTGAGTATCTGGCAGCAGAGATGGGTATGTATACAACACCGTATGAGCGCTTTGGTCAACTTACTTATGAGATGTGGCGTGCGTGCCGGTTAGTTGTAGATACTGGTATACACGCAAAAGCTTGGACTCGTGAAGAGGTAGTAGCCTTTATGTCACAAAATACAGCATTGTCATTACACGAGATACAAACAGAAACAGATAGATATATATCCTGGCCAGGACAAGCATTAGCATATAAAATGGGTGAACTCAAAATAAGAGAACTAAGAACGCTTGCAGAAAAAGAGCTGGGCAGTCGTTTTGATATAAGAGATTTTCACGAGGTTATTTTAGAACAGGGTACAGTAACTCTGGCTATTTTAGACCGAAGAGTAAAAGATTGGATACAAAAAAGTAATTGACAGTGTAGGGTTAAGCTAGCATTTATGCCTTTTATCCCTATGTAATTTAATTAATTTATAGCTAACCTCACACTAGTCAAAACATATGAGAATCATAAGTGATGAAACATATTTTTAAATGTATTGATGCACATACGTGTGGTAATCCAGTACGAGTGGTAGCTCAAGGAGGTCCAGAACTTACGGGTAAAACGATGAGCGAGAAACGCCAGCATTTTTTAAAAGAATATGACTGGATACGCAAGGGCTTGATGTTTGAGCCTAGAGGGCACGATATGATGAGTGGCAGTATATTATTCCCTCCTCACGACCCTGTAAACGATGTTGCTATCTTGTTTATTGAGACATCTGGATGCTTGCCTATGTGCGGTCACGGCACGATAGGCACAATAACAATCGCCATAGAAGAAGGGCTCATTATACCTAAAAAAGAAGGTGTAGTAAAAATGGAAGCCCCTGCAGGCCTAGTAGAAATTGCTTACCAAAAAACTAAGAATAAAGTAGACTGGGTACGTCTTACTAATGTAGCATCATATCTCGCTGCTATAGATCTGGAGATAGATTGTCCAGAGCTGGGTATAATACACTTTGATGTAGCCTATGGAGGTAATTATTATGCTATTGTTGACCCTCAAAAAAACTATACAGGAGTACAAGATTTTACAGCTAGCCAGATTATCCAGATGAGCCAGGTGGTGCGAGAGCGTATTAATAAGAAATACCCTAGTGCATTTATACATCCAGAAAATGAAACCATAAGAGATGTTACTCATATGCTATGGACGGGTGATACTATTAACCCCGCTTCAGATGGGCGTAATGCTGTTTTTTATGGAGATAAAGCTATAGATCGCAGTCCGTGTGGTACTGGTACTTCTGCGAGGCTTGCACAGCTGTATGCAAAAGGAAAGCTAGAGGTAGGGCAGGCATACACCCACGAGAGTTTTATAGGCTCTACTTTTATAGGTCGTGTTGAGCAAGAGACAGTGGTGGGGGAGTACAAAGCAGTCATCCCCAGTATACAAGGCTGGGCACGCATTTATGGTCATAATACAATCACAATAGATGAAGAAGATCCGTATGCTTTCGGATTTTCGGTAATTTAGAAAACGCAAAAGGTCTTGACTATGGCAAAGCATATTATCATAATAGGAGGAGGCATTGTAGGAGTGAGCTGTGCTTATTTTCTACACAAGGCTGGACATCAGGTTACCATTATAGATCAGTCTAAAATGAGTGATGGAGCCAGTTATGTAAACGCCGGTTATATGTCGCCCAGTCACTTAATTCCGCTCGCAGCTCCAGGGGTTATGAAGCAAGGAGTAAAGTGGATGTTTAATAAAAAGAGTCCGCTATATATAAAGCCACGACTTAATGCAGACTTCTTAAAATGGTCTCTTGCTTTTAATAGGTCTTGTAATCAAAATCACGTACATCGCTCCATACCGGTAATGAGAGATATGGCGGTTATGGGCAGAGATCTCTATCACCAGATAAAAAAAGAAGAGGGCTTCTCATTTCATATTGAGAAAAAAGGATTGTTAATGCTCTGCCAGACAGAAAAAGCCCTTCATCACGAAGATGAGTTAGTGCAAATCGCAAGTAAAGAAGGCCTTCAAGCAAAAACAATAACAGCTCAAGAGGTACAGAAAATGATGCCAGAAACTGCGCTAGATGTAGTAGGAGCTTCCTACTTTGAGTGTGACCATCATAGTACACCCGGTGAGTTTATGGAGGAGATAAAATCATATTTGTTACGCGAGGGAGTCGTTATTAGGCAAAAAGAAAAAGTGCTTGATATAACAACTGCTGGCAGTAAGGTAATCAGCTTGCATACAGATAAAGAAGTACTCACTGCAGATGAGTTTGTGCTAGCTGCTGGTAGCTGGACGAGTACGCTTTCGCGAAAGCTTAATATTAACCTCCTGCTACAAGCCGGAAAAGGGTATCGCATACAGACTAAAACTCCCACCGGAATTACCTATCCAGCCATACTTGCCGAAGCAAAAGTAGCCATCACACCTATGAATGGTTTTACTAGATTTGCCGGAACTATGGAGATTGCTGGTATTAATCACACTATTAATAAAACACGAGTAGAGGCAATAGCCCAGGGAGTAAACAAGTACTTCCCAAAGGTGCGCATTACATCGCAAGAAAAGGAAGCCGCTGCGTGCGGTCTTAGACCTGTATCTGCAGATGGGATGCCGTACATAGGTAAAAGTGCTAAGTGTGATAACCTTACAATCGCAACTGGTCACGCTATGATGGGTTGGACACTAGGACCTAGTACAGGTAAGTTAGTCCAAGAAATTATAGATAATAAAACATCTAGTGTTACCTTAGATATGCTCCATCCAGACAGAAAGTTTTAAGAAAAATATATTAATAATAGATGAAGATGAGCGCTCACACCATAGATGTAACCATCCTTACTTGCCAGAAATACCTTAACCCAAAAGTTATAACCACATACGAGCAAAATATTCTTGACGAAAGAAAGCTTATTACTCAAGCACTAGAGGATTTAGGTCTAAAGGTACATTGTACCGCTTGGGATGATGCTGAGTTTGACTGGTCACAAACTAGAGCCGTGGTTTTTAGAACCATTTGGGATTATTTTGAGCGCTACGACGAGTTTTCAGCTTGGATAGAGATTGTAAAAGCAAAGACACAACTTGTTAACTCCTATGACCTCATACAGTGGAATATAGATAAGCACTACCTTGAAGATTTACAAAATAAAGGTGTCGCTATAGTGCCTACTGAGTATGTAGATACAGGCTCTTACAGATCAATTGCTGAGGTTTGTTTAGAACGTGACTGGCAAGATGTGGTTATAAAACCTGCTATTGCTGGCGGAGCCTTTCACACGCATAAGGTACTAGAGTTTGAGCGAGCAGACTATGAAGAGGTTTTTGAAAACCTAGTAGCAGAGCGAGATATGCTCATCCAGCCATTTGTACCCACCATTTCCTCTCGGGGCGAGGCCTCACTTATGGTTTTTAATGGGAAGTTTACTCACGCAATTCTTAAAAAACCTAAACAAGGTGACTATCGCGTGCAAGATGATTGGGGAGGTACGGTACATCCCTACTCACCTACACAAGAAGAAATCACCTTTGCCGAAGATTGTTTTAAAGCTTGCAACACAATGCCAGCATATGGAAGAGCAGATATACTCTGGGGTGAAAATGGAGACATTCTTTTAGGCGAACTAGAAATCGTAGAGCCAGAATTATGGATACGTAATGACCCAGCAAGCGCAAGGCAGTTTGCTCAAGGTGTTTTAAAGGCGCTTGTGTAGTAGTTTTGAGTACGCTTTCGCGAAAGCGTAAAAAAACCCATATATTTACACCATATGAATGCACAGGGCTGGATATACTTACCACTACTTCTTAATTTCCTCATAAAGAGGGACCCTGAATAGATGTCTTACTTGAATTTTAAGTAACTTTAAGACAATCTAAATTTTATAAAAATGCCTTTTTATCATAAGCTGGGAGAGATCCCACATAAACGTCACACACAGTTTCGTAAACCAGATGGTACCCTATACTCAGAGCAACTCTTTGGTACGATAGGTTTTGACGGGATGAGTACAAATAGTTATCACGTACACAGACCTACACAGGTTAAGGAGATACGCAAGCAATACTCTGTAAAACCAGAAATTGCTCGTGACAATAATATGCAGTCATACCGCTTTAAGGGGTTTCAAATCAAACCAGAAAAAGATTATCTGGAGAGTAGAAAACCCGTTCTGACTAACAGTGATTGTACCATTATACTTGCTGCTCCTCAAGAACGCACGCAAGAGTACTTCTATAAGAACACAGATGCAGACGAGCTTATCTTTGTTCATAAAGGAACAGGTAAACTCAGAACTCACCTGGGTAATCTTGATTTTAAATACGGAGACTATCTTTTAATACCACGTGGTGTTATTTATAAAATAGATTTTGATACAGAAGATAATCGCCTTTTTATTGTAGAATCTCGCAGGCCTATATACACGCCTAAGCGTTATCGCAACTGGTTTGGCCAGCTGCTGGAGCACTCTCCTTTTTGTGAGCGCGACCTACGACAACCATATGAGTTAGAAACTAATGATGAGAAAGGTGACTTTGTAATTAAAGTAAAAAAGCAAGATGACATCTTTGAGATGGTATATGCTTCTCACCCTTTTGACGTGGTGGGTTATGACGGTTACAATTATCCATATGCATTTTCTATACACGATTTTGAGCCCATAACGGGGCGCATACACCAGCCACCACCAGTACATCAAACCTTTGAGACAGATGCCTTTGTAGTGTGCAGTTTTGTACCTAGAAAGTATGACTACCATCCATTAAGTATCCCAGCACCATATAATCATAGTAATATAGATAGTGATGAGGTGTTGTATTATGTAGATGGTGATTTTATGAGTAGGGCAGATGTAGAGGCAGGTCACATCTCACTGCATCCAGCTGGTATCCCTCACGGTCCACATCCCGGAACTGCCGAAAAGAGTATAGGTAAAGAAGGTACAGAAGAGCTTGCCGTTATGGTAGATACTTTTAAGCCTCTTAAAGTATGTAAAGATGCAATGAGCATTGCAGATGAGAGTTACTACCAGTCGTGGCTAGATCACTAGGATGGGTACGCTTTCGCGAAAAATTAAAAAACAACAAATTAATAATACATAAACAAGTTAAGAGCTAGTGCTACAGACTTGTAAATAAATATATAATATGGCAAAAGACTTAAAATCCGTAGACTACGGACTTGAGAAAATTTTTGAAGGAGCGCAAGATTTTCTTCCGCTACTGGGTACAGATTATGTAGAGTTTTATGTGGGCAATGCAAAGCAAGCGGCTCACTTTTATAAAACCGCTTTTGGTTTTCAATCATATGCTTATAAAGGCCTAGAGACGGGCTCTAGAGATGAGGTGAGCTATGTAGTAAAGCAAGATAAAATACGTCTCGTATTTACATCGCCACTTAACAGTAAGTCACCTATAAATGACCACATAGTAAAACACGGAGATGGTGTAAAAGTGGTTGCCTTATGGGTAGACGATGCTAGAAGCGCTTATGAAGAAACAACAAAGCGTGGCGCAAAGTCATATTGTGAACCTTTTGTAGAAAAGGATGATCAAGGAGAAACGGTAAGAGCAGGTATTTATACCTATGGGGAGACCGTTCATATGTTTGTAGAGCGCAAAAATTACGAGGGTGCCTTTTTACCAGGCTACCGCGTGTGGGAGTCAGATTACAACCCGACACCTACAGGTCTTAAATATGTAGACCATATGGTAGGTAACGTAGGGTGGAACCAGATGAATAAATGGGTAAAATTTTATGAAGACGTAATGGGCTTTGTAAACTTCTTGTCTTTTGATGATAAGCAAATCCACACCGAGTACTCTGCCTTAATGAGTAAGGTAATGAGTAACGGTAATGGTCGCATTAAGTTCCCAATAAATGAACCTGCAGAGGCTGCCAAAAAATCACAGATAGAAGAATATCTAGATTTTTATGAAGGTGCTGGGGTACAACACCTCGCACTAGCAACAGATGATATTATAAAAACGGTTGCACAGCTTAAGGCTCGCGGTATTGAGTTCTTGCCACCACCACCACAAACTTATTATGATGACATCCCACAGCGCCTGGGTGAGCATATGAAGGTGATGAAAGAAGATATCGAGCGTTTACAAGAATTATCAATTCTTGTAGATGCAGATGAGGATGGGTATTTATTACAAATATTTACAAAACCACTACAAGATAGACCTACCCTTTTCTTTGAAATCATACAGCGTATGGGAGCAAAAGGCTTTGGGGCAGGCAATTTTAAAGCGCTTTTTGAGTCTATAGAGAGGGAGCAAGCACAGCGTGGTACGTTGTAGTGTTGAGTGCGCTTTCGCGAAAGCGTAATTAAAAAAATAAAAAGGCTACTTCTTAACAAAAGAGTAGCCTTTTTTGATAAAATACTTCCCCCAAAGTATTTTATATTATTTTACACTTATGGTATTGCCTCTAGAGCTTTGTCCACCATTAGAAATTAGTTTTCCTTTGTTTTCACCTTCGGCATAAAATGCGAGGTAATAACAACTAAACTCTTGCGTTTTTCCTGGAGAAATGGTTCCCATTTTTTGTGATGCATTTACATATTTAAAAGTTGCAGTGCCGGTATTTTTAATGTAGTATTTGCAATTATCAACCTTTGCATCTGTACCTTCTACTCTGATAAAATTTTTACGATCCTTACCCACTTGTGCATTTAGATTATTTTGAAGCACTCTGTGATACTCTGGTTTTCTTTTAAAGGCTTCGTTATAATTTTTTACTCTATCATCATCTGCTTTTGCCCCATTGTATAGGATATCAAGATTTTTACGGTCTTGAGGCGTCATTGTATAAGCATCTTGTTTTACTTTCATCTTTTTAAGGTAGTCGCGCACTAATTTTTCTGGGTCTTTAGCCATAAGGGTTGCATACTCTGCACTGCTACCTTCTCCAGAAGGGCGCTTATTTATCGCTGCTTCTTTAAGTTGTTTCCAGAATTTCCCTTTTTTCTTCTTTTTCGTCTCTGCGGCAGAGGCAGTTCCGTCTAAGATCATAAAAGACCGTATTTCTCTAAAGTCTGTTTTATCATCAGAAATACCGTGAAGGAAAAACACATAATTATCAAAGGCAACATATCCTCTATTATAACCTGTATGATGAAGGATAGAGGTATTAGGAAATCCTACATATTTAATGGCACTTATTTGTATTGCATTATAATTGGTAGCAACTCCTACTTTTCCTTCTTTATTAACAGATTGAACCGAAACACCAGAGGGTAAGCCTTGGAAGGTGTTTATTTCAACCTGACCCGTATAACTTGTATTTTCCTGAGCTGCGGGTTCTCCTTTATCATTTTTATAGAGGTCTCCATATATTTGATATTTGGCACCTGGACCGTGTGCATCTAGGGTTTCAAAAAAGGATTGTTGTGCAAATGTTTTTGTTGTGATGACAACAAGTAATAGAATAAAGATGGTTTTAATAGTTTTCATTGTAAATGTTTTATTGCTTTATAATGGAGTAAAAGTAGTTTCAGCTTTGTGTTTTTAATCCTACTCTTTGCTGGATAACCGTATTGTTTTCCGGATGGTAAATTATAAAGTATTCCGGTTCTGGTTCAAGCTGTTAATTTATTGGTTTTCGCTTTCGCGAAAGCGCATATATAAAATCTTAAAATAGAACTAAGGCCTTAATAGTTTTGTTACTTGCAATTTTCTTATTCTTCTCCTACTATGTCAAATTCTAAGTAATCTAAATCAGTGCCCTGTGAATTTAAAAATGTAATTTCTGCTAAGTATTGCATATCGATCACACTATCTGGATTTGTAAAAGTGACATTTGTGTTTCTAAAAGTCATTCCGTCAAAGGTGTTATTCTCCACAAGGTTGAGTGTAAAATCTTCTGGATCTGCATCGCTGCCGCCATCTTGTGGGGTTAAGAATGTGGCGATACGTTCTATAATTTCAGATTGTGGTCCAGAAACGTAAATCGATAGGGTGAATGTCTCACCATCTTCATTTTGAGTCAATGTAATCTCAGCTACCTCAAGAACTTCAAAGGGTATGTTGCCAGTGCCTATAGTATCATTTACTTCATCCAGAATGATAACCTCTGTTTCAAAGTAATTTTTAAATATAGTAGTATTTACATCATTGTATACCCCTTCATAACTGTAGATTTCTGAGTCATCTCCCACTGGAATAAGTGCAAAATCCATAATTAAATCTGTACCATTTATAGTACCACCAGGCACAATAATACGACTGGTCATAGGTCCAGAGGTATTAACAGGAGCGCCAGCTGTGGGTTTTACTTGAATAGTTCCTTTTATTCTGATACGATTTGCAGGAGTGGTTTTAAATATAACTGCATTTTCAGACTCAATAGCAGGAGTTTGTTTATCATTTATTGTAAAAGTGACTTCTTCTACTCCTATAATTTCATTTGCTGTATTGTAGGTTGTTACTTGTGTTGTGTAATTTGCACCATTAGGAATTTCTGTAACATAAGTATAAACAAAATCACCATCTATTCTAAAAATGGGATCATTTTCTGATGTGGCAGAAGCTTCTAGCGTGACAACATCTTCACTTCCAATACCAACGTTAGATGGGATTTGCATTGTCGCATAGCCCACTTCTTGAGCGATAGGTTTTTTTAATCCCATACGTATATGAGTAATGCCATTAGGTCTAATTATATGTTTAGGGTTGCGGGTAATGCCTTCAAGAACCGTAGTAGGGGCGAGTAGGGTTACTTCTTCTAGCGTATTTCCTTCAGTATCTGTAGGAACTAATTGGTGTAAGATATTGTTCATAGCGTCTGGCTGTGCTGTAAAAACAGGGTTTACTTGGGCTACAGATCTAAATTTTATAGTATTCTCATTAGAAGAAACAGGAAATAGTTCTACAGTGAAAGGTTCAAAATTTTGCTCTCCTTGTTGCGATACTGTAGCAGTTATTTGTGTTATGTTTTCACCAGCCTCTGTAGATACTCTAGTTTCTAAGTATGCGGTCTGGCCAAAAACAAAGGTCTTAGAGCTTTTTACAGCATTGTGAGAGCTAGTGAGTTCTACCGGAGTTATAAAAATATCTTCGTCTATAATCTCTCCGTTTGCATTTGTTGTAGTTATGGAAATTTTTACCTCATCATCAGGTAAGATATTACTACCTTCAGTTAGAGCCTCTAATTGTGCAACGGCAGTTCCCGTAAGGCCTATATTGCCTTCTGTTTCATCATATACGGTCATTTCCATCTCTAGAGGCTGTCCTTTTATAAGGATGCGACCATATAATTCAACTTGGGCAGTAACAGTGACGCCCTCTGGTTGATCTGTACGAAGGCGCACAGGGATGGCGATACTTGTAGGGGTAAGGTACTTACTTTCTATACGGGTTATAGTAGTGCCATCATTATCTTGTGCTGTCACCCAAGTCTTACTGGTATCGCCTACTGGTTCTCCCAGTTCATTGTAAAGAGTAACTGTTTGTTCAAAAGGTCTCCCAGCAGGAAATAAACCAGTATCACTAATCATTGATTGTATTTTTTGCATTTTTCGTATGCTTTTCCTGATAGTAGACACCTCCATTTCAAAAGGTTCTGGGAAAGGGTTTTCTCCTTCTAATGAAGTATACTGAACTAAAGCAGTAATTACAGAGTTTGTAGGGTCATCTACTACAATAGTGCTTTTGTAATTGCGCCTAGGTTTTTGTTTAAGCCTGTTTCTATTACCAATAATTACAGTTTGTAAGGCTGCCGTACTATTTGCTGTGATCATATTTTCTTCTTGCTCAATGAGGTCTTCTGGAGCACAACTTACTATAAAAAGACTGCTAAAGATTAGCATAATAAGGAATTTCATTGTTTTCATTATTAACATTTTAGTGGTTATTGTTGGGTCAAAAATGAAACTAAATGAATAGTTATGGTCTTAAAATTTTCTAAGGAACACTATTCTTTTCTGAAATGTATTATGGATTACATAAAGGGGAGGTATGCTTATAGGATATAGGTTGATTTTTTAAAGAAAATGATGCCGTGCATATAAATCTTGACACAGGCTATATAGTTATGGGGTTTTTTACGCTTTCGCGAAAGCGTACTTATAATCTTATAAGATGTCTTTATAAATTAGTAACCAATGCTATAAACTCCTCTTTTTTCTCACGAGAAATAGAGACAGTCTTGCCATTATCCATTACAACATAACCACCGTCACTTTTTATATATTCTTTAATCGCATTAAGATTTATAAAATAGGAGCGGTGAGGTCTATAGAAAATGTGTTGTTTCTCCAGAAGGGTTACAAAATGTTTTAATGGCTTTACTATAAGGAGCTCTTTACCGTCTGTGGTGTACACCTTAGTATACATTCCATCTGCCTCAAATAATATGATTTGTTCAAAGGGCATAAATTTGATGCTGTTAGAAACAGGGAGTGCAATTTTTTGAAAAGACTTTTTATTAAAACTATCCTTTAATGCCTCTAGTTTAATACTAATCTGAGAGCGTCCCATAATACTTACAGCTTTGTCTACGGCTTTTTTTACTTGATTGGGGCGCACCGGTTTTAATAAGTAGTCTATAGCACTTAGCTGAAATGCCTGTATAGCATAATCGCTATAAGCAGTGGTAAAAATAATCTCAAAGCCAGTAACATCCTTGTCTATAAAATTGAGAATTTCTAATCCTGAATGTTGCGGCATCTCAATATCAAGAAATACAATATTAGGTTCTTCTTCTTTTATGATAGCAAGACCATCAAGAAGATTTCCTGCTTCAAATATTTGTGTAATTTTAGGACAGTTTTCTTCTATTAAAATGTGTAAAAGGTTGCGGGCACGTTTTTCGTCGTCTATAATAATGGCTTTCATAGGCTTAATTTTTTAAGATGGGAATGACTATGACTACTTGTGTGCCAGTAGATATTCCCTGGGTGTCTTTAAGGTCTCTAATTTGCACACCTACTTGAACGTCTTCTCTTTCATTAAGAAGGTTGAGGCGATTTGCATTAGCCTGAGATGAGAAGGAGGGTTGTAGATTTTTTACTTTTGATTTGATTTTTGAACTTGCCTCACGACCTATACCGTTGTCTGTAATGGTACAACTTATGGTTTTGTTAGTATTTTGAGTAAATGAAATGTGTAATTTTTTATTTATCTCTTTATGCAGTAGGCCGTGTTTTATAGCATTTTCTACATAGGGCTGTATGAGCATAGTAGGTATTTTTATTAACTCTGGATTTAGGGTTTCATCGAGTTGAACTTGATACTTAAAATCTTCACCAAAACGAAGGGCTTCAAGATCTAAATACATTTTAAGACTTTCTATCTCCTGTTGTAGATTAATGTGTCCAGCATCGCTATACTGTAAATATCTCCGCATTAAATCTGCAAATTTTCCTAGGTAATCTCCTGCAAGATTTTTTTCATTAAGAATGATATATTCTTGTATGGAGTTAAGAGCATTAAAGATAAAATGGGGATTCATTTGCGCTTTGAGCGCCTTCAGCTCGCTATCGCGGTATTGTTTTTCTAAAGCGAGGCGTTTTTGAGTTTCGCGAAGTTCTAGTGTAATGAGCTCAGCTTTTTTCTGGGTTTTTATGCGACTGTACGATAGGAGCGCGGCCAGTAATACTAGACCTACTATAATGAGCGAACCAATAAATAGATTTTTGTTCTTTGTGCTTTCTAATCTAGCAAGTGTTGCACTTTGTTCTGCAGTTTTTTTCTCTTGCTTTATTTTTGCAGTCTCGTACTTTATTTCAATATCTTTTATTGCCTTTTGCTTATCAATGCCCAGTATACTATCCTTTATCGCGTTTAGTTTTTTTGTTGCAAGCAAGACATTTTTGTAATCTTTATTAGCATTGTAATAATCTATTTGTGTCTCATAAAAATAATTTCTTGTTGAGAGATCTTTAGATGTTTGGATTAATTTTTCTCCTTTTTTGAGGTAGTTTTCTGCTTTTGGTAAATCCTTTTGTAAAATTGCTATTTGAGCAAGATTATTATAGCTTTTGGTAATTCCTGAGGTACTTTTAAGTAATTCATAATAAGATAAGGCCTTTTTATAAGCTTCGGCTGCTTGATTGTACTTTTTCAAATCTTTAAATATGATTCCTCTATTATTATTAAGATTTGCAAGGCTTCGCTTAGATGTGATAATTTTTTTTGCTTTTTCAGAATAGTAAAGTGCCGAGTCTATTTTTTTTAGATTAAGATATACCACTACAAGATTGCTTAGTATTTTTGGAGCTGCTTGTTTTGAAACCTTGCTCTTAGTGCGAAGAGCTTTAAGATAAAAATCTTTTGCCTTTTCTGGATTTTGCATTGCGAGATATACCGCTGCTATATTAACACTAGAAACTACTATATCTTCAGGGTTATTATTTTTTTCTGCATTTGCGATTACAGTCATAAAATTTTTAATTGCTTCTTTATAATTGCCTTGCGCTTTTAGAACATTACCAATAGATCCTTTGAGTCTGTAGTAATTTAATGAATCGCTTGTGTCCACTGTTATTTTAATGGCCTTATTGTAATAGATTAATGCAGAATCTAATTGATTTTTACGTCTATGATATATGCCTAATTCTTTAGTAAACAAAACCTCTTCCTTTTGTAAATTAAAATGCTTGCTCTGGTTTACTCCATATAGAGATAGTGCTTTACTTAGTTTTGGATGGTTATCACGATAAGATGTCGCCTTACTCAATAATTCTTTTAAGCGTATTTCTCTTTGATATATAGTATCAAGATGTACAGTAATGCTATCGATGTTTACAGATTGGCTATAGGCAGTTTTTTTTGTGAGTGCTGTCACGACAATAAATAACAAAACAAAAGTATATTTTACTTTTAAAATTTTCTTTGATAAAATTTGATTACTTCCTGTGGTCATTTTAAAGTTGTGTTTGCTGTAATCTTTGTTGTGACTAGTGAAAATTCAAAGATGAGTTTTTTACCCTGTCGTATCTTATTTTATTTCTGAAATATAGGTTTTACTTTCTATATTGCATAATGATATCTATTTATTGATAAATGCGCTTTCGCGAAAGCGTAATTTCTTTTATTACTCAGAATCACAATATTTTAACGAAAACTTCGTCTTAGAAATAAGGCGAAGTTTTTTTGTTATCCTATTTTTGGAATAACAATTGTATTCTTAGGGTATAACCACCAAATAACCCCAGAAAATGAAATCAAAAAATAAACATATAATAATAGGTACCCTGCTGGCAGTCTTTGCTTTAACTACAGCTTTTGTGCAAATGCCAGATCCTCCTGTAACTAAAGCGCACAATGACTCGTATCAAGCTGGTGAGTGGCTCAAATTTAGAGTGCATTATGGATTGCTCACGGGTGGGTATGCAACTATAGACATCAAGGATGAGATGTTTAATGGCAAGCCTGTGCATCATATTAAAGGTTATGGAGAGACTACGGGTATTGTAGGTCTTGCTTTTGGGGTTGAAGATTATTATGAGAGCTGGGTAGATAAAAAGACAGATTTACCTTATAAATTCTTGCGCAAAATAGATGAGGGTGGCCATACTAAAAATAAGGTGATTGAGTTTGATCAGCAAGCAAATAAAGCACACATAAACGACTTAAAGCATAACAAAAAGACAACTATAGATACAGAGCCAGGTATACAAGATATGGTCTCTGCAATGTATTACCTGCGCAATAATCTAGAAACAGAAGGGTTAAAAGCTGGTGATGAGATTAACCTTACAATGTTTTTTGATGGAGAGAATTATCCTTTTAAGATGCGTTTTTTAGAGCGTGAGACCATTAGAACAAAATTCGGAAAAGTAAAAACACTCGTGTTTAGACCACTAGTGCAGTCTGGTAGAGTTTTTAAAGAGCAAGAAAGTCTTACCATATGGGTAAGTGATGATGATAATAAAATACCCTTGCGCATTAAGGCAAGCTTATCTGTAGGGTCACTCAAGGCAGATCTAGACGCTTATAAAGGCCTTAAGTATCCTTTTGAGATAGTCTTTGACTAGGGATTTTTGTAAATTGCCATTTAATAAGATAGAGACTATAGCTACACACTTTTTAATCATTTTTTGAGTTAGAACTTAAGCTTCTATAGTCGCAATTGTAAATGAAGAAAACCATACAGCCAGATATCGAAAAAATCATCAATCAGCTTGATGATAAGTATGAAAAAATAGATCAAGATCTAGACGATCACCTTGAGGGCTTGTTACAAAGTAAACCCATTACTTACTGGGATTATATCCATACAGATGCACTCTTAAGTTTACAGATACCGCGCACAAACTTTCCAGATGAGAATGTATTTGTGATGTACCATCAGGTTAACGAGCTTTTGTTTAAAATGATACTATGGGAGATAGAGCAGGTTGCTCATCACCCAGATCTTACGGTAGATTTTTTTAGCTCTCGTTTGGATCGTATAAGTCGTTATTTTGATATGCTCACCAGTTCTTTTAGTATAATGCAAGAAGGAATGGAAATAGAGCAGTATATGAAGTTTAGAAAAACACTTACACCAGCAAGTGGTTTTCAAAGCGCGCAGTACAGAAAGATCGAGTTTGCAAGTACAGATTTAATAAACCTTATAGATGTCCGCTTTCGCGAAAGCATAGATCGCAATACTCCTTACGAGCACGCGTTAGAACATTTGTACTGGCAAGCAGCCGGAAAAGATTACAACACGGGTAAAAAGTCATATTTACTCTCTGCCTTTGAAGCAAAATATAAAAACGACTTTGTCGCCTTTACAAAAGAATATAATACCATAAATTTGTACGCTCGCTTTAAAAGCTTGCCTAAGGAAGCTCGTGAAGATAAGAAGCTGCTGGATGCAATGCGCCATTATGATTATACAGTAAATGTAACCTGGGTGATGTCACACTATCACGCAGCAAATCATTACCTCAATAATGGTAAAAAAGTTGTAGAAGCAACAGGCGGCAGTGAATGGACCAAATATATGCACCCTAAGTACCAGCGTCGCATTTTCTTTCCAGATGTCTGGAGTGAAGAAGAGCTTGCAAACTGGGGAAAGGACGTTTAAAACAACATACTTTTAGTGAATTATTATCGCCTCTACATTACACTATTTTTAAGCCTTGCCCTATTCTCTTGTGGAGAGAAGCAAGATGCTACTTCAACACCTATAGATCAAACTCTAGAAACCGAACCAGAAGTGATCAAAGAGTACGGTTACGTACTTGATGATTATGTGGTAGAGAGGGATACTGTGCAGTCTGGAGACAGTTTTGGTAAAATACTCTTCGACTCAAATGTAGATTATGCCACGATTCAAGAAATATCTGATAGTGTAAAAAATGTGTTTGACACACGTCGTATACGTGTAGGCAAGCCGTATATGTTGCTTAAATCTAAAGACACTCTAGAGGCAGCTCAGGTCTTTATTTATGAGCAAAATAAAGAGGATTATGTGGTTGTAGATTTTGAAGATGATGTTACTGCTGCTGCAAAAAAGCACCCGGTTACTATCGTAGAGCGCGAAGTTTCTGGAGTAATAAGTAGCAACCTCTCATCTACTTTTGACGATCTAGGAGCTAGTGTTTTAGTAAGTATTAAAATGGCAGATATTTATGCCTGGACTATAGACTTTAATAAACTAGATGTAGGTGACCGTTTTAAAGTGATTTATGATGAGCGATATGTAAATGACACTGTACCTGCAGGAGTCGGAAATATAAAGGCTTGCGTGTTTGAACATAGAGGAAGAGAGATTTATGCCTATAGATTTGAAAACGACTCACTGCCTGGAGGTTATGACTATTTTGATCAAAATGCCGAAAATTTAAGAAGAGCCTTTCTTAAAAGTCCGCTCAAGTATGGGAGATTGTCATCTAGATATAACTTAAAGAGAAGGATAAAATATTACGGTTACAGAGTAAGACCTCACAAAGGAACAGACTTTGCCGCTCCCATAGGTACCCCTATTCTAGCTACGGCAGATGGTGTGGTGACCAAGTCAGAAAGACGTGGCGGTAATGGTAACTATGTAAAAATACGTCACAATGGTACGTATGACACGCAGTACTTGCATATGAAAAAACGCCTAGCAAAAGTAGGCCAGAGTGTAAGACAGGGCGATGTAATAGGTACTATAGGGATGACTGGTAACTCAGGAGGACCTCACGTATGTTATAGATTCTGGAAAAACGGTAAACAAGTAGATCCTTTTGCAGAAGACCTCCCAGCCTCAGAACCTATGGCAGAGGAGCTGCTACCAGTTTTTGACAGTATAAAGAGGCCATTACAATTACAGCTAGACAATCTTCCTTTTATGACAGAAGCTGAAGATGATATTACAGAAGAGCAAGAAGCTACAGAGGCTTTACAATAATCACCTAGATACAACAAAATGAAAAATATAAACCCAACTACTACCGCAGCTTGGAAAGAATTGCAAGCGCATTATGATGAGATAAAACATACACATCTTACAGATCTTTTTAAGAATGACAAGCGTGCAGAAGATTTTTCAATTCTTTGGGATACATTTTATGTAGATTATAGTAAAAACAGAATCACAGAAGAGACAATGACGCTTCTACTCAAGCTGGCTCAAGAGGTAGGCCTACAAGAGGCTATGGATAGTTTTTTTGGCGGTAAAAAAATTAACGCTACAGAGGGGCGCGCTGTAATGCACACCGCACTGCGTGATGAGAGTGATAACGCTTTCGCGAAAGCGGAAGTAGATGCCGTAAAAAAATCAATACAGACCTTTACCGAAAAGGTGATTTCTGGGGCGCATAAAGGAGCTACAGGAAAGGAAATTACAGATGTTGTAAATATAGGTATAGGAGGTTCTGATCTAGGTCCAGTAATGGTAGTAGAGGCTTTACAATATTATAAGACACGTCTCAACACACACTTTATATCAAATGTAGATGGTGACCACGTGATGGAAACCATTAAGGATCTTGATCCAGAGACCACATTATTTGTCATAGTTTCAAAAACATTTACTACACAAGAGACACTTAGCAATGCTACTACCGTGCGCAAGTGGTTTGTAGATAAAGTAGGAGAAGATGCTGTAAAAAATCATTTTGTTGCAGTCTCTACAAATGCAGAAGCTATTGCAAACTTTGGAATCTCCCCAGATAATGTATTCCCTATGTGGAACTGGGTAGGAGGTAGATTTTCGCTATGGAGCTCTGTAGGTCTTTCTATTGCACTTGCTGTAGGGTATGATAATTTTAAAGGCTTACTACACGGCGCGTTTAAAATGGACGAGCATTTTAAAAACACATCTTTTGATAAGAATTTACCTGTAATAACAGCACTGCTTAGTGTGTGGTATAATAACTTCTTTAAAGTAGAGACAGAGGCTGTAATACCTTATTCTCAATACTTACATAGACTGCCGGCATATTTGCAGCAAGCTATTATGGAGAGTAATGGTAAAAGTGTAGATCGCAATGGAGAGCGTGTTTCTTATGAAACAGGTAACATTATATGGGGAGAGCCGGGTACAAATAGCCAGCACGCGTTCTTTCAACTTATTCATCAAGGGACAAAATTAATACCGGCAGATTTTATAGGTTTTAAAAATTCGTTGCACGGAGAGAAGAGTCATCACGACAAGCTTATGGCAAACTTTTTTGCACAAACAGAAGCTTTAATGAATGGTAAAACAAAAGATCAAGTAATTACTGAGTTGCAAGCTGGAGGTTTAAGTCCGGAGGCAATAGAAGAGCTAGCTCCTTTTAAAGTTTTTGAAGGAAATAAACCTACTACAACTATACTCGGTGAGGCATTAACACCAGAGAGTCTAGGAGCGTTAGTAGCAATGTATGAACATAAGATTTTTGTGCAAGGGGTTATATGGAACATCTACTCTTTTGATCAATGGGGTGTAGAGTTAGGAAAACAACTTGCCAAACAAGTTTTATCTGATATAGATAACGATAAGATGACGTCTCACGATAGCTCAACTAGAATATTACTAGAGCGTTATAAATTGTAGTAATTTTCTTATAAAATATATGAAGCGCTAAAACGCCCTGAGACCTTGATCTCAGGGCGTTTTAAGTTCTATCAAATTTTTCAAATCTTTAAGAAAATAAGTTAACCTTAAGTTAATATTGATACTTGTGAATTTGAAGTAATTTTGCACTGCTAATTATTTAATAAATATCATGAAGAAAATTACATTTTTATCATTGATCGCTTTGTTTCTTGTGACAGCTTCGTCACTTGCGCAAGGGGTAACAACAAGTTCCATTGCTGGACGTGTGCTAGACAACACAGAAGGACCATTACCTGGGGCAAACATTGTAGCTACACACGTACCTACAGGTTCTGTTTATGGAGCAGTAACAGATTTTGACGGTTTTTACCGTTTACCAAACCTTAAATCAGGTGGTCCTTACAACCTTACAATTACATATGTAGGTTTTGAAGATTATGCACTTAACGGTTTTAACTTAGGTCTCGGAGAGACTAAGAGAGTAAGTGTAACAATGCAAGAAAATGCAAATGCACTTGACGAGATTGTAATTACTGGATCTAATAACAGTGTGTTTAACACAAACAAAACTGGTACAGAAACTACTATTACAGAGCGTGACATTGCTACAATTCCTTCTGTATCTAGAGGTATTGCAGATTTTGCACGTGTAACTCCACAAGCTCAGATTACTGAGGGGAACGATGGTTTTTCTATCTCTCTAGGTGGTCAAAACAACCGTTATAACGCAATCTACATTGATGGTGCTGTAAACAATGACGTTTTTGGTCTTGCAGGTTCAGGTACTAACGGAGGTCAGACAGGTGTAAACCCGTTCTCTGTAGATGCTATTGAGTCTTTCCAAATTAACCTTGCTCCTTTTGATGTACGTCAGTCTGGATTCTCTGGAGGTTCTGTAAACGCAGTTACACGTTCTGGATCTAACAACTGGGAAGGAAGTGTATACGGTTTCTTAAGAAACGAGAGCCTTGCAGGTAAAACACCTGTAGATTTAACAAACGAAGGTGACGATCGTGAGAAGCTTGCAGAATTTTCTGCTAAGACTTACGGAATCCGTATAGGAGGTCCAATTATCGAAGATAAATTATTTTTCTTTGCAAACTATGAGCGTCAGGATGATGAGACTCCTCAGCCATTTAACTTCTCAAACTACCAAGGAAGATCTTCTGAGGCAGATATCGCAAACCTTGCTAGCTTCTTACAGTCTGAATACGGGTATAATCCTGGTATTTTTGATAACAACACTAGAACTCTAGAAAGTGACAAGATAAACTTACGTTTAGATTGGAACATTAACGAAAACCACAAAGTATCTATACGTCAAGGTATCGTTGAGGCGACTAACTTAGAAGCTCGTAACTCTGGTTTTAGAAATATAGGGTTTATAAACGGTTCTGAGTTTTTTGAAACTAAGACATACTCTACTGCATTTGAATTAAACTCTACGTTTGGTTCTAAATATGCAAATAACCTTAAGATAGGATATACTTCTGTAAAGGATGATAGAGATCCTTCTGGCAACCCATTCCCTACTGTAGATATTCAAGATGGAGGAGGTACAATCTCTTTTGGGTCTGAGCCTTTCTCTACTGCAAACTTACTTGAGCAGGATATCTTTACAATAAACAACAACTTCCAGATCTTTTCTGGTCGTCACGCTGTAACGCTTGGTGCAAACCTTGAGATTGCTTCTGCTAAGAATTTATTCTTTGCTTTTAACTACGGAGATTATACTTTTGAAGATCAATTTGAAGACGATGTTAATGGAAACCCGGTTCTTGTTTCTTCTGGACTTAACCAGTTCTTAACTGGTCAAGATGCAGACGTTTTTCAACACGGATATTCTTTAGTAGGTAATGGTGCTGTAGGAGATGAGTCTGCTGGATCGGCAGATTTTGGAACAACACAATTAGGTTTCTATATTCAAGATGAGGTTCAAGTAACAGAAAACTTCAAGTTAACAGGAGGTGTACGTGTTGATATTCCTTACTGGGAAGAAGGAACTGTAAATAGCGATTTTAACTCTAGAACTATTCCATTATTAGAGGCTGCTGGTAAAGACTTACAGGGAGCTAAGGTAGGACCTAATGTACGTGCTACTGGTCACTTTGCACCACGTTTAGGATTTAACTGGGATGTTTTTGGAAATAATACAACACAAGTACGTGGAGGATTAGGAGTATTTACTTCAAGACTTCCTTTAGTATGGCCAGGTGGTACTTATAACAACAATGGTGTAACTGGTGGATTTAGCTTTATCTTCGGAGAGCCTTTCCAAGCAGATGTAAACCAGCAAACACAAGTTGTTGCTGCAGGTTCTGGAGGAGTAGGTGGAAACATCGACCTTTTTGCTAAGAACTTCAAACTTCCACAAGTAGGTAAATACAACATCGCTATCGATCAAAAATTACCTATATGGGGATTAATCGCATCTGCAGATTTCTTATATAATGATGTACTTACAGATGTTTACTATGAGAACCTTAACTTAGGTGGGCCAGTAGGGAACTACCAAGGGGCAGATAACCGTCCTTTTTATGATCGTAGAGCTGAGATAGATGATACTTATGGTAGAATCATCCTTGCTTCTAACACAAACGAAGGGTCTTCTTATAACGCAACGTTTACACTTAGAAAGCCTATCCAGAACGGTTTCCAAGGACAAGTATCTTACTCTTATGGAGAGTCTGAAAAAATCTTTGATGGTACATCTTCTCAAAACAGCTCACAGTGGAGAGGGATTCAAACTGTAAATGGTAAGAACTCAGATATTCCATTATCTCGTTCTGATTTCTCTTTAGGTAGTCGTATCTCTGCAAACGCATCTTACGAGATTGAGTACGGTGGAGACTTTGGAGGTAAAACTACAATAGGTCTTTTCTATGAAGGGTCACAATCTTCACCATATAGCTTTACGTATAGAGAGGGACGCGATTTATTAAATGATGATTCACGTGATAATGCGCTTATCTATGTCCCTACAAATGCATTAGATGCAAACCAGATTAGTATTGCAGATATAGTAGATTCAGACACTGGTGCGGTTATTGTTCCTGCTCAAACTCAGCGTGAGATCTTAGAAGCTTTTATCGAAAATGATGACTACTTAAGTACGCGTAGAGGTCAGTATGCTGAGCGTAACGGTTCAAGAGGGCCTTGGAACCACATCGTTGACCTTAAGTTTTTACAAGATATATATGTAAAAACTGGAGACAAGAAAAATACATTCCAGATCTCTTTAGATATCTTCAATTTTACAAACCTTATCAACAAAGATTGGGGAGTACGTAAATTTGTAGGATCTAACGTGTCACCATTACAAACAGTTTCAACTTCTGATGATCAGCCGGTATTTACTGTAGAAACAGGACTTTTTGATATCGATGAGGCTGGAAATATTACAGGTACTAATATTGAGCAAATTGATGATTCTGGATTACAATCATCAAGATGGCAAATGCAAGTAGGTCTTCGTTATATCTTTAACTAAGAGCTATTATAAATTGTTTGCTTAGGCAATTTAAAAAGTCGCTACTGGAAACAGTAGCGGCTTTTTTTTTACTTGTAAATTACTATATTTGAGCATATTAATCAATCAAAACATTTACAATGAAAAAAAAAGTATTATTATTATTAATTTCAGCGACTGCTTTATTAGTATCCTGTTCGGATGATGAAAGCTTGGTAGAACCATTAAATTCTAAAAATAGTGAGTTAATATCTGAGGATTTAGGTCAAGATGGAGAAATCGTAACTTTGGAAACCCGTAATGGTCAAGAAGTGAATTTTATGAGAACATCAGACAATGTTTATCATTTAGGAGATATGATGTTTAGTGAAAAACAATTTCTAGAATTTGGAAATCTGAACAATAAAACTGTAGGAATATCTTCGTCTAACTATAAATGGCCAAACTTTACGATTAAGTATTCTATTTCAAGTGCTGTAAGAAACCAAAGTTTAATTCTTCAAGCAATGAGCGATATAGAGAGTCAGTTTGACTGTATCAATTTTGAACGGGTAAATTGTGGTAATTCTATGTCGAGATTTCCAATTTCTAGTACTGGTAGTGGTACAGACAATTGTGAAAATGAAGACTATATATACTTTAGGCCAGTACCAGGAAATACCAGTTCATCATATGTTGGTAGAATTGGTGGTCAACAAGCTTTATTAGTTGCGGAAAAGGCTACTAAAGGTGCGATAATTCACGAAATTGGTCACGCTCTAGGCTTGTATCACGAGCATATGAGATATGATCGTGATGATTATTTAATCTATCATCCTGAAAATGTTAAAGAAGGCCAAGAAGGTCAATTTGACTTACTCTCGTCCTTTGGGACAACGGTTGTGGGAGATTTAGATTTTAATTCAATTATGTTATATAGTTCTTTTACAGAATCAAACGGCAATGGTCCTGTATTAACAAAATTAGACGGATCTACATTTACGGTTCAGAGAAGTGGATTTTCTAGTGGTGATATTGAGATATTAGAAGAGATGTATTACGATGACTCCACTCCACAATTAAATAAATCTAGAGTCATTATCGACGTTGAGTCTTCTCAAGATACACAATACGTAGAGCATCGTTATAGTGTTCACTTTAAAATCAATGGTAATCCATATACGATTCCTAGCTCTAGAGTTATTAATTATTCCATTACAACCAAGACCACCAATTTAGACGGTGGCCCTAATTCGACGGAATTCGATACTGAATATTTTACAAAAATTTTACCAGGAGGGAGTAGTAGCTATACTCTAGATGATGTTGTTACAATAGATAAAGCTTTTGATTATGGTCAACCCGATGGGCCTCAGTACGAACGCTGGCTTAATTTAGAGGCTAATTGTGGAGATTATTTCATAGATTAATTGGCTTAGGCAATTTAAAAAGCCGCTACTGGAAACAGTAGCGGCTTTTATATTTATGAATTATCTTTGACACTCAACCATAATAAATATACATCATATGTACTCAGTTGTTCAGTTTGTCCACTCTTATTGGGCGTATTTAGTCCTTATAGTCCTTGTTATTGCAACAGTAAATGCCCTTTCTAAATTCTTTGGTAAAAAGGAGTATGGAGGTAAGGATATGAGTCTAGCACTGTTTACACTTATAACTATGCACATACAGTTACTTATAGGGCTTGTGTTATGGTTTGTATCTCCTAATGGTTTACAAGCCATAAAAGCAAACGGAATGGGAGGTTTATCTAGCCAGGCTAGACAGCTAGCGGTAGAGCATCCTTTCCTTATGATTATTGCTGTTGTACTAGTTACTGTGGGGTATTCAAAACATAAAAAACAGCGCCTTTCTACGCCTAAGTTCAAGAAGATAGCAATATTTTATACCCTTGCTTTAATTGCAGTACTTGCAATTATACCTTGGTCGCAGTGGTTTTAATATAGCCCTTTAGACTATACCTTTTATGGATAGTGTTACGCTTTCGCGAAAGCGTGATTAAAACAAAAAAATGTCTGCAATCTATTTATTTTAGATTGCGGACATTTTTATTAATAGCTATAATTTCTTTTATTGATCTTCTTTAATAAGGTATACATACACAGGGAAATGGTCACTGTACCCTCCTGTGTAGCCTCCATTTGCAAAGCTTCTGTAGGGGTATCCTTTATAACGCCCTTTAGGATTGCTTAAGTAGTTCTTGTTGTAAATACCGGCTTTATAGTAGCGGTATGAGCTAAAATCTTTATCAAGCAAAGGTGCGCTTATAATAATCTGGTCAAAAAGATTCCAGCCATCACGATAGGCGAGTGTACCAATCCCTTTTTTAAACATAGGCTCCATAGGGTTGTAAAGCATATCATCTTTGACTTTTTCTTTCTTTCCAGACGCTTTCATTGTTTTCTTAACACTAGGGCTTGTAGGGTCGTCGTTGAGATCTCCCATTGTAATGATCTTTGCATAGGGATCATTGCTCTGCAAACTGTCAATTATCTTCATATTAAGTTCAGCAGCGGCGATACGTTTTTTACGACTTCGTGCTTCTCCACCAGAGCGAGATGGCCAGTGATTTACAATCACGTGTATCATATCACCATCGAGCAATCCAGAAACCAAGAGCTGGTCACGCGTGTACACTCTTCTACTTGTGTCTACGTTATCATAAATAAGGAGCTCGTGCTTGCTAATGTTAGTCGGTTTAAAAAGCGCTTTTTGATACATAAGTGCTACATCAATCCCTCGTCTATCTGGCGAGTCAAAATGAGCAATGCCGTAATCTTTAGCAAGTAGTTTTGGATCATTTGCTAGTGCTTCTACTGTTTTTCTATTTTCAATTTCTGCAAGGCCTATGATTGCAGGAGCGTTATTTGTCACATCTGCTCCTATTTCTGAAATGACGCGCGCCATCTTGCTTACTTTATCTTGATAGATTTCTTCGGTCCAGTGATCCTTACCATCTGGTGTGCGATCATCATCATAGGTGATGGGGTCGTTTTCTGTATCAAAGAGGTTTTCTACATTGTAAAAGGCAATGGTATGTGCACGATAGGTTTTGTCTTGTTGCGCTTTCGCGAAAGCGGTAACAGTCAGTAAACCAGATAAGGCGAGTACTTTTAGTTTCATAAATTAGTCGTGTGTTATCTTTTTGTAAACTCTTTTGCAGAGAGCGTGCCAAAGGTACTGAAACGTTCTATTTTGCCTACTTTTGGCCGAGAATCGTAACGGTTTCTTAATAAAACAACCAAAACATCAATTTTTTATGAAGCAATTTACTTTATCGCTTTTATGTGTGTTTATAGCGGTCACAGCGTGGTCGCAAACACAAATAAAAGGTACGGTGATAGATGCTATCACCTCTGAGCCGCTTCCAGACGTTACTTTACGTCTCGAAAAGAGCGCTGCAGAAACAATGACAAATGCTATGGGAGTATTTGTACTTAACAACTTGACCCAGGAAGGAGATCAGATTCTTTTAGTTTTAAAAAATGGTTTTATCACTAAGAGGCTTCCTATTATTCTTACGATTGGGCAAACGCTCAATCTTGATGTGATTACACTAGATGTAGACATCTCTGCAGAGCAGCAGCAAATAGGGTTAATCTCACTTTCTGATAATGATCTTAACAGTGGTGATGATGATCTAGGTAACTTTAATGTGTCAGGACTTCTATCTGCTGGTCGCGATGCTTTTTTAAGCGCAGCCGCTTTTGACTGGAGTGCAACTTTTTTTAGACCTAGAGGTCTCGATAATGCAAATGGCAAAGTGCTCATTAACGGGATTGAGATGAATAAACAGTTTAACGGTAGACCACAATGGGGTAACTGGGGAGGACTAAATGACGCACAGCGTAATCGCGAATTTTCTCAAGGACTTACTCCTAGTGAATATAATTTTGGAGGTCTCGCAGGGGTTACAAATATCGTAATGCGAGCTTCACAAGAACGAGAAGGAGGTAGAATATCATATGCTGCGGCAAATGCCTCATATCAAGGTAGAGTGATGGCAAGCTATAATTCTGGTCTTAATTCAAACGGATGGGCATATAGTGTGTTACTAGCAAGACGTTTTGGAGAAGAGGGTTTTCAAGATGGAACATTATATGATGCAAACTCTATGTATCTCTCTGTTGAGAAAAAAATAAATGATGCACATAGCTTAAACTTTACAGGATTTTATACGCCTAACAGGCGTGGTAGAGCGACAGCTATTACAGAAGAGCAGTTTGACCTAAAAGGAAGAACGTATAATCCTTTTTGGGGCTATCAAGATGGAGAGAAACGTAATACAAGAGAGCGAGAGATAGAAGAGCCTGTTTTGATGCTTAATCACTACTGGACATTAAGCGATAAAACAACAATCAACTCAAACCTGGGCTACCAGTTTGGTTCTATAAAAAGTGGTAGAGTAGATAATGGTAGTTTGAGAAATCCAGCGCCAAACTATTATCAACTTTTGCCTAGTTATGCTTTGCAAGATCCTAATCCTACGGCTTATGATTTTCAGAATGCATACCTACTAGAGCAGGACTTTATAAATGATGGTCAATTTGATTGGAATTCTTTATATCAAGCAAATGCTAATGGAGGCAATTCTAATATCATACTTCAAGACGATGTGATAGATGATAGCCAGCTTAGCGCAAATGTGATAATTAACTCTCAAGTTACAGACGCTATCACTATAGATGGTAATGTGAGCTATAGAGGGTTAAAGAGCGAAAATTATGCACAAGTAAGTGACCTACTAGGGGGAGATGGTTTTCTAGATATAGATAACTTTTCTGTAAGTGAGAGTCAAGACGGGCAAGATGGAGATCTTGCACAGAGTGATGTACGTAACCCAAATAGAGTAGTAGTAGAGGGTGATCGCTATAAGTATAATTATGATATGGATGCGACTGTAGTTTCTGGCTTTGCACAGGCACAGTTTACTTATAAGAAAATAGATTTTTATGTGTCTGGTACAGCAAGTAATACTTCATACCAGCGCACGGGTCTCTATGAGAACGGAAACTTTACAGGTAGTCGCTCTTTTGGACCTAGTGAGAAACTCTCATTTACAAACGGAGGAATTAAAGCTGGTGCAACCTATAAATTATCTGGGCGTCACCTTATAGATGTAAATGCAGGATATTATTCTGTAGCTCCAGGTATACGAAATAGCTTTAGTAATGCGCGTCAAAACAATGATGTAGTTATAGGCTTAGAGTCAGAGCAAATACAGAGTGTGGATGCAAGTTATATTTTTAGATCACCTATAGTAAAGGGACGTCTTACAGGGTTTTATACTGGTTTTCAAAAAGGAACAGACATAGGTTTCTTCTTTACACAAAATAGTATTGCCGGTACAGAAGCCTCTTTTGTTCAAGAGGTTCTTACAAATATAGAACGTAGAAATATAGGAGCAGAGCTAGGTATAGAAGCGCAGGTATTACCTACTCTTAAACTTAAGGCTGCAGCATCTGTAGGGCAATACACGTATGCAAATAATCCTAATATATATTATACATCAGATGATTTTGAGGGGCCTCAAACCTTTGGTGATGGGACAACTGCTATTAAAGATTTGCACGTTGCAGGAGGACCAGAAAGAGCCTACCAACTAGGTTTTGAGTATAGAGACCCAGAATTCTGGAACTTTGGACTTACAGTAAACTACTTTTCAAATTCATACTTAGACTTTAGTAACCTAGCTAGAACAGCAAACTTTAATCAAGACATAGATGGACAGCCATTTAATGATTATGATACAGATGTAGCGAGAGACTTACTAAGACAGACAGAAATAGATGATTACTTTTTGGTCAATATTATAGGAGGTAAATCTTGGAGGGTAGGAGACTACTTTGTAGGCTTTTTTGCAACTGTAAATAATGTACTAGATGAGACCTACATTACAGGAGGTTTTGAAGATAGTAGACGAGCAAATTATAGATCAAGCCTAGAAGAGGCACAAAGAGACACCCCAGTTTTTGGTGATCGTCTATTCTTCGGTAGAGGAACAACATACTATGTAAATGCATACGTGCGCTTTTAATAAAACAATTAAGAAAGATATTTAATATGAAAACAATAAAATTAACCCACGTCTTTGCAGCCATATTTGCGTTGCTTACTATTACTAGTTGTGTGCAAGATGATGATTTTAGCACACCAGATCTTACCGCAACAGATCCTGTTCTTGATGGTGAAGTAATCTCTGTTTCTGCACTTAGAAACTTATTTCTTCAAGAAGGAGAAACGGTAGACCTTACAGAGTCTACACAGTATGTAGAGGGATTTGTGATAAGCAGTGATGAGTCTGGTAACTGGTTTGAAGAAATCATTATACAAGACAACGCTACAGCACCTACTGCAGGAGTACGTATCTTAATAGACGAGAGCCCGTTATTTACATATTATGAGATAGGGCGTAAGATATTTGTAAAATTAGGAGGTCTTCACCTTGGTGAAAGTAACGGTGTGTTAACACTGGGAGTCACAAACAACCTTGAGAAGATACCAGCTCCACTACAATTTGATTACTTACAGCGATCTGCAACGGTAGAGACTATTCTTCCTGTAGAGACCACCATCTCAAACCTAAGTGAAGACTTAGAAAACATTTTTATAAAACTTACAGATGTTCAGTTTGCAAAAGAAGAAGTGATTGATCAAAGTCTTACTTATGCAGGTGAGCCACTAGACGAGTTTGATGGAGAGCGCACTATCTTTAGTTGTGCGACAGAGCAAACACTTATTTTAAGCACAAGTACCTTTGCAAATTTCAAGTCTATAGCGCTTCCTACGGGACGCGGAAGTATTTCTGGAGTACTTACTCGTAATTTCTTTGGAGAAGACTTTAATCTTGCTATAAACGACAGAAATGACGTAGTTTTTGATCAAGTAGAGCGTTGTGATCCGGTAGAGATAGATTGTGGTGTGGCAGATGCGGCAGGAAGTACAATTCTTTTTGAAGATTTCTTTGAGACACAAGCTACAAATAGCCCAATATCTGGAAATGGATGGACTAACTACCAGCAAGAAGGGTCAGAAACTTGGGAGGCATACTCTAGTGGAGGTCAAAACGCCTCTTTAGGTATTTCTGCAAGAGTAGGGTCTTTCCAGTCTGGAGATGATGCCACTATCGCTTGGTTAATCACACCTATGCTAGATCTTCAAGCTAATACTGGTGAGACACTTCAGTTTATGACTTCAAACAGTTTTTCAGACGGTAGTACGCTTGACCTTCTTTTCTCTAGTGATTGGGATGGTACTGAGGCTACTATCGCAACAGCCACTTGGGATGTTTTACCTGCAGGAGTGATTGTAGATGATGGAGATTTCTTTGGAGACTGGATAGACTCTGGTATTGTAGATCTTTCTTGTATTGAGTCTAACGGTTATGTTGCTTTTAGATACAGCGGGTCTGGTGATGCAGATTTTGACGGTACTTTTGAGCTTGACGAGATACAGATCAATGCAAACTAAGTAACGTAGTTATATATACGCTTTCGCGAAAGCGGAATAATACATTTTAAAAACCCACTGTTAGTACTACTAGCAGTGGGTTTTTTATTAAAGCATCAAGGCAACTTAACTAGACTGCTGAAATAAATGTGCTTATCGATAGTTGTCACCACAAGAGGCCGAAAATTAGGCAGTATATAACCGCACGGTTTCTTAAAAGAACATAGTCTGCATTGTAATATCAGGTTACAACTAGCGCTTTACATTAGTTTGATATTACGGTATAAAAAAACCGCAACACTTACGCATTGCGGCTTCCTGGATGGTTGGTTAGTTAATAATTATCCAGTTTATCTAGTGACTATCTTAAAGACAGAGCGTCTGTTAAGTTGATGTTCATCTTCTGTACAGTTTGAACCGCAAGCGATAGCAGGCTCAGACTCTCCTTTTCCTATACTTGAGATGCGGCTAGCATTTATACCTTTGCTTACTACATAATCTCGCATTGAGTTTGCACGACGTTGCGATAAGTTCTTGTTATAAGATTCAGACCCACGTATATCTGTGTGTGACTCTGCACTTATTACCATTGTAGGATATTGCATCATAACGTTCACAAGTCTATCTAGCTCTGCTGCCGCAGATGGACGTATGTTAGACTTGTCAAAATCAAAATAAATAGGATTTAAAACAACCTCTGTTTCTGTAACGACTACTTGATCTATAATAGGTTCCAGCGTTATAGTCTGGTTAACACCAGATTTACCTACCGTAATGTTTTGAATTGCTTCTTTATAGCCATCTGCACTCGCAGTTATTGTGTATGTGCGATTACATTTAGACTGGTAAAGGTATTTACCCGTTGTTGTAGCAGTGTCAGATTCACTTGTGTTATCTTTATTGTTATTTACAACGACAAGAGCTTTATCTATACCCTCTCCAGCTGGATTTACTACTGTGAGAGCAACATCTACATCACAAGGAGGTAGTTGTCCTAATATATAAATGTCATCTCCTCCTTTACCACCGGCACGGTTTGAAGAGATAAAACCTGTATCTGTATCTTGGTTTATATATATTGAAAAGTCGTCTGCTGGGCTATTTATCCCTGGACCTGCATTTTGAGGAATAGTATACGTGTTTGCACCCTTACTTTCTGACATAAATACGTCAAGGCCACCCATACCTATATGACCATCACTTGAGAAATATAGTGTGCCATCTTGAGCTATAAAAGGAAATACTTCTGTACCCTCTGTGTTGATTTGGTTTTTAAGCGCGGTAGGTGTGCCAAATGTTCCATCTTTATTTACAGTAACCATATATAAATCTGACCCTCCTTTTCCGCCAGGTCTATCACTCGAAAAATATAGTGTGTTACCATCTGGACTAATTGCCGGATGACCGGTTGAGAACTCATCACTGTTAAATGGGGCAGATTGTATATTAACCCATTTTCCTCCTACCTTTTCTGCAGTATAGAGATTAATCTGGTTAACTCCAGTCTCATCCTTATCTAGACTTCCTTTATAATAGTCATTGCGGTCAAAATACATACGTTTTCCATCTGGAGAGATCGCTACTTTGCCCTCGTGATACTTTGTATTTACGTCACCTGTTAGTAAAGAGGCTGTTCCTAATTTTGATCCGTCTAGTGTCGCTGTATATATATCTAAAAAGGGTTCGTCATTTAGATTATGTTTTTTGCGATTTGTATTTCTAGCACTAGCAAAGTAAAGTGTGTTGTTACTTACCGCACTCCCATAGTCTGCATAACTTGTATTTAAAGCTCCGGCATTTGTTACGGTATAAGCAGGCTCTTGACTTAAAAGCTGGCTTAGATAATTAGAATTCTTTAAAAAACTAGCAGATCTAGAATCATTGGGTTTTGCCTGAGTAAATTTTTGCATCCAAGTTTTATAGTCTGCTGCGTTACCCTCTGCCTTAAGAGCTTGAGCATACTTATACATAAGATCTGGTGTGAGCTTTGCGCTTTTTCCTTTAATAGCTCTTTTGTAAAAAGAAACTGCTTTTTTTGTATCGCCTAGTATTGCATAGCTTTCGGCGAGTTGTGCATATACATATTTGTCTGCTTTTCCCTTTTCTATAAGTTTGGTGTATTCAGTTATAGCCTCGGTATAAGCAAGTTTCTCAAACAGACCATCTGCTTTCTTTGTGTCTTTGTTTTGTGCTACGGCTCCTGTAGCTGTAAAAATAAGGAGCAATATATATAGGTAAAACTTCTTCATATTAGTGTGCTATGGTTAGATTTAGAAGTATCTAGGTGAACGTAATGCTTTTTTATTACGTAGTATGTTGTAGGTTATAATGATCTCGTGTGAGGATGGGGCTATGTTATTTATCTCAGAAGTAACTGCATCATAAGCATACCCTATTCTAAACTCTGGTGTTGCTTGAAAACCTACTATCCCACTAAATGAATCATCATAACGGTAAGAGACACCTAGTTCAAATTTTTCTAGAAAGAGGGCATTTACATTTGCATCAAAGGAAACTGGTGCGTCAAATGCAGATTTAACCATTACAGATGGTTTGAGTTTTATATTATCTGAAACTTGAAAAACATATCCCGAAGTTATAAAGTAGTGATTAGTCTCAGAGCCTATTTTTAGTTCATTAGTATCTAGATGAACAGAGTTAAGTAAATTAGGTACAGAGAGTCCTACATAAAACTTATCGCTGTATAAGAAAGCTCCGGTCCCTACGTTGGGATACGTTTGATTAATGTTTTGCGAGAAAAACGCATCTCCAGGGTCTTGAAGTTCGAGGTCTACAAGGCCTACCTCGTGAAAGGTTGCCCCAGCTTTAACACCTAAAGCAAGCTTAAAATCGTCACTTACATCTATGGTATAAGAAAAGTCTGCATAAGCGTTAGTTTCTCTTACGGGGCCTAACTCATCTCTTATAAGTGATATTCCTAGGCCTACTTTTTCTGATATTGGAGAGTGAGCTGCTAGGGTGAAAGTTTCTGGTGATCCGTCTAAGCTTGACCATTGGTTTCTATATAATAGGTTTATTGCAAGACCTTCTTTAAGGCCAGCATAGGCTGGATTTACCACATTCATATTATACATATACTGTGTATACTGTGGGTCTTGTTGAGCAACAGACTCATCTATATAAAATAGACTTAAAATTAGCGTTAGTAATAGTAGTTTCTTCATTGTTGTCTCATTGTTAATTCAACTATATCGTAGGTACAATTAGATTTTTGATTATTCTTGATTTAAGTAAATCCACCCTGTAGCTTGAGTTCCATAAGTTGGATCTTCTCTTTCAAGTGAGATTACGTAAAAGTAAGTTCCTGTAGGTAAGTCATCACCTGCATCAGTCTGTCCTCTCCACTCATTTGTATATGAGTCTTGTTCAAATACTAAAGTCCCTAGGCGGTTATATATTTGTAGACTGGTTATTCCAGATCTGTCAGAAAGGAAGCGTAAATCAAGTGTATCATTGAAGCCAGGTGATCCAGATGGAGAAAGACCTTCGGAAATAACACAATTTCCTACCTCATATAGAGTCACATCTACCTGTGCAGTGCCAGAGCAAACCCCTCTAGTTATTTCTACAGTAAAGGTTTGGGTACCTACAGTAGTAGATGGTAATATAACGTCATAGGTAGCACTTGTAGCGCCATCTATTACAGTTCCATTTACAAACCACTGGAAACTAACTCCAGCTGCGTCTGTTGTGGCAGTCAGAGTTTGTAATTCATTAGGACAAGTTTGGAAGTTGTCTATAAGCTGTACATCAAGAATGCTACCTGTAATAAGTATGCTATCTGTAGCAACACAACCATTATCTGAAACAACAACTTCATAATTGCCAAGCTCTACAATCTCAATTGATGAGGAAGTGTCTGGTAATTCTACACCGTCTTGAAACCATTGATAAGTTACTTGTGATGGATCTATATTAGAAGGGCTTGCATCTAAGAAAATAGCATCTTCAAAACAAGTGTCAAAATCGTTTCCTAATTCTATAACAGGTGTTGATCCAAACTCAATATTTACAATTTGACTCTCAGAACAATCATCTACAGTAACAATGACTTCATAAACACCAGTTTCTGTAACAGTAATGGAAGGTGTTGTTTCTCCAGTGCTCCACTCATAAGAAGGGTTTGCTGTATTGCTTCCAGAAAGCGTTGCAGTGAGCTCTATAGAACTTACGTCACAAACAGATTGGTCATCACCTAGGTCTATATCAAAATCTGGACATACAATACTACAGTTGGTATTTCCATCACCACCGGTTTGACCTACACTTATAAATCCGCTTGATCCATTAAAATTCGTAATGAGAAGTATGTAAACCTCACCAACTTGAGCGTCAGGAATTGTAAATGTCTCAACAGCGGCTGCAGAGAAGCTACAATCTACACTTGTACTTGGATTTAAGTTCTCACAGGCGTTATCTGGACTGTCAAATGGTCCCCAAGCTATAAAATCTACATCTAGTTCAGTGCCTGTAGGGTTGCCATCTGCGTCAAAAGCTGTGTTTTGAACAATTTCTAAGTCTATATCACCTTCTTGACCTATTTCAAGGTAAAACCAGTTAGGGTTAGGTTGAGAAAATAAACACTCATAATCAATGCCATCTTGAGCCGAAGATCCATCAGAAGTATTTTCAAAAATGAGGCCCTCTTGACTACATAGTGGTTCAATATCATCACAAGTTGCAGGTGGAGTACATTCTATAGATAATTCAAAACCACCAGTAGCGCCATTTTCTCCATACACATAGATTAAATATTCTGTACCTACAGTTGTAACAAACTCAACTTTAGATTGCTCTGTGCCACCAAAATCGTCATTACCCTCTACACATATGAGCTCTTCACAAGAGCCAGAATAAATCTGTAAGCCAGTATCAAATGTTGAGTCAAGTAAACTAAATTCAGTGCTATCACCCGTACCAGTAAATGTAAACCAGACTCCTGGAGAGTCTCCTGCACCTATATTTCCACAATCTTCTAATGGAACATCTGTTGCTGGCGCTCCAACTATAGTTCCAGTAGCGGTATCACCACAAAGTAGTTCTTCGGCATCAAGGCAACCTAGAGGAGCTTCAATACAGGTGACAGTAAGCTCATAATCTCCTATGCTTGATCCAAATCCAAAAACATAAATTGTATATTCTACACCTTCTACAGAAAGAAAGTCTACTTCAGATTGTAGACCGCAAGAATCATCGTTTCCATCTACACAAGTTAAAGCGTCACAGATACCTGTGAATACTTGGAGTTTTGTATCATATGTAGAGTTACACATTGCTAGTTGTATAAGCTCTCCTGTTCCAGTAAATGTATAGTAGTTTCCTGGAGCTCCAGGACCTGTTCCACAAGTTCCAGGCTCACCAGTTGAGGTAGATCCTACAGTTGTTCCTGTTACAGTGTCTCCACATACTAGTGGTAGGGCATCTGGACATAAATCATTTATATTACAACTAGAGCCATCCTCGTTAGCTTGATTAATTGTTAATGTATCGGTCCCAACACACCCTTCAAAGGTTACAAAAACTTCATACACTCCTGGGGCAGTCGCTTCTAGTGTGGTAGAGGTCTCTCCCGTTATAAGAGTCCCGTTTAAAAACCATTCATAAGTTGATCCGTCAGGGTCTACATTAGATGGAGATCCATCTAGAGTGACAGCATCTTCAAGACAACTATTGATGTCTTCCCCAAGGTCTACAATAGGCGCTAGGTTAAAAGTAGCAATAGCATCATCTGTATAGGTACATCCAGCATCAAAAATAGCTTGTACTGTATAATTTCCTGATGCTGTTGCGCTTATAGATGGTCCTGTTTCCCCTGTTATAACAGTTCCATCTAGACTCCAAACAAATGTTGTTGTACTTGCGGGTAGGCCTGTGTCTAAAGTTTCGGTTTCTCCCATACAAGAAACTACATCATCAATATTTACTGCAGGTTCAGAAATAAACTCGACTGTTATATCGTCTCGTACTTCACAATCTGGTAAATCTGTAAGAGTTACTACTACGCTATATTCACCAGGCTCAGTAACAATTAGTGTTGATGCTGTTTCTCCAGTTATAACTACGTCGTTAAGCAACCAGGTATAAGTTTCTGCATCTGGATCTGTAGCATCTAGAGTAACAGGGTCTCCTTCACAAGATGCAAGGCCATTTTCAACGAGTAAATCTTCACCTAGATCTGTATTTGTAACGTTAAAACTACCAGCCTCAATAAATACTGCAATGTCAAAAAGACTATCTGTTTGGTCTGCTACCACAAGTTTAATAGTGTATGAATTTCCCGGTACTACTGTGGTAGATGCGGTAAGCTCGACAGTTTGACCATTAAAGTTTGTTGCAGCTGTGTTTTCATCATTAAAAGGAAGGAAGTTGTACTGCCCAAAAAACTCTTCATTTACTGCAGTACAATTATTAGGTACTTCAGGTCTTATGTTTGTCACTTCTATTGGAGTGTTTGTACCTGGAAGCACTGCTAGATTTACAGAGGTGCCAGTATCATTATCAGTTAAGATAAATGCAAATGCATCTGTAAATGTGCACTCAAAATTTTGATTATATTCTTCTGATGCCATTAAGAAATCAAAGCTCAATTGCTCAGTAAAAGGAGTAAAATCAAACTGTATAAATGAAGCGTTATTTGTTGCCGTTGCACCAGTAAAGTTTTCTAAGTCTGTATCTCCTGGCCAGGCTGCCCCACCGTTGCTTTGCGTAGTAAGGTTAGGGCCTGGTGCCGTAGATACGCTACCAGAACTTAGTACTACTCCCGCTTCAAAGGGGAAGTTGCTACCATTTGCATTAAAAGCACCCACGCCATTTACAGATGCAAAATCTGTACCTGTACTTTGTATAAAGTTCTCAGTTCCTGCACAAGAGGCGTTTATGAGAATATCTTCTACGAGTTGTTGTGTTGTTAGTGATTCGTCTACAGTAATTTGTGAAAATAATGCCGAAGGGATAAGCCAAAGTAGGGAAAGTAAAAGTCTCTTCATTTGATTGGGTTTGTCGTGAGTTATAGCCTTATAGTTGAATAAAGAAATATCCTTAAATCACATAGAACTGCACGATTATGATGCAAATTATGTAATGAATACGCTATAAAGCTAAATTATATACACTGCTAAAGTGTAACAAATAAAGCAATCTTCAAACAATTAACAAAAATATTGGATATAATACTTTATAAACCCGACAACCGACTTCTTTCCTACTTGGTAAATTCTAGTTTTTAACAGTTGCCGTTAAAATTGTATAGACAGGGAAGTGGTCACTATAACCACCCAGGTAGTTTTTACCAGCATATGTTCTAAAGGGATTACCTTTAAACTTCCCATCGTACTCTGTGAGATAAAAATCATTATAAATGTCAGACTTCTCATAAAGAAGGTCATTGTCATAAATACGCACAAAGTTGTTTGAAAAGATAATTTGATCAAAGATGAACCACTCATAATTATAATTAAGACTACCCTCATATCTCGTCCCGAGATAAAGCATCGGGTTGTAAAAGTCAGTTTTAACCAGGTGTTTTTTTATGCTCTCACTGTGTGGTCCATCATTAAAGTCACCCATTATAATCACCCTTGCTTCTGGATTTTGTACGACAAGATTGTCTATAAGTTCTCGATTTTTTTGAGCGGCTTTTATGCGTTTGTGAGAAGTTTCATTTGCTCCTCTACGTCGAGATGGCCAGTGATTTACAAGTATATGTACCTCCGTACCTAGCAAGTTACCTTGCACGTATAAAATATCTCTGGTATAATCACGATCTCCCTCCTCTGTCTCTAGATATAATGTGACGGCCTCACTCTTATGTACCGTAAAATCTTTCTTCTTGTATAGAAGTGCTACATCTATACCACGCTCATCTGGAGAGTCATAGTGCACAATGCTATACCCTTCGTCATCAAGCTTACTGGTTTTTATTAGTGCTTTTAATACAGCCTTGTTTTCTACCTCTGCCACGCCTAGTAAGCTTGGTGATGTCGTAGTCTCTTTTTTTCCTATTTTAGAAATAACCTTAGCCAGTTTTTTAACTTTTTTGTCAAACTTATAAGAGTTCCACTCCTTAAAACCACCTGGTGTAAAGTCGTCATCTAGTGTTGCGGGGTCATTTTTTGTGTCAAAAAGGTTTTCAAGATTGTAAAAACCTATGGCACATTTTATTTTTTTGGTTTGCGCTTTCGCGGAAGCGGATGTATCCTCCATATTAAACAGTATCTATGAGACCCACAATTTAGTCAAAAAGACTGCAATCCATTTGCTACCTTTGTATTTATGCTGGAAGTTGAAAAAATAGAATATGAAAAGTGCATTCTTGTAGGGCTTGTAACCCAAAAACAAACGCACGAAAAAATGACAGAATACCTTGATGAGCTCGAGTTTCTGGCCTACACGGCAGGAGCAGAGGTTCTTAAGCGTTTTAGTCAAAAATTAGAACGTCCTAACCCTAAAACTTTTATAGGGACTGGTAAGATGGAAGATGTAGCTGCTTATGTAGAGCAGCACGATGTAGGTACAGTCATTTTTGACGACGAGCTTACACCGGGACAGCAGCGTAACATTGAGGCACTACTTAAGTGTAAGATTGTAGATCGTACATATCTCATACTAGATATTTTTGCACAACGAGCACAAACTAGTTATGCACGTACGCAAGTAGAACTTGCCCAGTATGAGTATCTCTTACCACGTCTAGTAGGTTTATGGACACACCTTGAGCGCCAGCGTGGAGGTATAGGTATGCGTGGTCCTGGAGAGACAGAAATTGAGACAGATAGACGTATCGTACGTGACCGCATCACCCTGCTCAAAAAGAAGATGAAAACCATAGACAAGCAAATGTCTACACAACGTGGTAACCGTGGTGCACTGGTGAGAGTAGCCCTTGTAGGATATACAAATGTGGGTAAAAGTACTCTTATGAATGTGATAAGCAAGAGTAAGGTGTTTGCCGAAAATAAACTCTTTGCAACCCTTGATACTACTGTGCGTAAGGTGGTAATAGGTAATTTACCATTCTTACTTTCAGACACCGTTGGGTTTATAAGAAAGTTACCTACACAACTAGTAGACTCTTTTAAGAGTACACTAGATGAGGTGCGCGAGGCAGACTTATTATTGCACGTGGTAGATATTTCACACCCACAGTTTGAAGATCATATTAATGCCGTAAATAAGATTCTTGATGAGATAAAAAGTATGGATAAACCCACGCTTATGGTCTTTAATAAAATTGATGCATATAAGGCAGAGGCTTATGATGATGATGATCTTATGGTAGAGCGCACCGGTGCTCACTACTCACTAGATGAGTGGAAGGAGACCTGGATGTCACGAACTAATGGTGATGCGATATTCATTTCGGCGCTTAATAAAAACAACTTTGATTCCTTTAGAAAGAAGGTATACGAGCGCGTGAGAGAGATACATGTAACACGTTTTCCATATAATGAGTTTTTATACCCAGAGTATATAGATCAATACGGACAAGAAGAGGAATAAAAAGATTAACGCTTTCGCGAAAGCGTACTTAAAACAACACAATTACAATTATGCTCATAATAGGTATAGGTGGAGGTACCGGTAGTGGAAAAACTACCGTAGTAGATCAGATAGTTTCAGACCTTCCAGAAGGACAGGTAACGGTTATCTCCCAAGACTCATATTATAAAGATCTTTCTAGCCTCTCTATGGAGGAAAGAAAGAAAGTAAACTTTGATCACCCTAATGCGATAGATTTTCCATTGCTGTGTCAACATCTCAAAGAACTTAAAGAAGGAAGGAACATATTACAACCAGTATATTCATTTGTTGCACATAACCGTACAGAAGAGACGGTGCTTACCACGCCTACTAATGTGATGGTGGTAGAGGGTATCCTTATACTTACAGATCCTGCTATTAGAAATCTATTTGATATCAAAGTTTTTGTACACGCAGATAGTGATGAGCGATTAATACGTCGTCTCAAGAGGGATATTGCAGAGCGCGGTAGAGATCTAGATGAAGTGCTTAATAGGTATCAAACCACACTTAAGCCTATGCATCAACAGTTTATTGAGCCTACTAAAGAATTTGCAGATATTATTATACCAAACAATAGGTATAATACTGTTGCTGTAGATATTGTACGAAGCATTATAAACGAACGTTTAAATTAAGGTTTTACTATATTTACTACAATGGGTGTCAAAGAGCTGAGGCAAAAAAAATGGTTTAGAGTATTGAGTAATAAATATTTACTCATTACCATCATTTTCTTAATCTGGATGCTGTTTTTTGACGGGAGTTCATACCTATTACATAGAGAGCTTAACCAAGAGCGAGATAAGTTAAAGGGTAACCGTGATTATTTTAAAAACGAAATTTCAAAGGATAATGCTCAAATACTACAGCTCAAAGATAGCGCAGGTTTAGAGCGGTTTGCTCGTGAAGAATATCTTATGAAAAAGGATAACGAAGAGATTTACATTATTGAATATCAAGATAGTTTAAAACAGGAAAATGAAGACTAGTTTATTTTCAGAATTTGATCCAGTATCTGCAAAAGCATACAAACAGAAAATACAGTTTGATCTTAAGGGTGCAGATTATAACGATACACTTGTCTGGCAGAGCTTAGAGGGTATACACGTACGTCCTTTTTACCATAAAGATGAGGTAAAAAAAACGGCAAACATCACACTACCTAAGCATTGGTTTATAGGAGAGAAAATTTTTATAAATCAAGCAGTACAGTCTGCAGAGACGGCAAATAATGCTATAGTAAATGGTGTAGAGGCTGTTTATTTTCAAGCCAATAAGCCTTTTGATATAGCTGCGTTATTTACAACGCTTAGTGATGCCTCTGTGCCTCTGTATTTTGATCTGTCATTTTTAGACGCACAATTTTACAAGGAGCTATATCGATATAGTGATAAGTATGAGCTCGTAGTAAAGCTGGATATTATTAACCATCTTGCTTTAGATGGTAACTGGTTTACAAATCTCAATAAGGATCATAAAGATTTTAAAGAAGTTATACAAGAAGCAGCGCCATCCTTTACAATAGATACTACACTTTATCAGAATGCTGGAGCAACTATGGTCCAGCAACTGGCATACGGTATGGCACAGCTGGCTGAGTATTTAAATTTTTGTGAGCAAGAAAATCTTAAACTGGAGGAAGTAGTTGTCGAGGTAAGTGTAGGTACAAATTACTTTTTTGAAATTGCAAAGCTTAGAGCATTAAGAGAATTAGCACAAACTGTTTTAAGTGCTTTTTCTTATCAAGACACAGCAATTAAAATCGTAGCGCACCCCAGCCGTAGAAATAAAACTATTTACGACTATAACACCAATATGTTGCGTACCACTACAGAGTGTATGAGCGCAGTTTTAGGAGGAGCAGACTGGGTGGTAAATATGCCTTACGATGCGTTGTATCATAAAACAAATGATTTTGGACAGCGCATATCTCGAAATCAATTAATAGTGCTCAAAGAAGAAAGCTATTTTGATGCGGTACAAAATCCTTCAGATGGATCTTACTATGTTGAGGAACTCACCCATCAGCTAGCGGAAAAAGCACTTACGCTGTTTAAGGATATAGAGCGCAATGGGGGTCTATTAAAACAACTCAAAGACGGAACCGTACAACGCAAGATTAAAGAAAGCGCAACTAGAGAGCAGCAGCTTTTTGATGAGGGAGTCATTACTTTATTAGGAACTAACAAGCATCCTAATCAAGATGATAAGATGAAGGATAATCTTGAGTTATATCCTTTTGTAAAAATAAACCCACGCAAAACAATAATCGAACCTATAATAATGAGACGTCTCGCAGAAACTGTCGAAAAAGAGCGTCTTAAAACTGAGTAGATATGATAAAAATTAATCAACTAGTAGTAGTGGTTCTCCTTTTGTCTGTAAGCCTAATATCTTGTGACAACAAGAAAGAACTTGCACTACAACATTCAGAAAAAGAAAGTATAACTACCTGTGGTGGTAAAGATAGCTCGTTGCTTAACGAGGCGCTATATCAATTTGAACAAGATATTACAGAGGCATATGATCCAGAGGCAAAAATTTTAAACAGCGCGTACGGTCGCTACTTGTATGTAGGTTTTACGGGTACAGCAGAGTTTGACAGAGTTGCAACAAGTCACTCCATTGCTATTTATAAAGAATTACTGGCTCGCAATATTTTGCTTGAAGATGGAGGCACTAGTAATCTTAACTATAAGCATCCTGCAGTGCAGTGTGTTATAAATAATATGGAAGATAAAGATCTGTCTACCACTATAAATGCCCTTGTAGAGACTAATACTATGAACCCAAAATTGTTTAACTCACGTATGCGTAATTTTGGGAGACAAGCAAAAGATCAAAGAGTCACTGCGCTCTATGTGGCACTAGATGCATTTTATCAACATCTTGCGCCAGTAGCGCAAGTAGCGCAAGAAAGTAATGAGTAGAAGAGACGTACAACATATCACCCTTGGGGCTCAAGTAAGAAGTAGTTCTCAACAAGATGTGGTTTTAAAAACCACTGCCGAAAAGATAGATGTAAAATCGACCTATACTCCAGAAGACGTTAAAGATCTAGAGCACTTAGATTTTGTGGCCGGTATGGCGCCTAACTTACGCGGGCCTTACAGCACAATGTACGTAAGAAGGCCTTGGACGATACGCCAGTATGCAGGTTTTTCTACTGCAGAAGATAGTAACGCATTCTATCGTAGAAACCTTGCTGCAGGCCAAAAGGGACTCTCGGTAGCTTTTGATCTCGCAACACACCGTGGTTATGATAGTGATCACGAGCGCGTAGTAGGAGATGTGGGTAAGGCAGGTGTGGCGATAGACTCGGTAGAGGATATGAAAATCCTTTTTGACCAGATACCGCTAGATAAAATGTCTGTCTCTATGACTATGAATGGAGCAGTGCTTCCTATTATGGCATTTTATATAGTCGCAGCACAAGAGCAAGGAGTAGATACGGCGCTACTTTCGGGTACAATCCAAAATGATATTCTTAAGGAATTTATGGTGCGTAACACGTACATATATCCTCCTACACCATCTATGAGAATTATCTCAGATATCTTTGAATATACAGCAAAGGAGATGCCTAAATTTAATAGTATCTCAATCTCTGGATATCATATGCAAGAAGCTGGAGCAACTTGTGATATAGAACTCGCATACACCCTAGCAGATGGGTTGGAGTATATAAAAACTGGGCTTGCTGCTGGGATGGATATAGACAGCTTTGCACCAAGGCTTTCGTTTTTCTGGGCAATAGGGATGAACCACTTTATGGAAATCGCAAAGATGCGTGCCGCCAGAATGTTATGGGCAAAAATTGTAAAACAATTTAACCCTAAAAACCCTAAGTCTCTTGCCTTGAGAACGCACTGTCAGACTAGTGGTTGGAGTCTTACAGAGCAAGATCCATTTAATAACGTTGCACGCACAACTATTGAGGCTGCAGCAGCGGCTTTTGGAGGGACGCAGAGTTTGCACACAAACGCATTAGATGAGGCCATTGCCTTGCCTACAGATTTCTCTGCACGTATTGCTCGTAACACACAAATTTTCTTACAGCAAGAAACACATATTACAAAGACTGTAGACCCGTGGGCGGGTAGCTATTATGTAGAGTCTCTCACAAATGATATTGCTCATAAAGCCTGGGAGCTTATTCAAGAAGTAGAGGAGCTAGGAGGTATGACTAAAGCTATAGAAGCTGGTATTCCTAAACTTAGAATAGAAGAGGCAGCTGCTAGAAAGCAAGCCCGCATAGATAGTGGTCAAGATATTATAGTAGGAGTTAATAAATATAGACCTACAGAAGATGAGCACCTAGATATACTTGATGTAGATAATACAAAGGTGCGTGATGGCCAGCTTAAGCGTCTGGATCAAATCAAAAATGACAGAGACTCAGCTAAAGTTTCTCAAGCTTTAGAGGCGCTTACAAACGCAGCTAGAGAGGGCAATGGTAATTTATTATCACTTGCGGTTATAGCAGCTAGAGAAAGAGCAACCCTAGGAGAAATTTCAGATGCACTAGAGGAGGTTTATGGGCGTCACAAAGCGCAGATACAATCCTTTAGTGGTGTATATAGCAAAGAGATGAAAGAAGATTCCGCTTTCGCGAAAGCGCAACAACTCGCAAACCAATTTGCAACACAAGACGGGCGTCGTCCTAGAATTATGATTGCCAAAATGGGACAAGACGGTCACGACCGTGGAGCAAAAGTAGTAGCAACAGGATATGCAGATATAGGGTTTGATGTGGATATAGGGCCGCTATTTCAAACACCTAAAGAGGCAGCGAAACAAGCAGTAGAAAATGATGTGCACATACTAGGAGTCTCATCACTTGCGGCTGGTCACAAAACATTAGTACCTCAAGTAATCGAAGAATTAAAGGCGCTAGGAAGACCAGATATTATGGTGATTGTGGGAGGAGTGATTCCACAGCAAGATTATGAATTTTTATTTAAGGCTGGAGCCGCAGCAGTTTTTGGGCCTGGAACAAAAATAAGTGAGGCAGCGATAGGTCTTTTAGAGATTATGATGGACTAGATGAAATATTACATCCTTACATATACTTTTGTAGAAAATTATTTAGAGAAAAGAACGCCCTATCGCAAAGATCATTTTGAGGTTGCAAAAGCAGCTGTAGCTGCGGGCAGTCTTCTACTAGGTGGTGCTACAGAAGGTCCTGGTGAAACAGGTGTGCTAATCCTTCAAGTAAAAGACAAATCACAAGTTGAGACATTTGCGGCACAAGACCCTTATGTGAAAAACGGTATTGTTTCTTCTTGGGAAATTAAAGAGTGGAATGTTGTGCTAGGTTCAAAGTTATAGTAGTAGTAAACGTGTATTAAAAATAAACCCTCACAAAAGGCTGCCACGCATCTGCATAAACAGAATCATTATCGTCAAAGAGTACATTGTAACGTATCCCGATTGCGCCTAGACTATTTCCTCCTACGTTGAGACGGTATCCCGCGCCCAGAAAGAGTGCAGTATTCCAAGAGTTTGGAATGTCTGGTAGTCCAGAAACCGATTGAAAAACGCGAAGTTGTTCAAACTCTCCAGAAAGCTGTAAGAAATCAAGCGGATTTGAAATGACAATAGCACTTGCCCCTACAAGGGTTGTTTTAAAATCTCCAAATTTTTGATAGGTATAATTAAGCCCTGGACCAAATGCGACATATTGATTGGGTTGATACAATGCACTCGGTGCAACCGTGATGTTCGTATTGTTTCGGCCAAAATTTAAGCCTAATCCACCACCAAAACGCACCTTGCTCCAAAACTCACTTTTAGGTTTTGTAGTAATCTCTTGCGCTTGGGTTGTTGTTGTCATTGTAAAAAAGAGGCCCGTAAGTAGTATAATCCCTAAAAAATTGCATTTCATAGCTGTAGTGTCTTAATTCTCTGTTATAAATATAGGTATTATATGTCCAAAAATGTTAATTATCGTATTTTTGCTTTTCTAAAGTCGCAAGACGCAGAACTTAAATATCAAATGGATAGATTTTCATTTCTGAATGCCGCACATACCGCTTACTTTGCTGAGCTTTACGATCAATATTTACTTAACCCGGATAGTGTAGAAGCTAGCTGGCGCGCTTTTTTTCAAGGTTTTGACTTTGGGCTAGAAAGTGCAGAAGAGGTTACTGGTGATGTAGGGGGAGAGACTGTGGTTATTCCTGAAGGAATTCAAAAAGAATTTCAAATAGTAAAATTAATAGACGGATACCGTAACAGAGGTCACCTCTTTACAAAGACTAACCCTGTACGTGCACGTCGTAAATATGCACCTACACTAGAGATAGAAAACTTTGGACTCTCTAAGTCTGATCTTAGTACAGAGTTTGAAGCTGGTTCAATTTTAGGTATTGGGAAGAAGACGTTACAAGAGATTGTAAATCACCTTGAGGCCATATATTGTGACCACATAGGTATTGAGTATATGTACATTCGTAATCCAGAAGAGATTGCTTGGATACAGAACTGGCTCAATAAAAATGATAACCATCCTTCTTTTTCAAAAGAGGAAAAAAGGCATATTCTCAAAAAATTAAATCAAACAGCTTCTTTTGAAGGTTTCTTGCACTCTAAGTATGTAGGGCAAAAACGTTTTTCTGTAGAAGGACTTGACGCTATGATTCCGGGACTTGATACGCTTATCGAGAGAGGGTCTGATAAAGGTGTTGAGCAATTTGTAGTAGGGATGGCACACCGTGGTCGTCTTAATGTACTGGCAAATATCTTCGGAAAATCACCAGAGGCAATCTTTTCTGAGTTTGACGGAAAAGAGTATGATGAGGATGAGCTTTTTGATGGAGATGTAAAATACCATATGGGGTGGACTAGCTTTCGCGAAAGCGATAAGGGACACAAAATACGTATGGACCTAGCACCTAACCCATCTCACCTCGAGACTGTAGGAGCAGTGATAGAGGGGATGTCTCGTGCAAAAATAGATAATCAGTTAGGAGGAGATGAGAAGAAAATCCTTCCTATTGCTATACACGGAGATGCTGCCGTAGCTGGTCAAGGTATTGTATATGAAATTGTGCAAATGGCACAGTTAGAAGGATATCGAACGGGTGGTACGATACATATTGTAGCAAATAACCAAGTAGGTTTTACTACAAACTATCTCGATGCGAGATCATCTACCTATAGCACAGATGTGGGTAAGGTTACTTTGTCTCCAGTACTACACGTAAATGCAGATGATGTAGAGTCTGTATGTCACGCATTTGCCTTTGCACTTGATTTTAGAATGCAATTTGGTCGTGATGTATTTATAGACATACTAGGTTATAGAAAGTATGGACATAATGAAGGTGATGAGCCTAGATTTACACAGCCTTTACTATATAAAGCAATCTCAAAACACGCAAATCCACGTGATATCTATGCAGAAAGACTTCTTAAAGAAGGGGTTATAGAAAAGGGATACGTAAAGCAGCTCGAAAAAGAATATAAAGATGATCTTGAAGAAGATCTTGAAGAATCTCGTAAGAGAGATAAAACAGTAATTACTGAGATTCTTGCAGATGACTGGGAAGGGTATGAGATAGGAAGTAGAGAAGATATTCTTACTCCTGTAGATACTACCTATGATATAAGTAAGCTAGATGTTATAGCAGATGGTATTACTAAGTTACCAGAAGATAAAAAATTCATACGCAAGATACAGCGTATAGTTGCAGATAGAAATAAGCAGTATACAGAAAAGAATCAATTAGACTGGGGAATGGGTGAGCTTCTTGCTTACGGTTCTCTTATGGAAGAAGGATTTAATGTACGTATATCTGGACAAGATGTAGAGAGAGGAACATTCTCTCACCGTCACGCTATTATCAAAACAGAAGATGATGTAGAGGAGATTAATCTACACAACCGTTTAGGCGTAGCTGGTAAGATGGATATCTATAACTCACTACTCTCTGAGTATGGAGTGGTAGGTTTTGACTACGGGTATGCGATGGCTGCTCCTAAGACACTTACTATCTGGGAGGCTCAATTTGGAGATTTTTCAAATGGCGCACAGATAATGCTAGACCAATACATAAGCGCTGCAGAGTCTAAGTGGAAAACACAAAACGGACTCGTGATGTTATTGCCTCACGGGTATGAAGGTCAAGGTTCTGAGCACTCTAGTGCTCGTATGGAACGTTACCTCCAGCTTTGTGCTACAGATAACCTTATAATGGCAGATGTAACTACGCCAGCAAACTTCTTCCACCTACTACGTCGCCAGATGAAGTGGAATTTTAGAAAACCGCTTGTAGTCTTTACACCTAAGTCACTATTAAGACATCCTCTTGTAGTGAGTACTAAAGAAGAGCTTACCACAGGCTCTTTTCAAGAAGTACTTGACGATACTGAGGTAGATAAGAAAAAGGTTACATCACTTGTATTCTGTACAGGTAAGTTTTATTATGATCTCTTAGAGCGTCGTAAGGAAAATGGCCGTGATGATGTAGCCCTTGTACGTATAGAGCAATTATTCCCACTGCCACAAAAGCAGTTAGAAGATATTATCGCAAGTTATCCTAATGTAACAGATTATGTCTGGGCACAAGAAGAGCCTAGAAATATGGGAGCTTGGGGTTATATGCTTATGAATTTTGATCAAGTAAAACTTAGAGTAGCATCGCGACGTGTATATGCATCTCCAGCTGCGGGAAGTAGTACAAGATCAAAAGCAAGACACAAAAAAGTAATAGATAGCGTTTTTGAAGCGCCTGTAAAATAGTAACAATTAATAGCCGCCAGCGTCCTTCATCTAAGTAAGTTGAGTAACACTGGCGTAACCAGAAACATTATGGTTTTAGAAATGAAAGTCCCTTCACCGGGAGAATCCATCACAGAAGTTGAAATCGCACAATGGCTCGTTGAAGACGGCGATTATGTAGAAAAAGACCAGGCCATTGCCGAGGTAGACAGTGATAAAGCAACGCTCGAGCTTCCAGCAGAGATGAGTGGAGTCATTACACTTAAAGCAGAAGAAGGTGATGCTGTTGAGGTAGGTGCAGTTGTGTGCCTTATTGATACTGCTGCAGAGGCGCCAGCTACAGACACCTATGAAGGTGGAGACGAAGGTGGTGGAGACGGTAAAGTAGAAGAAAACCTTAAAAAGGAACAAGCAGCAACTCCTAACACGGGAGAAAAAGCTCCAGCCGAAACTGAAAAGACATACGCATCTGGAACTCCAAGTCCAGCAGCAAGAAAAATTCTTGATGAAAAAGGAATGACTGCTAGTCAGGTTACGGGTACAGGTAGAGCGGGTCGCGTGACTAAAGAAGATGCTGTAAAAGCAACACCTTCTATGGGAACTCCAGGACCAGGATCTAGAGGTGACTCACGTACTAAGTTATCTATGCTACGTCGTAAAGTTGCAGAGCGTCTAGTTCAAGCAAAAAACACTACAGCAATGCTTACTACCTTTAACGAGGTAAATATGCAGCCTATATTTGACCTGCGCAAGCAATACAAAGAAGATTTTAAGGCAAAGCACGGCGTAGGCTTAGGGTTTATGTCTTTCTTTACACTAGCAGTAGTAAGAGCTCTTGAAATGTATCCTGCTGTAAACAGTATGATAGATGGTAAGGAGATGCTCACTTTTGATTACAAAGACATCTCAATTGCCGTATCAGGACCTAAAGGACTTATGGTACCAGTTATTAGAAATGCAGAAAACCTTTCTTTTAGAGGAGTTGAGAGCGAGGTAAAACGCCTTGCAATACGAGCTAGAGACGGTAAGATTACTGTAGACGAGATGACAGGAGGAACCTTTACAATTTCAAATGGAGGTGTATTTGGATCTATGTTATCTACACCTATCATAAACCCACCTCAATCTGGTATCTTAGGAATGCACAATATCGTAGAGCGCCCTATCGTAAAAGATGGTGAGATTGTAATCGCACCTATAATGTTTGTAGCATTATCTTATGATCACAGAATTATCGATGGTAAAGAGTCTGTAGGATTCTTAGTAGCAGTAAAAGAAGCACTAGAAGATCCTATTAACATTCTTATGGATGGAGATATCAAGAAAGCCCTAGAGATGTAAATAATTAGGATATAATAATATATGAAAGCCAACTTGTAATAAGTTGGCTTTTCTTTTTTACGCTTTCGCGAAAGCGGTCTCCATAGTATTAATAATCAAAGTATGTAAGTCCTGTTAGATGCGTTTCATAGTTGTGCAAAAAAAAACACTCATTAAAAAAATTCAATGAGTGCTTTTCAGTTGGGGGAAAGCTTAGGTTTGCGTAATCATAAAAATAAAAACTCCCATTATAAGAAATGAGAGTTTTATAATAGCTTTTTTTCAAATATCATCAAAATCTTGAATAATAACCCTCTTTCGAAAAAAGCTACGGGGGGAGTCACAAAGATATGATGGTATGGAGGTAAAATTTTACGGATTTCCTTTATTTGGGCGTTTTTTTTTAATTTTTTTTGACTTTTTTTAAATCAGGCGCAAGTCGGCTAGTAAGCGTATGAGGTGTATGGTAGTTTTTGCACCAAACTCAGTGCGCAACTCACGCAGTCGCTTCTCAATACTACTGCGGCTGTAAGGTTTCATATTTTTGGATTTAAAATAATGCTGTATTTCATCTTGTGTAGCCCCATCTGCGAGAAGACTTAATAGCTCGATGTCGTAGTTATTGAGTTCTACCAGATTTTTTTGTTTTACATTATCTGCAAGGTGTTGAGAGATGTATTTTTCACCTTTTGCGACCTGCTCTATGGCTTCCTTAAGATTTTCTAGTCCTCGTCTATCTTTACAAACATAACCATCTAGCAAGCCAGATTTCCAAAGGCTGTCAAAACGTTGTGGGTGATCCTCCATAGAGTAGACGATTACCTTAATGGACGGGTCTACCTCTTTTAATGCTTTAAAAAGGTGTTCTCCAGAGGTAAGGCGTTCTTTGCGATGAGATTCTTTAAAGGAGAGGTCTGTAATTAAAAGGTCAAAGGGAGCGTTGTCTTGTATGGCCATTTTAAACTCTAAAAAAGCTTCATCACAGTACTCCACGTGTACGACTTCTGGTATTTTGAGCTGTTTAAGAATAGAAGAGACACCTAGTTTTATGTTGTCTATATCCTCGGCCGCTAGAATTTTTTTAAACATTGTACTGTAAATTAAATAGGGATTGATAATTCTGCTCTAAAACCTTCATCTACCGCAGAGTCAAATTTTATTTCTCCTCCTAGAGATTTGAGACGGGTTTGCGTGTTTAACAAACCGCTCCCGCGATTATCTCTCGATAGCGATACTCCTTTACCATTGTCACTGTAATTAATTTCTAAAAGTTTATCTACACTCTTAAAAACTAGCGCTACAAGAGAAGCTTTACTATGCTTTCTCATATTAGTCATTAACTCTTGTAGTACTCTGTAAATCTCGATTTTTACTTCGGGATTAATAACACTCCAGTTTATAGATTCCAGACCTCTTAATATAAGTTTGCGTTCTGATGAGGTATAGGTTTGTAAGTTCATTGCAAGTTCTGTCGGGAAGTTCTCATCTGTTTGTATAGGTTTTGTCTCTCTAGAGAGGTCTCTACTTAACTTGTAAATGTCTTCAAGTCTATCTGCTACAGCTGGAGAATGTACTTCATTTTCAACCTCATTCATAACTAAGTAAATCTCGTTTGCAAGCTCATCGTGTAGTTTTTTGGCAAGGCGTTTTTCTGTTTCATAGCGATCTAGTATTCGCTGTTTTTTTGATTTCTCACGCTGGTACAATATAAAAACAATACCTATGATTAAAAGAGCTCCTATGCCAGCTAAAGCCCAGTTTCTTTTTCTAATTGCTATGTCTTCGCGAAGCTGTGAGGCTGTAATTTTTTGTAAGGCGATATTTTCTCGTTCTTCTGCCTTTTCTACATCATAGCGCAGCTTTGCAAAGTCAAACTTAGCTTTGTTTTGAGCTTTAGTTAGAGAATCTGATAGGGAGGTGTATTCTTCAAAAAGGACATTAGACTCTTTAGTTACTGGGATCAAATAATCGAGCGCTTTTATAACAGCCTCAGTATTCTTAGCTTTAGAAGATATGTTATAAGCTTGTTGTGCGTGATATGCAGTTTTTTTAGTGTTTTCTAATGCCATATAAGCCTCTGCAAGGTGTATATGACTCGCATATTCTCCAGGTATGTCATTTATATCACTTCTCAAGTCTAAAGCTTCTTCTAGTAAGGGTATCGCGTCTTTGTGTCCAGCACGTGATTTTGCAAAGCCATAATTATCTTTGAGTCTATATAATGTTTTAAGTGACAGGCTATCTTTATAGGCAAGACCTACCTCTAGTTGTTGTATGGCGCCGTTATTGTCACCAGATTTAAGTAGCGTGATAGCATAATTATTAATGAGTGAGGCTTTACTACTTGAAGCGTTAGCAAGTTGTAATGCTTTGCGATGGTACCGTATGGCCTCTTTCCATAAGCCACGCTCCCTATAAACCCTACCCAGAATATCATAGAACCAAGAGATTTCTGATGGGTCCTTTAATGTGTTACTATAGTCAAGAGCATTTACAATAGTATATTCTGCTCCATCTATATCGCCAAGACTGGTTTGTATGTAGCTCGCTTTTTTTGAAATTTTTATAATCTGTATACTATCCTTTAACTCAGTAAAGAGTTCTATGGCGTGTACATAGTTTGTAAAAGCCTCAGAAGTATTCTGTTTTTTCTTATAAATATTTCCTTGATTATCATAAGATTGAGCGATAAATCGCTTGCTTTTTAGTCTAGTTGCTTCGTCTAATACTGTTTTAGTCTGGGCAATTGCTTGATCGTATTGCTTATCATAATAATACAAATCACACCTATAGATTAGTTGTTCAAGGTATACAGAGTCAGACACTTGTCTTGACCAGTAAATTGCTTTATCATTTGCTGCCAGTCTATCTTTGTAAGATTCTTTTTTTTTACGGCTTAACTTTTTGTAGTACAGTAAACTATCCTCAGCCTTATATTTCTGAGATGGGAGGGTGCTGTAAACCGTAAAACTATACAGTAAAAAAAGGGATGATAGAACAAACTTTTTCATCCCTCTAATATACGAATTAGTGAAAAATATTAAGATGCAAAAGGTCTAATTACCCTCTTCATCTTCCTTTTCTTCTCCATTGTTATCATCCTCTCCCCAGGTGCTTTCTATACGATCACTTTCTTCGGTCACGGTATCTGGAGTGCAAGCAGTAAAGGTTGCTCCCATAAATAAAAATGCTAAGATGTAAATTGTGGTTTTCATAATTTTAATGTTTCAGGGTTATAATTTTTTGAAAGAAAAAACCTACATAAAGAAAAAATATGCTGCATTTTACGGATTTCCTTTATGAAACCTATTGCCAATTATCGTTCTTTGTGTACTGATTATCTTTTAGATACGTAAATATCTAGCTTATCAAGAGTGCTAGATGGAAAACCGATGGAAAATCCTTTCCTGTTCTTAATAGACTTGTATGTAAGAATGAATTAGAAAAAAAATACCATTATGATGTTTAGAAAAATTGTTTTGTCCGCTTTCGCGAAAGCGGAAACAGAAACCCCCGGAAACACGAAAACACAATGGGCAGATCACCTAGCAAATAGTTTATGGTGCGAGTGTAAGTATCAAATTTCAAGAAGAACGCTTCTCAATTATTACAATAGTTATGTAGATGGGGTTGATGAAGATGAGCTATGCCCTAACGCAAAGATGATAGAGATGCTTTGTAAGTATCTAGGGTATCCTAATTATGCCACTTATCTTTTACATCAAGCTAGTATGCAGGGTGTTAAGAGTAGCAAAAATCCGCAGGCATTTACTTATACGCTACAGACGGAGAATTATAAAGAAGAAGTTACAATACTTGTACGTAGAGAGCTAGTGCCTTCTCGTAATGTTGCTTAGTTTAACTTATAGTGTATTTTATTGTGATCTAGAGAATCTAGTAGTTCTTGGCAAATTTTGACCTTGATCTTTTTGCTAGGCATTTTTACGTAGATTTTTTCCTTAGGTTCAAAGACTTGAAAGTGCAGTTTTGCACTACCCATATGTTGGTCTAATATTTCTTTAATTTCGGCTACACGAGCTTCAGCTACTTCATTAATATCAATGTTTATGGTGAGCTTTTTTGCATTATTCTCCATAACATCTTGAAGTTGCTGTATACTGTTAAACTGTGTGCGAGGATCTCCTTTTCGTCCAGTTTCCCTATTAGTAAAGCCGTCTTTTATAAAGACCTTTGCGTGTATAAAACTATTAGGTATTAAGAAGTGCCTCATCTTGAGGTACTCTTCTCCAAACATTCTAAACTCAAAACTATCTGTAAAATCCTCTACTGTAAAGGCAGCCCAGCCTTTACCATTTTTTGATACGCGATGTTGTACATCTGTAATCACCCCGCCAAAGGTGAGCTCCCTATTTACAAAAGCTTCCATCTGGTTAAAGTGGCTAACTGTTGCGTTACAAAAGGTTTCCATCTCGGTTTTAAAATCATCTAGTGGGTGACCAGATATATATACACCTACCACTTCTTTCTCACGTTTGAGCTTCTCCATTGTGCCCCATTCTTCACACGGCGGAACTTCTGGTTCTGGAATTTGCACCTCACTTGACTCGCCAAAAAGGCTTACCTGCGAGCTATTTTCATTCTCTTGATAGCGAGCACCGTACTTTACAGCTTTTTCTAAAAAGGTAATCCCATCACCATTATCATTAAAGAACTGCGCTCGGTGGGTGTCGCCGTCTAGTTCGTCAAAACCACCAGCAAGGGCAAGGCTTTCAAAGGCTTTCTTATTTGCTGCACGTAAATCTACGCGACGTGCAAAGTCAAAAACAGATTTGTACTTACCATCTTTTCTATTTTCTACAATAGTGGCAACCGCTCCTGTACCTACGCCTTTTACCGCACCCATACCAAAACGCACAGCGCCATTATCATTTACAGTAAATTTTCTAAAAGATTCATTTACATCTGGGCCTAGTACTTCTAGTCCCATACGTTTTGCCTCTTCCATAAAGAATGTTACTTGCTTTATATCATTCATATTATTAGAAAGTACAGCGGCAAGATACTCTGCTGGGTAGTGTGCTTTTAGATATGCTGTTTGATAAGCAATCCAAGCATAACAGGTAGAGTGAGACTTGTTAAAGGCATACGCGGCAAAAGCCTCCCAGTCTTTCCATATTTTTTCCAGCTTTTCTGGATCGTGTCCTTTTGCAGATGCCTGTTCTATAAACTTAGGCTTCATTTTATCAAGAACTGCAATTTGCTTTTTACCCATTGCCTTACGCAGTACATCTGCCTCACCCTTTGTAAAGTCGGCAAGTTTTTGAGATAGAAGCATCACTTGCTCTTGATATACAGTAATACCATAAGTCTCTTTTAAGTACTCTTCCATCGCTGGGAGATCATACTCAATTTCTTCTTCTCCGTGCTTCCTTCTTACAAAGGAGGGAATGTATTCCATAGGACCTGGACGATAAAGGGCATTCATCGCAATAAGATCTTCAAAAACGGTAGGTTTAAGAGATTGCATATGCTTTTGCATACCAGGTGATTCATATTGAAAAATCCCTACGGTATCTCCACGCTGGAAGAGTTCGTATGTTTTTTCATCATCCAGAGGGAAATTCTCAGGATCCAGATCTACATTGTGGCGATACTTTACAAGCTTAACAGTGTCCTTTATAAGTGTAAGGGTCTTCAGACCCAAGAAGTCCATTTTAAGCAATCCAGCCTCTTCTACTACAGAGTTGTCAAACTGTGTTACATAGAGATCTGAGTCTTTTGCTAGTGCAACAGGTACAAAATTTGTAATATCATCTGGTGTAATAATCACTCCACAGGCGTGTATCCCCGTGTTACGTACAGATCCCTCTAGTTGGCGTGCTTGCCTTAGCATTTGGCCTTCCAGATTGTCTTGTGTTTCTATATTAATAAGCTCCTGCACTTTTGGAAGATCATCAGATCTAAACGCGCTACGTAGCTCTGCATCTGTTTTTCCAAATATCTTTCGCAGCTTACTCATAGTAGGTATAAGCTTTGCAATACGATCTGCATCTCCTAGTGATAGATCTAGTGCTCTAGAGGTATCACGTATAGAAGACTTTGCAGCCATTGTACCGTATGTAATAATTTGTGCAACTTGATTTGCACCATACTTATCTATTACATATTGCATTACACGCCCGCGACCTTCATCATCAAAATCAATATCAATATCGGGCATACTCACACGATCCGGATTTAAGAAACGCTCAAAAAGTAGGTCATACTTCATTGGGTCTATGTTTGTAATCCATAAACAGTATGCTGCAACAGATCCCGCGGCAGATCCACGACCAGGTCCTACAGATACATCCATATTACGAGCCTCGCGTATAAAATCTTCTACAATCAAGAAGTAACCCGGGTATCCTGTTTTTTCTATAACGTCAAGCTCAAAATCTAAACGTTCTGTAACTTCTTCTGAGAGTTCTTCGCCATAGCGTTTTTTTGCACCTTCATAAACCAGATGTCTTAAAAAAGCATTTTCACCACGTTTTCCACCATCTATTGCATCTTCTGGAGATACAAATTCTTGAGGTATGTCAAAAGCTGGAAGCAGTACGTCTCTCGCTAGTTCATAAGGTTCGATTTTATCAACAACCTCTTGTACATTTAAAATAGCTTCTGGCACATCTGCAAAGAGGGTTTTCATTTCCTCTCCACTTTTAAAGTAGTACTCATCATTAGGAAGGCCATAACGATAGCCACGACCACGTCCCTTTGGCGTTGCCACTTTTTCTCCATCTTTTACACAAAGCAATACATCGTGCGCATCTGCATCAGATTTATCGATGTAAAACGTGTTATTTGATGCGACGGTTTTAATATTATGCTTTCGCGAAAGCGCAATAAGAACAGGCATCACCCTATCCTCATCTTCTTGCCCGTGACGCATTAACTCAACATAAAGATCATCACCAAACTGTTCTTTCCACCAAACGAGCGCTTCCTCGGCTTGTTTTTCGCCTACGTTAAGTATTTTGCTAGGCACCTCTCCATATAGGTTACCTGTGAGTACAATAAGATCATCGCGATATTGCATTATCACATTACGATCTATACGAGGTACATAATAAAAACCATCTGTGTAGGCAATAGACGCCATTTTACAGAGGTTTTGATATCCATTTTTATTTTTGGCAAGGATTACTATTTGGTACCCATTGTCCTTCTGGCTTTTGTTTTTGTGGTCTACACATACGTTAAACTCACAACCTATAATGGCTTTAAGAGGTACTCCTTCTGGTTCTTCTCCCGCCTCTACGGCTGCGGCATTTGCTTTTTTTACGCCTGCGTTATGTGACTTTACCGCTTTTGTAAAGTGAAAAGCCCCCATCATATTACCCATATCTGTCATAGCGACTGCAGGCATTTTTTGAGCCGCAGCAGCCTTTACAATATCTTGTACGCTAGCGGTAGACTGCAGTATAGAAAACTGTGAGTGGTTATGTAGATGGGCAAACTTAACCTCAGAGAGCTTGGCCGCATTATCTTCTAGTTCTGTTTGTGATATTTCTGGGGCTTCATTTTGCGCAGCTAGTTTTTTTGCAATTTGCTCAGAGGCTTTTTTGAGATTGATGTGCTTGAGCCCTATAAACTCAATAGGCTGCGGGTTTGCTTGAGAGAACCTGTCAAAATAGTCTGGCTGTACATCTAGCTCCTCTTTTGTATAAACACGCTGGCGTATAAGTTCTAAAAAGCAACGCGTAGTCGCCTCAACATCTGCCGTAGCATTGTGGGCTTCTCCAAAACCCTCACCAAAAAGATGTTTGTGTAATTCTGTAAGTGTAGGTAGTTTAAATTTTCCACCTCGCCCTCCTGGTAACTGGCAAAGTGTTGCTGTTTTTTCTGTACACGTATCTAGTACGGGTAGCTCTTGCAGGTCGTTACCAATGTTGAGTCTGTGAAACTCGGCGCCCATAATATTTGTATCAAAACCTACGTTTTGACCCACCACATATTTTGCTTGAGATAGTGCGATATTAAACTTCTCAAGAACCTCTGAGAGTGCTACTCCATCTTTTTCTGCCAGCGCTGTTGATATCCCGTGTATACGCTCTGCATCATAGGGAATGTCAAAACCATCTGGCTTTACTAGATAATCTTGGTGCTCTATGACTTGTCCCATCTCATCGTGCAGCTGCCAGGCTATCTGTATACAGCGTGGCCAGTTGTCTGAGTCTGTAATAGGAGCGTTCCAGTTTTTTGGAAGTCCTGTAGTTTCGGTGTCAAAAATGAGGTACATAGGCGTAAAAAATGTGGATAAGAAATGTACAGAATTTTACTCTTTAATGTGTGCTTAATTAATGTCAAATTTTAATGATTTATGCACAATAATATTACTCGTTATAAGTGGCTGATGATGAGAAATTGATGCAAAAAAAAATCCCAACCTACTGGTTGGGATTTTTCTCCTTTTTCAAATCCAATTTTTTAAAATGTGGCAATTATGCCCACTCTTCAAGAGTTTTTACTTCGTTAAGAGCATTCTGTATGCTATTACGTTGTTTTTCTAGTATTGTTCTTGTTGAGTTTGGTAATGAAGTCTCTGCGAGTACTTCGTTATATGTTTCTACAGAGGCCTTTTCTCCTCGTATTGCTTCTTCTAAAACCGCTTCGTCATTATCTGTTGTAAAAGCTGCTTTTACATCCATCCACGCTCTGTGCGCATCTGCTGTAAAGCTTGTTCCTTTGTCTACTTCTTGGCCGAAGCTGCGTACCTCTTCCTTAATTTCGTGTCCAAAGTTATATCGATCTTGAGCACGGTTATTAAAAAAGTTTTTTAGTCCTGTGTTGCTTACTTTTTCTGCTGCTTTCTTGTAGCCAGCTTCTGCATCATATGACTTGGTTAATAAATTGTTTAACTTATTTCCTACTTCTTCTGTATAGCTCATAATATATTTTTTGTTGTTAGTAATGATATAAAGGTACAGGCAGACAGGGCTTTGGGATAGAGGTTTAACCACCTTTAACCTCATAGCGCTAGATTTGGCGCATATTAACGTAAATCTGTGTTAAGTGTCTTAAAATACTTAACATAAAAGAAAAAGCACCCCTTGTGGTGTGCTTGTATTGTGGGTGGCTACGCTTTCGCGAAAGCGTAATAAAATTTAGTAATTTATAGTAAATGCTCCTTCTGTTACCTCAAACCCATCATCTGTTTGAAAAGAAAAGGTACCTACGATAAGCTCATTTGCTGCGTCATTTGTTATGATGGTAAGCTCTCCAGATGTAGCATTAGACACTCCATTGGGAACCGTATAGCCAGCCGAGAGGTCTGGATTTGTACCTAATAAATAGTCACCTGCCATTGTGTTGAGCGGAAAGTTTAACGCAAGAGATGTGGTAGAAGTTTGTCCCACTACGGTTATAAGATTACCAGATACCGAACTATTTATGATAGTAGGAGTAAACATTATCGTATTTACCTTTGCAGTAAAGTTGTTTTGAAGTACAATTACTTCTGGTTCATTCATTAAAGGACTTAGTATAGGGACTTGATATGCAACACCTCTATAAAAGAAAACAGAATCTTGCAGTGATTCTGTATATGCGGTAAAGTTAAACTCTCCAGAGAGGCTGTTGTCGCCGTTAAGAGAATAAGCAAAATTTCCTCGAGAAAGAGGGTTAAGTGTGCTGTACTCTACACCATTCTCATCTGTGTATACAGCTATATTTGTGTTATTTGATCCGCCTAGGGTAACGGGACTCTGGCTCTGGTTGTTAACAAGAAGATTAACGGCTTCAAGGCCGCGCTCTCCAGTGACAACTAGGCTTCCGTCTGTATTGAAAATGGCTCTCGAGTCATTTGCTCTAAAGAGTAAGCTGTCTTTAATTCCTTGTAAAGCCGGACTATTGTCTTCTATTGTACTACAAGAAGTAAAGAGCATTACACTTATTAATGTAAGGAATACTACTTTCATTGAGGGTGTCTTAAATATTTTGCAAAAGTACTCTATATTAAAGACATAACGTGTCGAATGGATCAAAAATTGTAGTATATTTGCAGACTTAAATAAAAACAGGGGTCGGGTACCCCACAAATTAACTTTTATGTCAGTTAAAATTAGATTACAAAGACACGGTAAAAAAGGAAAACCTTTTTACTGGATCGTAGCAGCAGATGCACGCGCAAAGAGAGATGGTAAATACTTAGAAAAAATAGGTACTTACAATCCAAACACTAACCCAGCACAGATTGATCTAGATGTAGATGGAGCTGTAACTTGGTTACAAAATGGAGCGCAGCCTACTGAGACGGCAAAACGTCTTTTATCGTACAAAGGAGCAATGCTCAAAAATCACCTTGCAGGTGGTGTACGTAAAGGAGCGCTTACTGAAGAGCAAGCGGAAGAAAAATTCAACGCTTGGTTAGAAGAAAAAGCTTCTAAAGTAGCAGCTAAGAAAGGTGACCTTTCTAAAGCAGAAGAAAAAGCAAAAGCAGACGCTCTTGCAGCTGAGAAAGCTGTAAACGAGGCTCGTATCGCAGCAGCACAACCAGAAGTGGTTGCAGATGCTGAGGATGCTCCTGGTGCAGAGGGTGAAGCAGCAGCTTCAGACTCTGAAGAGTAAACAGCATTATAAGCCCACGGGCTTTATAAATGTAACAGAAACGTCCTAATGTAATTATTAGGACGTTTTCTTATTTTATAAGATATCATTGTATTTTTACAGTCTATGAAAAAGGAAGAATGTTTTTACCTAGGTAAAATAGTGCGCAAGTACAGCTTTAAAGGCGAGCTGCTCGCAAAACTAGATACAGACGAGCCAGACCAGTATGTAGATATGGACTCTGTCTTTATAGATTTTGGACCTAGTCTTGTACCTTATTTTATTGAGTCTTCACAGTTGCACAAATCTACATTGCTACGTGTAAAATTTGAAGATATAGATACAGAAGAAGATGCAGATGATATGATAGGAGCAGGTTTATACCTTCCCCTAGATTTACTTCCTGAGCTAAGTGGGGATCAGTTTTACTTTCACGAGGTAGTAGGCTTTACTGCGGTAGACAAGGCTTTTGGAGAAATAGGAACTATCACTTATGTAAATGACAGTAATACACAGGCTATTTTTGAAATAGATCGTGACGGCTCTCAAGTACTCATCCCTATGGTAGATGACTTTATCAAAAAGGTAGACCGCGAGAATAAGCAAATGCATTTTGAATTACCTGAAGGCTTGATAGATTTATATATATAATGTCATCAAAACCCTTTAAATTCAAACAGTTTACCATCGCCCAAGATCGCTGCGCGATGAAAATAGGTACAGATGGTGTCTTGCTAGGTGCTTGGACGTCTACAGAGGCATACCCAGATAGCATACTCGATATAGGGACAGGCACAGGTGTGATTGCACTTATGCTAGCACAACGCTGCGATGCACAAACTATAGATGCCGTAGAGCTAGATGATAATGCCTATGAGCAGGCTACCGAAAATTTTGAAAACAGTGACTGGGGTGATCGTCTGTTTTGTTACCACGCACATTTATACGAGTTTGCGGCAGAGGTAGATGATGAGTATGATCTTATAGTTTGTAATCCCCCATTTTATACAGAAGATCTCACACAAGCCTCACAAGACGCATTAAAAGAAAAGTCACAAAATGATGGTGCAGCCCTAGATGCAAGAGAGCAAGCAAGGTTTGAGTCTGCAATGCCTTTTGAATTACTTGTGGGAGCGGTGGCAAAGCTTCTTTCGCCAGAGGGTACATTTAATGTGATCATTCCTTATGAGCGTGAAGAAGATTTCATTTTGCTATGTTCAAGAGCACAACTTGTGCCTACAAGAATTACCAGAGTAAAAGGAACCCCAGACGCACCAGTAAAGCGCAGTCTTATGTCTTTCTCATTTGCTTTTCAAGATAAAGAAGTGGTAGGTGGAGAAGACCGCTTTCGCGAAAGCGTAACCCCGCAAAGTCCCGCAGAGATAACAACGCTTATTATCGAAAAGTCACGTCACGACTATACCGATGCATATGTGTCACTAGTTAGAGACTTCTATATCAAAATGTAAGCAGGGTTTTGGGCATTGAAAACGTTTTCGCTACTTTTACGAAGCAAAAAACTAAGCTATGAAACCAGATCTTTTTGAGGCTCCAGATTATTATAATCTAGACGATCTCCTTACCGAAGAACATAAACTTATACGTGATGCTGCCCGCGCTTGGGTAAAGCGTGATGTATCACCTATAATAGAACAAGCAGCGCAGGATGCAAAGTTTCCAAAATCTATTATTCCAGGCCTAGCAGAGATAGGTGCTTTTGGTCCTTATATTCCAGAAGAGTATGGAGGTGCAGGTCTTGATCAAATCTCTTACGGACTTATAATGCAAGAGATAGAGCGTGGTGACTCTGGTGTGCGATCTACAGCCTCTGTGCAATCTTCACTAGTGATGTATCCTATTTGGAAATATGGCTCTGAAGAGCAGCGCAACAAGTTTTTACCAAAACTAGCCTCTGGTGAGTTTATGGGATCTTTTGGACTTACAGAACCAGACCACGGATCTAACCCTAGTGGGATGGTCACAAACTTTAAAGATATGGGAGACCATTATCTTTTAAACGGGGCAAAACTTTGGATCTCAAACAGCCCATTTTGTGATGTGGCTGTAGTGTGGGCAAAAAATGAAGAAGGACGTATACACGGTCTTATAGTAGAAAGAGGAATGGAGGGATTTTCTACTCCAGAGACTCACAATAAATGGTCACTTAGAGCAAGTGCAACAGGAGAGCTTATCTTTCAAGACGTAAAAGTGCCTAAAGAAAATTTATTACCAAACAAATCTGGACTAGGAGCGCCATTAGGGTGTCTTGATTCGGCACGTTTTGGTATTGCTTGGGGGGCGATAGGAGCCGCAATGGACTGTTATGATACTGCATTGCGTTATGCAAAAGAGCGTATCCAGTTTGGGAAGCCTATTGCCGCTTTCCAATTGCAGCAAAAGAAGCTGGCAGAAATGATTACAGAGATTACAAAGGCACAATTACTAGCTTTTAGACTAGGGCAGCTCAAAAATGAAGATAGAGCCACGTCTGCACAAATATCTATGGCAAAGCGTAATAATGTTGAGATGGCTATAAAAATTGCTCGTGAGGCACGCCAGATGCTAGGTGGTATGGGTATTACAGGAGAGTATAGTATTATGCGCCATATGATGAACCTAGAAAGTGTCATCACGTATGAAGGTACGCACGACATACACTTGCTTATAACAGGGCTTGATATTACAGGTGAGAATGCTTTTAAATAGTAAACGTTACTCTAACTGAAAAAGCCTCATTACATTTTTATGTAATGAGGCTTTTTTAATTTTGTGAAATTTAAATCTAGCCGTTAATAGCTTCTACCATATTAATCTTACCTGGTAGCATTTGCTTAAGCATATTTTCTATTCCGTTTTTAAGTGTAAACGTACTAGAAGGACAACCGCTACAAGCACCTTGTAAAATTACCGAGACGTTTTGAGTCTTCTCGTCATAGTGTTTAAAAACAATATTACCTCCATCACTAGCAACGGCAGGTTTTACATATTCTTCTATAATATTTACAATCTCCTTTGAAACGTCATCTAGAGTTTCAAATTTTTCTTCGGCGATGGCGTCTACTTGTTGAGGAGTTTTGAGCTGCTCTGCAGTTACGATTTCTTTTCCATCTTGAATGTAGTCACGTATAAACTCACGTGTCTCTGTTACAACCTCATCCCACTCTGCCATATCATACTTCTGGACTGAGATATAATTTTCATCAAAAAATACTTCTTTTACAAATGGAAAGTGAAAAAGCGCCTTGGCCATAGGTGCATTTGCAGTATCATCAATACTTTTAAACTCAAAAGAGGTTGTTACCAGCTTTTTATTTGCTACAAACTTAATAGTAGACGGGTTAGGAGTAGACTCTGCATATACTGTTACTGGTATTTTTTTGGCAGCAACGTCTTCTATAATTACAAGCCCGTTATTATTAAGATAATCTTCTACTTGGTTTGCAACTTCTTGCTGCACATCTATCCACTCTACGATATTATATTTTTCTATCGCGACAAAGTTTTGTGCGATGTAAACTGTTTTTACAAATGGTAAGTAAAACAGTTGCTGTGCAAGTGGAGAGTTTGAAGCCTCATCTATATTTTTAAATTCGTAGCTATTGTGATTAACAAGAAATTGATCTGCTTGAAATTTTTTTATTGCAGGATTTGATGTTCCTTCTACAGATATATTATATGTTGCCATAGGTGATCTTTTTTTGCAAAGGTAGGGAAGATGAGCCTTAAAATGTTATAGAATAGTATATGAATGAGTACTAGGCGTGATGTTATTAGTTTTAATACGACTAGTGTTATATTTTGGTAAATATGCTGCTGTAATAGTATCTCCCGATATGAGTTCACTTCATATTTAAGGATATGTATTGTAAAAAGTCATATATTTGAGAGCTACGGAAGTAAAATCTTTTGTAGGCCTTACTTAAAAAATAATAGACTGCAGTCGCAAGGGGCAATATCCAATGCGATTTACTGTTGTATAGAAAACGAAAAACCTATGAGTTTGAAGAAATCCTACTTTCTAATAGCCTTGTTTTTTGCGCAATATGCTATTGCACAAGAGGGAATACCTGTATACCTTGATTACTTACAAGATAACCTGTATTTATTACACCCATCTATGGCAGGAGCCTCTCAAACCACAAAGTTAAGAGGAACTGCTCGTGGCCAGTGGGCAGGAGTAGATGATGCACCAGCATTACAAACGGTTAGTATGAATGGTCGAGTAGGTGAGAAAATAGGTGTAGGAGGTATCCTTTTTAATGATAGAAATGGATACTTTTCTCAGCAAGGTGCTTATGCAACATTTGCTTATCACTTAATGCTAGGTCGTAGCTTTGCAGATCTTAACCAGCTTTCTTTTGGTATAAGCGCTGGTATAATACAGGGTAAACTAGACGAGACTAATTTTGACCTCACAGATTTTGATCCAGTAATTTCAGGAATAGAGCAAAGTGATTCTTACTTAAATGTAGATTTTGGAATGTCTTATAACTTCTTAGACTTCTCTGCACATTTTACAGTCAAGAATGCAATACCTGCAAAGCGTGATATTTTTAGTGAAAATTTTGAGCCAAACAACCAGCGTCGTTATATAGTCTCAATGGCATATGCGGTAACACCTAATTATACAGACTGGAGTTTTGAGCCATCTGTAATGTTTCAAGCAACAGAGCAAACGGGTGAAGCTACACTAGATGTAAATGCAAAAGCATACTATAAACTTGACTGGGGACGTCTCTGGGGAGGTTTATCATATAGAAGAAGTTTTGACGGAGCAGAGTTTACAACAAATGGTGAAACTGTAGATGTGCAAAAATTACAATACGTTACACCTTTTATAGGAGGAATGTATGATCGCTTTATTTTTGGTTACACATACTCATACCAGAGCAATTCTGTAGTGCTTACTAATGGTGGTTTCCACCAGATTACATTAGGTCTTAATTTAGGAGTAAATAAAGATCCTTATGACTGTAATTGCCCTGCAATAAATTAACTATCATCACGCTTTCGCGAAAGCGTAATCACAATAAAAAAAGCCTCATCAAGTTGATGAGGCTTTCTTGTTTTTAAGACTTTGTATAGGCTTACTCATTTGAAGCCATAAGTGCTAAAAACTTATCTAAGTTGGGTAAAATAAGAATACGTGTTCTTCTATTTCTGGACATATTCTCTTTGCTGTTGTTTTCTACAAGTGGTACATAACTGCTTCTTCCAGAGGCTATGAGCTTTGCTGGGTCTACGTTATGTTTATTTTGTAACTCGCGTACTATTGCCGTAGCTCGCTGTACACTTAAGTCCCAGTTGTCTTTAAGGTAAGAACCCTTTTTAATGGTGCGGCTATCTGTGTGTCCTTCTACCATTACCTCTACTGCAGGTTCAGAATTTACAACTGCTGCAATACGTCTTAAAAGATCATCTGCCTCTTTGCTTACTCTATAGCTTCCTGAGCGAAATAACATCTTATCTGAGATAGAGATTTGCACAACGGTATCATCTATATCGATATTAATATCTTTGCTTGCATTATCTCCATATACATCACGATCTAGGCTGCGTATAAGTTTATGCGATACAGCTAGATTCATAGAGTCTTCAAGTGTTTGTGCTTGTGCAAGCTCACTTGGGTCTACATTTGCAAGTGCAGCTCTAAGCTTCTTTTTTGTATTCTCAGACATCACAGTACCATTTGTAGTAATCTCAAATTTTGAATCATTTGAGGCTTGTAAATCTGTGTTAGTGTCTTTAAGAGCGTTAATTTTATTATTATAATCATCTACTCGTTGCTCTATAGCAGCATATTTTGCTTCTATCTCCTCTTTCTCCACTTTAGTTTTGGTAAGTGTAACCTTTGTAGTGTCATACTCAGATTGTAGTTGGGTATATTTTTTCTTTGAAACGCAAGAGGTTATCATTCCAGCAGTAAGTGCAATAAGTAAGGTGTTTTTTGATATTCTTGAAATACTCATAAATCTTTAGTTTAGTGTTTACTTTTATCTTATACGGCTAGAGTGATTTGTATAGACGTTAAGAGAATCATAAAAACAATAATTGCCTCTAGTTGTCGCTAGAGGCAATTAAAATATAGACGTATCAAACTTATTCTTCCCAGTGGTAATCTTTTACTTTACCCTGCTTTTTTATGGCTTCAATTAGGGCGTTGCGCAGCTCGTTATCTTTCTTATCTGTCTTTGTGGCTACATATGATTGACGCTTTTTATTAAGAGTGGCAATCTCCTCTTGTATTTTTGTACGTTCTTTCTTTTTTTGAGCGATATATGCTTTGATTTCCTCCTCGTCCTTTCCTTTTAATTCCTTAGGAAGTTCTGATACTTCAAGCTCTTCTACAATATGCTCATTATCATCTAGTGCATCTACAAGATCCCAGCTACTATTTTTATATAACCTTGAGCTCTTGCTTACGGCTCTTTTTACAGCATTTGCACTACCATAGGCTTCTGCATTACTATCTTGGCTACTTTGTAGTGCCATCTTGCTAGAGGCAAGATTTCCATACCCTACATAGGTTTTGTTAAGAGCAGCGTTTTTATGTAAAATCTCATCGTCATAAGGAGAAGGGATATGTACCGTTGTACGGTCGCTATTTATTGCAATGTAGTCACCTTTTGTAAGTGCAGCACCATCTTTCCAATGTGTTTTAACACCTTGATTATAATCACCACAAAAGATAGTGTTTATGGTTACATCTTTCCCGCAAGCATTGCTGGCAGCACTTTGATAAGCAATAGGTCCTTGGTCAAAGGGTTCATTGCCGGCTATAAATATTAAATTAAGGTCGTTTGCATTTTTACCCCAGTCTAGTTGGTTGAGCGAGGTTTGTATCACATTGCCACAATACTCGTTACCACCATTTGTTGTGAGTGAGAAAAGATTTTTAGAAATCTCATCTAGATCTGTGCTAAAGGCGCTCACCATTCTAATGTATCCCTCTCTTGCATTAAGGCGATCATTACCGTATTCATAAAGGGCAATTTTAAGATCTGGTTGTGAGTCATTACCACATTTTGCAAGTGCAAGCTCGTTTACAAGTTCCCAGAGTTGAGCCCTTGCCTGGTCTATAAGACCATCCATACTATTTGAGGTGTCCAGCAGTAAAGCGACTTTTATGGTATTTGCGTCAGGTTTTGGTGTAGAGATGTGTAGTGATGAGGTTTCCGCTTTCGCGAAAGCGTAATTCTCCACTTTAAGTTCTCCTGCTATACTGTTTGTGAGTGTTCCCAGGGTAGCAGCAAGTAGCAATAGCGTTTTCATAAGTTTGTTTTTTGAGATGAATAAAATGTTGAGAGTTATATCTAATGTCTCTTTTTGAATTAGTTACAAGTCAAAAGTAGCTATGACTTTGTCTAGAAATTATCGCTATTGAGTAAACCAGCACTACGGGTGAGGGAATGCACCAGTGATTTGAGTAAAGTGGTAAAAAATGGCTATAAAATGCCATTTATAAGCAAGTTGCGAGGCCTTGTGATTTTAGGATGCTAGATTTATAGTGTAAGTTTGATACCAATGAGAACTAGAATTTACATATTATGCATACTCTGTATTGCCTTGCTGTCACCAGCATTGCAAGCACAGCAAAAAAATAGAGCCGTAAGCCGTAGCACAAACGAGATCTTCATTTTAAGAGGTAGTGTGCTAGATACCGAAACTATGAAGCCTGTAAACAAGGTAAATGTAGAGGTTACTGGAGGTGCTTACACAAAGACTGGCCGCGATGGGGAGTTTCGTATAGAGGCAAAAGTAGGTGATGAGCTTGTGGTTAAAAGTGAAGATTTTGAAACCGTTTATTATACAGTAAAAGATAAGCAGCGCATTAGGGTAGAGGTAAGACCACTAGAAGAGGCAATAGCACTCGAGCAAATGCAAGATGTAGAAGAAGAGTTAGTAAGCTACAAAACATATCTCAACGAGGCTCAATCTGTATATAGGAGAGATGCCGCTGCTGGCGTAGATCAAGTTGCAAAAGCACTTGCCATAGAGGGCTTGTCATCACAAGAGCGAGCAGAGAGTTTTAAATTACTAGGGGATATTTATAGTTTCTGGAAACAGTATGATCTTGCCATTACAAACTACAAGCTTAGTATAAAGAATACACCCAGCACTGCGGTAGAGATTGCTCTTGCAAAGGCATATTATAATAACAAAAGTTATCAAGAGAGTATACGTCTCTACAAAAGGTTAGAAAGCAAAAAGCTCACACCCCAACAGCTTGTTACAGTAAAAGAAGGTCTGGGAGACGCCTATGTTGCTACTGGTGACTATGTGACCTCTATTACAAATTATGAAGCTGTAGAGCGTACGGTTTCAGAGCTTAATAAAGTCTCAGAAGCTGCACGCGTGCGCACAAAAATAGGTGATGCTTATGACCAGCAAGGAGCGCAACAAGAAGCAGCATCAAACTATAACAAAGCGGCGCAGTTATCTAGTCTTGAGAAAACAGAATCTTCTGTAAGAGCAAAAACAAACATTGCAGATTATTATAGTAGAAACAAATCTTATGACGCAGAGATCGAGCTACGTAAATCTGCTATAGAAGACTTGAGTGTGGTTGCACCAGACTCTATTTCTAATGATGATGTGATTACAACTCAAAAGCAAAATTATAAGATAGGATTTGCACTGGCTGCTCAAAATAAATACGACGAGTCTATAACATTTCTTAACAAAAGTATTGAAGAAGCAAAGCGCAAAGAAGACCTCACGGTAGAAACTAATGCGCGTAGAAGACTTTCTGAGATATATAGAGATAAAGGTGACATAGATAAGTTTAAAGAAGCTTATGAGGCTTATAAAGAGGTGGTAGATCTTAGTTACAATCGTAAGGAACAAGAGATCTCACAAGCTACAAGATTTGCAAAAGATATTACAGAACAACAAAACCGAATCATAAGCCTAGAAAAAGATAGACAACTCAATGAGAGTAGATATCAGCTAGCTTTTCAAGAGCAAGAGCTCGTAAAGGCACGTGATACTAGACAAAAGGTGATTATAGGGTCATTAATTCTAGTGACAGCCTTGCTTATGCTTACAGCTTTTGCAATGTACCGTAGTAGTAAAAAGCAGCAGTATGCAAATAATGTACTTGCTCTTAAAAGTCTACGCTCACAGATGAATCCACATTTTATTTTTAATGCCCTTAATTCTGTTAATAGCTTTATAGCTACTAATGATGAGCGCACTGCAAATAGATACTTGTCTGACTTCTCTATACTAATGCGTGCCGTTTTAGAAAATAGTGAGGAGGATTTTATACCACTCTCTTGCGAGATAGATCTCATAAAGCGTTATACAATGCTAGAACATTTTAGGTTCAAAAATAGATTTGACTACGAGATCGAAGTAGATGAAGAGCTCGATGTAGACGCCTTTATGATACCTCCTATGTTGCTTCAGCCTTACGTAGAAAACGCGGTATGGCACGGTATGAGGTACAAAGAAGAAAAAGGAAAACTACAAATAACCTTTGCTCAAAAAAATGAAGAAACTGCGGTAATAACCGTGTCTGATGATGGAGTGGGGCGCAAGCGAAGCAAGGAGTTAAAAACCGAAAATCAAAAGAAACAGAAATCTAAAGGAATGGGTAATATCAAAAAGCGTATTGCAATCCTTAACGAGATGTATGGCGATAGAATAAGTGTTGCGGTATCAGATATTTTTGAAAACGGAGAGGGAACACAAGTACAACTCTTTATTAAAAAAGCATAATTATGGAGCTTAAAACAATCATAGTAGAAGACGAAGACACAAGTAGAGAGATACTGCGCAACTACCTTACAAAATACTGTCCAAAGGTAACTATTGTTGGAGAGGCCGAAAATGTAGATGAAGCCCTTGTATTAATACGTAATCATAAACTAGATCTTGTCTTTTTAGATGTTGAGATGCCTAAGGGTAATGCCTTTGACCTGCTAGAGCAAGTGGGCGATCGTACATTTGATACAGTCTTTGTCACGGCATATAATCAGTATGCGATGGATGCGCTTAATACACACGCCTCATATTATTTACTTAAACCCGTTTCTATAGATGAGCTTATAAAAGCAGTAGACTATATAATCGAGATAAAGTCTAAAGAAAATGCACTAGAAAACAAGGTCCTTACCACACACAATATGGATAAGCAGGGTAAGATAACTATACCTGTACAAGATGGTTTTGAGGTGCTCCCGGCAAAAGATATCTTATACTGCCAGGCAGATGATAATTATACTCAGATTTTTATGAAATCTGGCGATAAGAAGCTAGTAAGTAAAACGCTCAAGTTTTTTGAAGTAGCCCTTACAGATTTTGGGTTTGCTCGAGTGCATAAGTCTTTTCTTGTAAATGTAAATGAGATCACTGGTTACAAAAAAGGAAAGGGCGGGAGCGTAGTTATGAGTACTGGTAAAGAGGTGCTTGTCTCGGCGAGTCAGAAGTCTAACCTGCTTGCTTATTTTCAATAAACGTTTCTAAAAATCCTTATGTGATATAGTAATGGTAGTGGTGTGTTTTACGCTTTCGCGAAAGCGTAATAAGACCTTTTTAAGCACCTTCACATCTCCATTGGTATACAGGTAGTGCTCACTTGACACATCCCCCGAAAGATTGTTTAATTCTTTTAAAACTGCCTCTGTTTGTCTAGCTACAGCTAGTCCAGAGTCTATAATTGCTACGTGAGGAGGCAGCATCTTTTTTAATAATGGGATGAGGTAGGGGTAATGGCTGCAACCTAGTACGAGGTAGTCTATGTTTTTTTCGACCATAGGCTGTATATAGGATTCTAATAGGTTGTATAGCTCAAGATTCTCGAGATCTCCTTGCTCTATAAGAGGTACAAGACCTTCTCCTATTACCTCAATAACATCTACGCCTTGTGTCCATCGCTCTGAGGTAGTTTGAAAAAGCGCGCTGTTAAGTGTGCCCTTTGTAGCGAGTATGCCTATTGCCTTACTTTGTGATTGTATAGCTGCAGGTTTGATAGCAGGTTCTATACCTATAAATGGAATTTTATAGTTTTCTCTAAGATAGTTTATGGCATTTGTAGTTGCGGTGTTGCAAGCTATTACAATAATTTTGGCGCCTAGGGCAATGAGTTTTTCTGTGTTTTTTACAGAGAGTGCAATGATATCCTCTTTAGACTTTGCGCCATATGGTGCGTTTATACTGTCTGCAAGGTAGATGGTGTCTTCGCCAGGTAGTCTAGTCACTATCTCTTTCCAGATGGAGATTCCCCCTATACCACTGTCAAAAATTCCTATAACATCCTTATTACTCATAGTTCTAAAATAAAAAAAACTGCCCTAGAAAGGGCAGTTTTTATATACTATTTGATATTGTACTCAGTGAGTGGTTATCAAGCTTTAGATTTATATGCCTAGAGCAGCTTTTGCATCTGCCATTAGATCGTAACCATCTGCCATAAGAACGCCTCCTGCTCCTGGAGTTGAGTCAAGTACAAACTCATAACCTTTTGCTCGTGCTACTTTCTGGATAGCAAGTCTAGCTTCTTCTAAGATAGGTTTGATAAGTTCTTGTTGTTTTACTTC